>NZ_JBYLHY010000021.1:0-151244 GCF_057749925.1 Paenibacillus sp. sgz302191
TTGAGCAGCGAGATCCAGGAGACCAATACGTAAATCCATGTAACATTAAGCCGCCTTGATTAGAACTTTTGATAGTGTTAAAACCCTTATAGCAAAATAGTATATAAACTTCTTCACAAAACCCGTATTTTATACATATGTCTATAAGTCGATTAACCCCCTCATATGTTGTCTCTACATAAATGACACAAAATTCCCTTGATTGTCATACCACCCTTTGTCGTTATCGGACGTTTGGAGGCCCCAACCATTTTAACAGGAATGCGGCTCCCTCGATTTTTAAAATATTGACCTGAGATGAGCTCTGCAAACCTCTTATTCGATGTCAATCAAGGAATTGCTTTAAATTGCTTCATTTTTCACCCATGCGGCCAATCACAGCTTTATCTGCTTCGGCTTTACGGCACCTTGCTTCACCGCCTCCATATATTCATATGGCGACAAGTCATAGATGCTGCCGTGGATGCGGATTCGATTGACGTACAGGAATCTAGGCTTTTTAAATAATATGAATGCTTAGCGTACGTTTTCCGCGTTTTGTTGGCGGGACCCCTTACTGATCTGCTAGGTCACGCCCCTATATATCCAGCTTCAAGGCTCCGACGAATACGTAGGTATATTTAAAACTTCGGGATGGAATATCATGGGAAACTCAAAAAGAACGAGCCTCGTCCCTTACGTTCCTAGCCTTTGGAGTCGGTTCTGCGCAGTGGATCTGCTCGTTCTAAAAGTATCATACCTCTGGATCTTCTTTCTTATGCGTGATGATCTGCAAAGAAAAAACGCCACCCGTTAAGGTGACGTTGATTTCATTATTTCTTACAATACACGGCGTGCCGTAGCGTAATGATTGCTCCACCAACCTTTGCTCATATCCGAGATCGTAACTCCCGGACTGCCGTAAGTCTGTAGAACTTTACCGTTACCGATGTAGATACCTACGTGATGGATCGGTGAATAAAAGAATACCAAGTCACCGGGCTGCAGTTGATTACGTGGTACATACGTACCGACATGCGATTGCTCGCTGGACGATCTAGGCAAATTAATACCATATTGTCTAAACACAAATTGCGTAAACGAGGAACAGTCAAAAGTTCGAGTATTTCCCGACGCTGAACCAAATCGATATGGTGTGCCCATATAGCGTTCGCCTGTAGTGATGATCTTATTCGCAGTTGTGGCCGCCGGTGCCGTTACCGTAGCGGCATGTGTTGTTGGTGTGATCGCCATAGCGCCGCCTGTGAAGACGGATAAACCCAGAGCAAAAGTCGCGATCATTTTATTGGCTTTTTTCATGTGTGTATCCTCCCTTTGTTGGCTCAATGGCCTGTGTTTTGTTGACCTGGGATCACTATAACACAGAGAGGATATCCGAAAATTTACCGCTATGTCCGTTAAAGTACGCGCGGCAACGATTCAACCGGGTTTATTAGAGTTTGCTAAGAACTGAATGAGCAGAATTTTATTGACTAAATAATAAAAACCGCCGGATGCTTTCCGAGGCGACTCTCTAAATTTATGGTCGATCAAAGAAGTCCTTTTGAGTTTTGCGTTTTCTAAGGGCTAGAAGCAGCCGGGAGCCAGCTAAAGCGCACATCATGTGCATCATATTGCGATATTGCCTTCGTACTCGCTAAATTAATTTCTTAGAAAAATAAGGGTAGAGCCAACGGAACGCTAAAAATCGTTAAAGCAGACAAATTATGTCAAACTCATTATTATAACCTCCGGATCGGAGGTTTCTTTGTTTGTTCAGTCGTCGACGATACATCGTCAAAAACGCCTCAAAAGGGGTAGTGTCAACATTTTGAGCGATTTAGACACGGCCATGGAACGGACGGAGATTCACCCGACTCTTATCTCTCACCTGTATGTTATCGTCCAACATTAACGATCTTCTTGATCCATGCTGGCTCACTCGTCGCCGCCCGCACAAGGCAGTCGGCACAGTCTGCAAAGGGCAGCGGCCGCAGTGGAGAGATGCGAGCCCATGGACCTGCTGTATAGTTCAGATTGCCATCCGCGTATTTAAGCACTGACGCTCGTACAATTACCCAATCCAAATCACTCCGTATTACTGCATGCTCGGCAATCGCCTTATCCTCGATCGCCTTCCAATAGATTCGGCGCATCAAGTCTACTGCCCACCGATTGACAGCAGAAAGTTCTTTTCCGTCGCTCAAATTAATGCCACTCTGCATGACTAGGTGCTTAACGCCAGCTCGCTGACAGGCCGCAAGTATATTCGGGATTCCCTCCGACATGACGGTGCCCGGTGAGAAGTTTGCCGCCATAACATTCTTTGCCGCCCTGATATTCAGAAGCCACTTCTTGGCGCTATCCGGCGAGAAGTTACTTGGCGGGCCTATGCAACTGATTACGGCTTCAGTACCGGCTATGGCTTTTTCCATGCTCGACGCATCGAATACATCCCCCTTCCGGGTGCTGATCCGCTCTGCGGGGGTAATGACTTCTGGCCGACGAGCCACGGCTACAACTTCATGTCCCAATTCAAGTGCTCGTTCCATCACTTTCCTTCCAGTTCCCCCTGTTGCTCCAATAATTGCAATTTTCATTAAAATGTTCTCCTTTCGCTGGTGATCATGATTAAACCCATCCTCTTATATGCGCATATAATGCACTCTAGAATATTAGGTAACAACTATGTATAATTATAAATAGAAATAAAAAGTCTACAATGATTAAAAAGTCAGGTTCCGTGCATTAGTTCACAATTCTTTTGAAATTATGTATTAATTTCAGGAAAGCTGGTGTTTCTCAGGTGTCAACGATGGATCGAAGGATACGCAAATCTCAAGAAGCCATAAAAATGGCTGTTGTTGAACTGATGATTGAAAAAAAATTTGATCAAATTACGATACAAGATATTTCCGACAGGGCAGATGTCAGCCGAAGAACCATCTATCTTCACTACATGGACAAATTTGATCTTCTGGATAAACTCATCGAAGAACATATTGAACAGATGCGGGAAATCTGCGATTCGACAGGCGACGACGCCGATTATGTGGATGCGGGGTTGTTATGGTTCGAGTATTTTGAGCGTCATTCTTTATTTTTCTCCGCGATGCTAGCGAGTAAAGGGGGCCCTTTTTTTCGTAATCGATTCCTTACGTTTTTCCTCCAAGAGTTAAAGAATAAAGAGAATGGTTTATCACAAGGGAGTAATCGAGGCTTAACTAACGGCGAGGAGGTTGATTTTCAATTTTTAGGAGCGGCTATCGTAGGGGTAGTGGAATGGTGGTTCAAGAATGAAATGCCCCACCCTCCTTCTTTCATGGCTCAACGATTGGGGACGTTGCTTGAACGAAATCTTGAAGCAGATTTCCCGCTTGCATGAAGAAAAGCCCTATGTATCGCCGCAAACTTGGCGAGTTTTCTTTAATATTGTTATCTATTCCTAATTCAACTAAACTCCCCGTTACTTCAATAAAAAAGGAACAGCTGCCGGCCCGTGGCATTCTGCTCCCTTATTTTGAACTATCGTCCCCCGATAGTTTAGTTCTCAGAGCGTAATGAGATGATGTAAGACTAAAATGTTCATTGCGGACCTCTATCCCTAATGATATACCCTTGCCCGAGTTCGATCTCTGTGAAGCCTGCCATTTGGCGTGCTTGGAACCCGATCGGCTTATTTCTGCCTACGAGAATGATATTTTGAATGTCGGCGATGCCTTCTGACGGTAGAGAAAATGCTTTGATATACGCAAATTCCTCGCTTAGCGTTGTATGAATAGCATTCATGAGCTGGTCATTTTCACCTTTACCGAACAAGTTCATAACGATCAATCCCGAAGAATCGAGCTTTTCTCTGCAAATCACAAAGAATTCTTTAGAGATCAAATGAAGAGGCGTTCCCTTTTCAGTAAAGGCATCTAAAACAATAAAATCATAAGCCTGTTGATCTTCACTTTCAAGAATTTGTCGGCCATCACCAATGCTCACATTATCCTTTCGGTATCCAAAAAACCTCTTACTTAACTCCACCACCTTGTGATCTAGCTCCGCCACCTTAAATCGTTTCTCTGGAAAATGGCCAGCAATCGTCCCAATCCCGTGACCGATGATAAATACGTTTTCGAAGGAAGGGGTGTTACATTCAATTAGATGTATAATAGCTCGCGGATATTCAAATAGGATACGTTCCGGATCATTCAAATCCATAGCACCTTGTATGGCTTTATTGGAAAACTCCAACACTCGAAACTTGCCTTTTTCACCGTACAACTCTGTAGTGTCATAAACGGATATCTCATGATTAGGGCTGGACGTTTTGAAAAGTAAATCCAAGTTATCGATCCCTTTCTGGCTGATCTTTGTGACAGTATACCATTATAAGCAATCAACCTAAAGAAGAATTCTATTAGTTGTCGAAACGATATCCGCCAATTATTAGAATATGCGGCCGTCACTTCGCCAAATTCGGAAAAAACAAATATGTCCCGTTTTTCCGTTCGTCTGTATTTCCCGCTTGTTCCATTCGCAGTAGATGTCGCCGCTGATGCAATAGTTCGACTCGAAGATCGGGCTGGCTTCCGGAATGCTTATCTTTGTATCCTGTTCGTAGATCAGATCGGAAATGATAATTTCCATTCCGGACCGAATCCGCATACGCGTGATGGCGCCACTCCCCATACGAGCGGGCAACAAGAGTTCTTGCTCCCAATGGCTATGGCGAGTACCGCCATTTACCCATGCTGTCAGTTGATCAAAGTAATCATGTATCGTTGTATTTGTAACGGTAAAGTTCGATGTCATCGTCAACCCTGCTTTCCTTCACAATCAAATTGATAACCATTCTCATCGATTGTACTTGGTTCTCCCTCGTTTATCAATAGCAGGGAAAAGAAGGCTGCGATGTCAGGCATGCAGGGTTGATTGATCTGGAAGCAACTGAATTTCGCATTAACATTTCATCACAATTAACCGACTCTACGGCCGTTTCGATACAGCAAATAAAGCAAATATGGCGCTCCAATCAGCGACACCATCAATCCCGAAGGAACTTCTTTCGGCAAAGCAACCAATCGTCCCGCCACATCGGCCGTTGTCAGCAGCAAAGCGCCGATCAGCATGGAGAACCCCATCATTCTGCGATGAGCCGTTCCTGTCAACAGTCTTGCCGCATGCGGAGCCAGCAATCCGATAAATCCGACGGTGCCTACGGTGGCTACAACGACCGCAGCTAATGCTACTCCCAGGCTTGCCGTCAGCAATCGATCTCGCTTGACGCGTTGTCCAACCCCTGTCGAAACTTCGTCGGTAAAGGACAATAATTCCACGCGCTTCCCCAACCACCAGGCGATCGGAAGAAGAAGAGCAGAAACGATGACTAATGGAATCGTATCTGTCCATCCTCGCGCATACGTACTGCCCGCAAGCCAGATGAAAGCAGCCGTAAAGCTTGTCGTCCGCAGCACCAGGATTTGAATGACGGCCGTACCTACCGCGGATATGCAGATCCCCGCCAGAAGCAACATTCCGGGCTCCAGACCGCTTCGCCAAGCAGCCGCGAAAATAACAATGGAGATGATAACCGCTCCAGTAAATGCACATATCCCCATCAGCCATCCCGGCGCATAGGGCCATACAACCAACAGGGCCAGCACCCCCGCACCTGCGCCGGACGTAACCCCGATGACTGACGGATCGGCCATCGGATTGCGCACGGCACTCTGAATCAGTAAGCCGGATGCCGCCAGTGCCGCGCCGCCAAGCCAGGCAGCAGCCATACGCGGCAAGCGCAATTGCCACACCAGATGATGAATCGATGGTTCGCCTTGGCCTAATAACCCTTGGATAAACCCTTCGAAGGTCAGCATGGAATGTCCTGAACGCAAGCATCCATATAGGGTGACGCCGAGCAAAGCCAAGCTCAGCAGGATATAGGCCGTGAACATTCGCGCTTTACTCGCTCTGAATCTGGAAGTTGCGGACATCGGGGGTGTCCCGGCGAATCCGCCAATTCCTTGACGCTTCTTTTGTGCGCGCATTACGAATACGACCAACCAAGCACCGCCAAGCAATGCCGTCACAGCTCCGACAGGAAGCGTGCCGTAAGTCGCCTGTAACATGGAGGTCAGCGAATCGGCAACGAGCAAAAGCCCTGCCCCCAGCATCGCGCTTGCGGGAATCAACAAACGGTGCCGCCGAATGCCGGTCAGTCGAATGATATGCGGCGCGAGCAGACCGATATACCCGATAGGACCAGCGAGGCTCGCACTGAGCGCGGCAAGTGTAATGGCTATTCCAGACAACGCCACCTTCGTCCAAACCGTACGTTGCCCCAGGGAAGTCGCTGACTCCTCACCAAGCATCAGCAGATCAAGGGATTTGGAGAAAAGAAAAACAATCGCCAACCCGATGACCATCCAGTGCCATGTGACCTGAACGCCTTGCCAATTGTTTTGCATCAAGGAACCCGAGCCCCACACGAACAAGTGACTGGCATCTTCCAAATACAAAATTTGCATCATATTCGTCAACGAAGACAGCAACAAGGTGACAATTAAGCCGGACACCACCAGACGAATCGGTGGTGCCCGATAACCCCCGGCCAGCACGTAAGCCATGCCGGCCGCCAGAACGCCGCCAGCAAGAGCAAAAACAAATGGAAACCGGTGAAGCAGAAAAGGACTCCATACCGTTCCTGCTACGACTGCCAAGTAAGCTCCCGCATTAATGCCAAGGGTGCCCGCAGAAGCGAGCGGATTGCGCAGCACCGTCTGCAGCAACACGCCGCTGGCAGCCAAAGCTGCTCCACAGAGCATGCCCGCAACCGCCCGCGGCAAACGCAGCCCCCATATGGCCTGATCAACAGCCGATCCTTGCGCATGTAGAAGAGAACGCATTACATCAGATACGCTGATATCTACTTGTCCCTGAGTTACATGAAACATAAAGAGCAGCGCCAGAAGCAGGGCGCTTCCTCCTATCACACTGACCGCCTTCACATTCGCTTTCATTGCCCGGTCAACGCCTTGACAACCTCACCGACCAGCACTTTGGCGCTGATTGGTCCCCCATACGCCCAAATCCGACGATCTATCGCATAGACACGCTGCTGTTTGACGAAATCCAATTCGTTCCATAACGCATTGGCTTCCAGTTGATTCCGCAGTCCGCCTGTACTGTCCGTGTTTAAATAAATCAAGGAAGTATCCTGATAATCCATTAACGCTTCTACGGTTGTCACCGTCACGCCTCGTTGTTCAAACATCTGAGGCTGATAGACGTGATGTAATCCGATTTCTTTCATGATTCGCGCACCTTGGGAGTTTCCAGTGAACAACCATACGGCAGGACCCGATTGACCAGGTGTCATTTGTGCGAACACAACATTCGCTCCCGCTTTATTCGCGCCTTTCAGCCTCCCTTTGGCCTCGTCATACACCTTTTGCAAATCCTTGAGTTGCTGCTCGGCTTCATCCCCTTTGCCTACTATATCTGCAATTACACGGAATGTTTCCGTCATTTCTTCGTACTGCTCCTTCCCTTCCGGCGGATAGGGATCAAAGACCATGGTCGGCGCAATGGCATTTAGCTTCTCATAGTTCTTCTGAACAAAATACACATTGGTTAAAATGAGATCCGGCTGAAGTTCGGCAATGATTTCGAGATTAGGTTCCTGCCGGCCTCCGACATCCACAACCTCGGCCCCCAACCCAGGCTGTATATTCACCATGGTGTTAAAGCCTGTCGGAGAATCAATATCCGCTACGCCTACCGGCGTAATCCCCAGCGCCAGCAGATCTTCCGTATAACTGAAATCCAATGCCACGATTCTTTTTGGTGTTTCGGTCAACCTTACTTCGCCTAACGGATGCTTAAATATACGAGCCTCTTCCTGGTTAAGCGATGGCTGCCGATTCTTGGAGCAGCCAGTCAGCATCACTATGGCCAAAACAATAAATGTGAAGATAAACCCTTTTCTAACTCCCATCCTTATGTGCTCCTTTCTGTGAATGATAATGATTATCACATACATTCATAGCTCACCTCTACCCAAGGAAGACGCTCGGCAACCCATTAAGGACGGCAAAACGGACATACATCAGTTGACGATGCATGTCCGTTTCGTTTGTAAGGGATTCCGTTTTTATCGTTCAAGATGCTGCCCATATTGACTTGGATTGCAGCCATATTGCTTTCTGAAGGCGGCAGCGAATTGGCTCGGGTTGCTGTATCCAACCGCCATTGCCGCATCGCATACCCTCATCCGATTCGTCTCCAGCAGCCATACCGCTTTTTGCATTCTTTGTTCGCGGACATATTCAAAGATCGTTTTGTCGAACACAGTCCGGAAGCCTGCTTTTAGTTTTGTTGTGCCCATTCCTGCTATTTTGGCCAACTGCTGAATGGAAAGAGGCTGATCCAAATGCTCGAGTATCGCTCTGCGAACGTTATGCAGCTTCTCCAAGTCATTGCGATGAAGTGTCGTTAATTCTTTGCTCGACAGATCATATGTAGACAACTCATGAATAAAGAGAATGACCAGCTCCAAAACCTTACTTTCCATAAACAATCGCTTTAGCGCCCCGTCATATTCACATGTCCACATCGCCTGCAAAATCGCTTGAACAGCCGGTGAGATAGCTTGACCGCGAATGGTGTTTTTATATGAGTGTAGCATCTGCCGCAGTTTGCGATTCTCCTCCCCGTCGGCAAAATACGCCTCCAATATACCCGGACTCATTCGAATCTTAATGGCATTGTTCTGGATAGCTGAGCTTGTCTCCAAATAGACTTTGGTTTGATGGGTAAAGAACACCGTACTCTCAGGACCGGATAAGTTCGTACAAATGGCATTATTCCATTCACAGTAGCTTTCTCCGCTTAGGCGATAAACCAAACCCAAAACTTGGCACTCCTGGTCGATCCTCAATCTCAGATTTTGATGCAGACTTAAACGCTCCAGTAAAATTTCCATCCCCGGACGAATAACCATTCGGTGAATCGTGCCATTTCCAAGTTCATTCGGAAGGATCAGTTGTTGTCCCCAACTTGAACGAGACAGTTTCCTCTCCAGCCCCATCGATAAATGATCCATATATTCGTGCATGCGGGTTAATTTGAATTTGTGCTGCATAAGCCACTTCCTCGATATCTATAATGAGTATCATTCTCATTATAAAATATAATAAGGAATAATGCAGGATTGTTTTTCTGGCGCTATCCTCTTACTTTAAGAACGTTTTATAAACCGACCTTGTCTTCGACGCAAGCAACTCTCATGACCAATGCCAACCTTCTCTGCATCACAAGTCCTAGCCGCTAGTTTCATACAGTTCTCCCCTCTGCCTGATCATTCTTCATTGGCCTCTATCTTCTCCACGACCACCTGCACGACATAGCAAATTCCGCTATGATACAACTCTTACTTCCGTTCTGCTTCTCCAGTGAAAATTTGTATCACTTACGGCATATATTTTAAAATGTTTGTGCGAGCTTTTCTGCACGCACAACGGCATTCGCTTTAATTTCTTCAGCTTTGTTTGGTGTTGCCGCATAGCCTTCTATAAAAATACCTTCAAGTGATGGAACTCCAAAAAAGTCCATAATTGCTGCTTTGTATGAATCGATAAATGTTTTTCCGACTGCCATGCTGAAAGACTTTGCTTCATTATAGAAAGGGCGATATGACGGTCGGGTGTCGTTTGTGACAACATAGACACCTTGGACAGTACCCAATTATGGACAGACTTATCCCGTTGGTGATTGATTGTTGATTTCTGGCCAAAAGAAAAACCGCTCTATCAATCATAAGGCGGTAAATTCTGAACTAACGTTTTCCGTTATCAATGACTCGTGGTACGGTCTTCCCCCAGTCTGTAACGGCAAAGTGCACTTTATCCCTCATACGCTTGCATCAAAGTTTTTATGTCAATTTTACTCTTCGTTTGGAGCAATGCTTTCATAACTCTTTCTGATTTTTCTGGATCTGGGTCGCTTACCATCTCGGTTAGAGTGGAAGGAATAATTTGCCACGACACGCCATACTTATCTTTTAGCCAACCGCAGTTTTGAGCCTTTTCATCTCCGCCTTCGGAGAGTTTTTCCCAAAAATAGTCCAATTCATCTTGATCTTCACAGTTCACGATAAATGATATTGCCTCTGTGAATTTGAAATACGGACCGCCATTCAAGGCTACGAATTTTTGCCCGTCCAATTGAAATTCCACGGTCATTACTGTTCCTTCTGGTATCCCGTGATTATCTTTGCCATGGTGAGTGATTCTTCCTATCTTCGAATTTTTAAAAATAGAAGTGTACAACTCTGCCGCCTGTTCGGCTTGTGTATCGAACCACAAGTTTGGCGTGATTTTTTGGATTTTGTTATTCATAATTTTTTCCTCCTTAATATTCAAGCGTTTTAGTAGGTTTATACACAATACAGTTTAGCATAAAAAATGAGCCATGGTTTCTTTCAAATTGCTATGTTTAAAAAGTTGCTCATTGAAAACAAAAAAAGAACGGGAAGCTTCCCGTTCCAAGCTACTGCGAATGTCTAACTGTTGATACCCGCTGTTTGTATTTATTCTTATTTGAAATAATAATTTCAATCATGATAACTAAAATGAGCGATAACCCAAATAACGGCATCATACAACCTAGTACAACCATAAAAATGATGAAGCCTATCGACAGCCTGCCTGTAAGATTTGGAGGTGCTGACAAGGAATTTTTCTTCTTCCGGATGAACCACGTTCTAAAGCCCCAAAAAATAACGAGCAGAAACGAAAGACAAACTAGCAGATTCATTAATTTATTGAGCCAGCCGAATAAGTGGCCTTCATGCAGCGGAATTCCCCAAGTATACCATTTCGCTAAAATTCCGTAATCCTCATAGCCTACTTTTGAAATCAATTTACCGTTATATTGATCAAAGTAGGTCGTCACTTCCTCATAAGGGCTAACGTCTAAGCCTGTTACACCGGTATTGCTTCCTTTGGAAACCGTATACACGCCGTTTTCACCGGATGGGTAAATGATTGAATATGGTTTGGAAATGTTATTCTTCTCCACCTCATTCATCAACTGTTGGACAGTAATCATGTTGCTTGGGCTCGACATTGAATCCATAGGCGCCATACCAGTATGATCAGCATGAGCTTCGCTGGATGTTGGGGCTTCATTTTTACGGGTAGCCCAAGGAATTTCGTTCATGTCCGATGTCGGCGGATGTTGTTTTAAGAATGGAATGCCGATCGAAGGATGCTTTTGAGCTGTCGAATAGATGAAATCCCCCATAAATGCCGACCAGGGCAACCCGGTAAAAATAATGATAATCATTGGAATTGTAATGATGGTTCCGATGAGCGCATGCCATTTAAGATTCTTTTGCCTCTTCGTTGGGCTTGGCTCTTTCTTCAAGGCTCTTTCTTTGAACGTCATATAAATACCGGAGAACAGCAGGAAGACCGCCCAACAGGCAGCTAGTTCCACCAAGTAGTTAACGACGGTTCCACCTACAAACAGTGAACTATGGAGAGCTCTCATGAAATTTGAAAACGTATATTCCGCATTTTGACTGCCGACGATTTGGTTATTTTTATCCAAGAATATGTATTTTTGGACGCCGTCTTTAGTCAACGTCAGTCGTGTATTATACGGATCTGCTAACATAATTACTTTTGCAACAGAATATCCTGCGTAGGTTTCTTTAGCCTTTTCAATTCCTTGATCGATCGTCAATGGTTCGGCTTGACTGCTTTTACCAAAAAATTCATGCTTATACACATTATTTTCTACATTTGTATAGAACAAATAGCCAATACCGCTTAATGTTAGTGTAATCAGCAGTGGTGTAATAAATAATGCTGCATAAAAATGCCACCGCCAAAAACGGTTATAATTCGTTTTTTCCATTTTGTCTTTCCTTTCATGTCATAAGAGTGTAACCCATTCACCATTACACAAGCTCCTGCACCCTATCGATGGCCTGGGTGCAGGAATGATCCCCGCATAAAAAATGTCACCTCCTGAATAAAGACTCCCCTTCGAATACCTACTTCGGATTCAGACTACATTATACTTATTGTGTTTGACTTTGAAATGACTCGATAGTGCTAGGAATCGATGAACAAATTTTGAACGTGTATGCCATCGAATGGCACTCACCTCGTAGAAAATGACTGCCAACTTGCCGGAAGCCATCATCAGTCAGTCGAATATCAACTATCATTGGATACCCACAGGTTATAAACCAGCTCCCTCTGGTTCTTGGTGCTCAGTCTGTTGTTCCGGTTGAACTTGAGGTCCCAAAGATTGATACAGAATTCCAACAGTCAACAGCATGATAGCGTCCATAAACAGAATCATGAGCAAAGGATGGTCCTGCGTGATCATGACACCAAGCATAGCCCCCATCATTCCGCTCATCACTCCGGACAACATGCCGTCGAGTGCAGCAAGCCAGCTATAGGCCTGGCCTGCAAGGATTCCCGCGCCAACTCCGAGCGTCACGCTAAGAACAGTTGCATAGAACAAGGATTGTAACCAGATTCCGAGTAGTGTTCCTCCAATCAGCCCAGTCATCATTCCGACGGTCATGGCCGCCATCATGGCGGTCATCTTGTTAAGCCTGGAAGCATCGGTCCGGAGCCGCACGATCATAGCTGCAGCCGCAATCGTCGTTGCCAGAGCGGATATCGTTCCGACAATGACCGTTTCTGAAGCGGATCCTGAGCTGCTGGCGGCAGTCGCGGTTCCATGATTATGATCGTGCTCTGCTGCTACAGCTAACGGTGCTGCCATCCACATGCTTATCACCATAATCAACATGCAGAATGCTACCTTTACCCAGTTCTTGCTCATTGCCACAAGCACCTCCGCATCATTGTAGTTCATCCCATAAGCTCTTCACTCTATCATAGTCATCTGCAATCAGAATAGTATGACTCGTTCGAGTCATTTTTCAACGCCAAATAAGACATCACACCAGTATCCCTTCTGAAAACAACTCCTTAGAGCCACGTCGTCAGGCTATGAAACAAGTTACAATGATGTTCAAATACGAGGTGAAAGAGAATGAAGAAGCCATACTATCGCGTGCTTGTAGCCGTTCACGAAGAACGGATCCGTCAGTTGATTTGCATGAATTTGGAAAAAGATTCCGCATTTATAAGGGAAGCAGAAAATTCCGAGACGGCCATTAGTGTGCCTGCTAATTCATTCGATCCCTACATAACCAGGTTCCGCCCAAAGCAAAAAACACGTCGAAGGCAAGTCGGATCGAAACTCTGACTCCCTACTTGCTAGGCAGGTGCTCTTCGAACTGAGCTATGTCACTTCGTTGTCATCTTTTCGGTGCTTTTCAGTGCCTTACTGATTCTCCCTATTTATATTTTATTTTAGTTGGCACTTGATGACAGCTTCGCTGGGAACAGAGACCCCTACTGCCGGGATTCCAACTGGTCCATGCGTTCTACCACTTCGTCAAGATCATTATCGAGCATTCGCATGTAGCCTTCCAACTGGCGGAAGTTGCTTTTCGTTTGCCTGCAAAATGTGTGAAGCTCGTCGGGGAAACGGCATTCAGTTTTTCATTTTGTGCCTCAACCTCGCCTTTTTTCCAATGCCGCAGCAAATACGCATACTGCACCGCCGCTAGCGCTGCCGGTGATCATTATTTTCGACATTTTCTTGATCCTGTATGGACTCTTAAATTTTTATCCAAAAAAAGAAAAATATATGATATATTTGACATGTAACTTAAAACATGTTCAGGAAAAGAGGATGTTATATGAAAAAAATCTTTTTAACTTGTCTTACCATGCTCATGTTTTTGATTCCATTTTCCCCTGTGACTTCCGCCAGTGGAGATCGGCTGATTTATGACACGATGTATAATGTCGCCGGTAGAGGGTTAGTGTCAGACAATAACAGGTTTTCGTTTCAATTTGATAACTGGGGCGATGCGCAGCTCTGGGACGTCAAGACAGGAACGATGTTATGGAACTCCAAGACTAAAGACACGAGAATACATAAACTCCAGATTAATTATTTCAGCGGGAAGTTGGTAATATCAGATCCGCAAAACACACCTTATTGGACGTCGGATAACCTGGCGTGGGCTAAGGCATGGTATGGAGCAGACAATGTGCCGGCCAATCTTAGAGGCAATGTGCTGATCATGCAAAATGACGGCAATCTGGTACTGTACAACAATGAAAATCCGGCCTTGGGCTGGTATCCTGTCTGGGCTTCCAATACAGGTGGACATTAGACACCATCCGTATCTTGCAAGTGGATTCACGCGCTCATCCGTCATCATTATGTAATGTGATTTCATTAAAAAGTTGTTGTACACCAAAAGATCTCTTCAGTAGTGAAGAGATCTTTTGGTAGTGCGCCACGCATGGCAATTAAGTGTCCGGTGAACCTAAAGTGGTTGCATTGATTTGGAACACTAATATTGACAGTATCCCAAATCAATGCAACCTGTTTTATCCAGTTCTCACTACTCCTGTCGCCTTACCTTCCTTGCTCCTTTCAAGTGGATTTCCCGATCCGCGCAAACCCCTAAACTAAAGAGGACTATGGGGCTGATTCGTTCCAATACCCCAACTTTAATTTCTCATCTACAATTTGACTCGTCGTCCACAAATGAGATAAAGTTCTTGTCACCCGACACATGGCTGTGAGTTAAAACGTATTATATACATTTACACATTCTTTCGCGGTCGGCTCATAAAAACAGTGCTTCTTCCATCGTCCTACGAGCGGCTGATTATACCAAGTTGGCGGACATGGTCCGGGATTTTCGAACGATCCTGGACGGAAGTACCATAAGGAGAATTTGGCTGGCCAATTCCGCTCCCCTTTCACAGAACGTTGCGCCAGACGGCGTTCCCTCTCTCTTGACTTTTGATAGTACAAACCATGTTGCAACGCTTCGAATGCATGCGGCTGGTTGATCATTTGGGGAATTGTCCGAATTCCTTTAAAATCGGAGCAATTCGCTCTTATTCGGTTAATGCCAACATTTCCAACAAGGAGCATGCCCATTTCACCTTCGGTCTCAGCTTCAGCTCGAAGCAACCTTGCCAACATATCAATATCCTGTTTCCTTGCTTTTACGACTGCCATTGGCTCACCTCTTTAGATTTCTAGACTCATCATATTGTAGGTGAAGCGGATGTGTTACTCTGGCAAAATAGAACATGCCTATTTTTCAGTATAATGCTGGTAATCGGCGGGATGTAAGCAGATACAATTATAGCTACCATCCCAGCCTTCGTTCACTTGGCAGCTAGACTACAATTGCGAAGTCATTGCGTGCCTTGGTAGCGACCTAACAGCTCGGAAAGTCTCGTCCTTATCGCTTCTTTTAATTCCTCCGGCTCATCCAGAATAACCTCATCTCCTAATCCAATGAAAAACTCCGCATAAAAGGAAAGATGGGATCGGGACACAGCCTTGTCAATAAAGCCGCTTCCGTCTGCATTCAATTGCAGAGAGAGCCAAATCTCTGCCTCGCAGCGTTGCACGCCTTTGCGACTCAGATAAGCCCGAAGGTGGGTGGGGTCTTTCACAGGCTCCTCTTCTTCTCGCCATGTAAGATGGATATCGCCAAGCTCAAGCGGCTCTATGCCTGAAGTATCGTAGACAGCCGTTCGAATCCGGTCGCACCGGAACAACCGATAACCTTGGCGCAGGAAGCAATGCGCCAAGCAATACCAGTACCCTTGGTTGGCATAGAGCAAGACTGGTTGAATCTGACGGCTGCTTTCCCCTTTCTCATCCGATTCGTATTCGATAGCGAGTACCTTTTGCTCCACAGCGGCTTCCAGCACAATAGCCAGGTATGGAGCATCCCCCCACCTTGTCGGTGCAATGAAATCGAGCCGGTCTTTCATGCTGTCGATGCGATTCCTGACATCTCCAGGCATATGCAAATAAAATTTTTTCAGCGCAGAAACCGACTCCGCTTCGAATGGAAGCGAGGAATAATGACGTAAGGCATGCACCGCAAAAAACATCGCCACCGCCTCCATTTCCGTAAACGCGATAGGCGGCAGAACCCTTTCTCTTACTACTTGATATCCCCCGTGCGGGCCTACTTCCGAATAAAGCGGAACCCCCAGCTCGCTCAATTCCTGCAGATCTCTCAAGATGGTGCGCGTGGACACCCCGAATTCATCGGCAAGCTCTCGAACCTTGAACTGCCGCTTTCGATTAACGGTCATCATCAGTTCCATCAGTCTTTTGGACTTAGGCAATTCAGATTTTGGCATTTTAATTCCCCATCTTGTTCCAAATTAAAGTTCATGACAATCCCTGTCACCATTATTCCTTATTATAGTCTCAGAGGGCAATACAAACTTCAAAAATGATGGAGGAATGACGAATGTCAACATGTGACAAGAATCAAAAAGTCGAATTCGTAACAATGAGAGACGGGGTCAATCTGCATACGATTGTTACGCTTCCGGAAGGGGGAGGCCCTTGGCCAGTCATTCTCAGTCGAAATCCGTACCCGTTCATGCAGGCGGATTTTCTGGAGCAGGCGAAGTTCTGGGCTGGGCACGGATATGCCTTCGTTCTCCAGGAATGCCGAGGCCGGGGGCAATCTGAAGGAGAATGGATTCCCTTTGTCCATGAGAAAGAGGATGGGCTGGATACGCTCACTTGGGTGATCGAGCAATCTTGGTCGAACGACCACATCGGCACTTACGGTTCCTCTTACTTGGGGATCCTTCAGTGGAGCATGGCCGCACACTTGCCCCCGGAAGTCAAAACGATGTTTATCGCCGTCGCCGGAATCGAGCGGTACAAACAACTTTACATGAACGGCATGTTTCGGCACGACCTCTTCACCGCTTGGGCGATTTGGAACGCCGGCTATGAGCCGCTTTTGCCGCAAGATACGCTTTATCGGGAAGCGCTGTCCGTGAAACCTCACATCGAGATGGACCAGCATCTGTTTGGACATAAGCTGCCTTGGTATCGGGATTGGGTAACAGAGGTCGATCCCGATAGTCCTTTTTGGAAAACAGGTTTTTGGGCCGAACTGAAAGAAGCTCCCTGCAAGACGAAGATTCCGCTCATGATCATCGAAGGATGGTTCGATCAAAATCTCAATTCGTCCGTCTTGAGCTACAACAAACTTCCCGAACCCGTCCGATTGGGAAGTTGTTTTCTCATCGGGCCTTGGGTGCATACAGAAGATGTTGCCGGCGACCTGGATTATCCGAATCATGAATTATGGGTTCCGAAGCAGCATCGAGCCGCATTGCAGTGGTTTAATCATCATTTGAAAGGCGAGCCGTTCGAGAACGAGGATCTAAAGGGAAAGGTTCAAACTTATGTGATCGGGGAAGGACGTTGGAAAAGCTGGGACGGATGGATCAAAAACAACAGCGTTGCGCGATATGAACTGGCATGTACGCAGGGGCCCATTCATTGCTTGACGCTCGAAAAATCGTTTGCGGAAACTTCCGTTTCCTATGCATACGATCCTTCGAATCCCGTACCGACGAAGGGGGGAGCCGCTTTGATGAATTATTTGTCCGGGGCTCCTGACGCTTGCAGGCCGGCCAGCGTCTATCAAGACGCGCCGGGTACGAGGACGGACGTCATTTCTTTCTTGTCGGAAGAACTGGAGGCCCCCTTGCAGATCTCGGGGCCAATTACAACGCATCTGACCGTAAGCTCGGATGCCGAGGATACTTCGTTCACGGTATGCATCATGGAGCAGTTTGCTGACGGTACCACGTGCAACATTCGCGATGGCATCACTAGCTTGCGTTTTCGCAATGACCGTACATCACCCTACACGCCAAACGAGATCGTCGAGATCGAAATCGAATTGTGGCCGATCCTCTGGACGATCCGCAAAGGTTCGAAATTGAGGTTTGATATCTCCTCATCCAATTTTCCGGCCTACCATGCACACCCTAACATCACCGGATCTTGGGCGCTTCAAGAAGAGATGAGAATCGTGAAGCAAACGATATATACCGGTGATATTCGTTCATCCTGGATTGAAATTCCGGTTCTATAGAACCTATAGACTAGAACTAACAACATCGCTGATCTGCCTGTTTCCGGCAAGACGTCCCGATCGGAATACTATTGGGCTTAGAGTAAGAATAAACGCTAAGCCAGACATGATTGAAGGCTTAGCGTTTATTTTCGTTAACATGCCCGCCCGAAACTGATTTCACTTACCATTCCGCATACACAAATGTCGGAGACCTTCCGGTTTAGCAACTCTTTTGTCGATATCCGTTCAATCAATCCGGCACAACCCGATAAACATTTTTCTTCCCTATATTTTGCAAAATGCGGGTTGGCACACATGACATTTTCACCACATCCGTTATCCCTTTTGCATTTTTCGTTAAGGTTAACATCATGATTGTTCCTCGCAGTCTAGCGGTATGCCGGGGAAGTTCGGTGGATACGAAATTCCCTAGAGAAGACGCCGCTACCCGATTTCTAATGCGTCCGTCTATGTCCTTCACCTTAAACATTCTTATCGGATGCAGTACATGGGGATGCGCTCCCAGCACTACATTCACACCATTTTTAAACAACAGCTGCATGAGCCGGATTTGGCTGCGGTCGGGATAAGTTTGAAATTCTTTCCCGAAATGTAGGCAAGCAATGATAAAATCTGTTCTATTTTTCAAGCTGCGCACGTCCGATAATATTTTTTTCCGGTTTAGCCTGTTGACTAACCACGGCTCCGGCACTGGGATCCCGTTCGTTCCTTTCGTATAAGCCAATATTCCGATTTTTATTCCCTTTACGTTGACAATCAGTTTCCGGCGGGCTTCCCGGGCGGAACGATACGTGCCCGTATGTCGCAGACCGTGTCGATCTAGGACGTTCAATGTCCGCCTCAAACCGGATAGTTTCCCGTCCATACAATGGTTATTGGCTGTGCCTAATACATCGAAGCCCAAGTTCCGGAGCGCAGCAGCGAACTTGTCCGGGGAGTTAAACAACAGTTTTCTGGGCTCTTCGCGAAAATTGTTGCCGGAAAAGGTCGTCTCCAGATTGCCTATCGTTAGATCGGATTTCCTCAGATAGGGTTTCACTTTGGCAAAAATAGGTGCGAATCCGCCTTCCCGTGCGGCCGAGGCGATCATCTTCTTTTTCATCAACAAATCTCCGACTGCAGCGATTGTGATTTTCGTCAAACCACCCACTCCCTTCATGATTACACCTTATGCGATAGAAAAGCGAAATGCTTGTAAGTTGGGCACCCTTGGTACAGCCAGAAGAAAAAAGCCCAAGCCTGGATCGGCTGAGCTTTCGCATTTTAACCCGCTATAGGTTGACGCTTTTCATACTCAATGCCAATTTGTGCCGCGGCTGTAATCAACTAACCACCGCTATTGGCGATCGCCTGCCCCAATACCTCTTCATTTCCATAGATACGCGCTGTGTCAAAATGACGATATCCCGCTTTAATGGCTTCGAGATTTGCTTCCACCCGAACGAAAACGGCAAGGTGGACGAATTTCGCTTGATGCTCAACGCTATGTTTTGGGTGGCCAGGTCCGGGGCGCCATGGCGAGATCTAGTGCTTCATTTGGATAATGATGAACCTGGGAAAATGAGTAGTGTTTTCCCTCCCCAAAAAAACAGCAGCTCTGGACAAAATCCAGCAGCCGCTAGCCGATGGTTGGATCATTCATTGGGTTTTCTGCCAAGCTTCCTGATTTAATTCTCCATTTATTGCTGCTGCAGCTACAGCCCCCGATGCGGCTGCGGCAATGGATTGATGCATTAGTGAAGACGCGTCACCCGCTGCGTAAACGCCAGGTACACTGGATTTTCCAAATTCGTCGACTGCAATCACCTCCGTATCCGATATGTGGCAACCAATGGACTGCGGCAAATCCGTTCCCTGAACCAGTTCCGACTTGAAGAAGATTCCCGTGCACGGAATTTCTGTCCCATCCTCAAGCGCAACATGGTTCACCATACCCTCACTGGATAAAATGGCACGAATCGGCGTATCGAATAGCGGAATATGATGATCCCGCAATTCATCGCGTTCAGCCTCGCTCAATTCATCGGGGCCATTCGTGCAAACGACAAACCGCTTCGTCCACCCCGACAACAATGGAGCGAAATGCATGAGTGCCGCTCCTCTGCTAATGACAACCAGCGGCTCATCCCTTAATTCCCAGCCATCGCAATACGGGCAAACAAACGCGCTCTTCCCGTAGACCTCGGTCAATCCCGGTATTCCAAGCTTGCGATCCTTCATGCCTACGGCAAACAACAGCTTTTTGCTGGCGATCTTCATCCCTGTGGCCGTCTCCAGCAAGAAGTATCCGTCCTCACCCGTGATCGACACAACGGTATCTTCCGCCTGGGAAACCGACGGATAGACGCGCAGCTGCTCCTTCGCAATACGTCGGAATTCACCCGGGCTGATTCCGTCCCGCGTCAAAAACCCGTGCGCCTCCAGGGTCACGGCATTGCGGGGACGTCCCTCATCAATGACAATCGTCTGCTTCCTCGCGCGTCCCAGCATAAGTCCGGCGCTCAAACCGGCGGGACCTCCCCCGATAATCGCTACATCCACTTTGTTCATGATTGTTTAACCCTCCTCGTTAGCATGATCAATAATTTGGAGACTATCGTTGTTTTCAATTCCCGGGTTACCAACGATTGATAAGAGTATCCCTTTAGCAGCAGTAATTGGGTCAGGTAAATCATCTCCAAATGCTCGGTCTTTCGGGGGCGATCGGTGACAAGCGGCCATATCTCGTCAACCAGACTGTGTTCCCTGAAACCTACCGCCAAACTCATGTAGCAGAACGCCCTCGCGCAGCTCAGCGCCCTCTCCACACTGGCCCAATCGACCAGAACAGGGCACATGGAGACAAAGACGAGATCAAAGGTTCTCTCCCATCCCCTCACCTCAAGATCGATGTTTTCGAAAGGTTCGTGCATCACCTTGACCGTTCCAGTCGCCAAGCCCGAACTATTTTGCTGATATGTGAACACGCCTCATGAAAAGAGAGAAGACGAAACCTACAATCGCAACAACAATAGCAATTTCAAAAACATGTTGTATGCCTGCTGTCAAAGCAAGCGCGGCGTTAACTGGGTCCGCCTGGTCTGCCGTTTGCTTCAGAATGTTGCTCATGCCAACAGACATGATACTTACCGCAACCGCAGTGCCGATCGCCCCCGCCACCTGCTGGACCGTATTCATAATTGCGCTACCGTGCGGGTAAAGTGAAGGAGGCAATTGGTTCAGACCATTCGCCTGCGAAGGCATCCAGACCATGGAGATCCCGATCATCAAGAAGGTATGAAGCACAATGATTTGGGTTATGGTCGTCGTTGTCGTAATTCCTGAGAGAAACCAGAGCACGACGGATATCAAGACCATACCAGCGGGAACAACCCATCTCGGCCCAAATTTATCGAATATTCTGCCCATAATCGGTTGCGTGATCGCGTTCACAATCCCCCCGGTCAACAAAACAAGTCCGGCAGAAAAAGCGTTTAGGCCGAGGCCTCTAATCAAATACAAGGGCAACATAATCATGGCTGACATCATCACCACTACGGCAATCATAAGCATAACAGTGCCAACCGTAAACATGGGCTGTTTGAATGCCCTCAAATCCATCATCGGCTGCTTCATTCGCAATTGCCGTACCGCAAATATTAAAAGCGCCAGTATGCCGACAATCATCGGAATCACGACCTTGGGCGCTCCAAGTCCTCCTTCTCCTTCCCCGGCGCTGCTAAAAGCAAATACAATTCCACCAAAGCCAAGCGTGGATAAGATAAGCGAATAAATATCTATTTTCGGCTTGGTAATCGTCGTTATATTTTGCATATATCGCATTCCAAACAAAAGAGAAAACGCCAAAACGGGAAGAGTCAATCCGAAAATCCAGTTCCAGCTAAGCTGCTCGATCAACAGACCGGAAAGGGTAGGTCCGACAGCAGGAGCAACCACAAGGACAAGCCCGATCAGCCCGTAGGTCGTCCCCCTCCTCTCAGGTGGAACAATGACCAGCACTGTGTGAAACATCAGCGGCAGGATGAGCGCTACGCCCGCAGCTTGAATGACCCTTGCAATCATGAGCAACTCAAATCCCGGGGAAACGGTCGCCACCACTGTGCCGAGTAAAGCCAATAGGAGCGATGCCGTGAACAATTGTCTGGTTGAAAACCATTGGAGAAACAACCCGGATACCGGGACTAATATGCCGAGGGTCAGTAAGTAACCAGTCGTCAGCCATTGGGCCGTTGCGGCGGTGATATGAAACTGGTTGATTAAATCGCTGAGCACTACGTTTAAAGCCGTCTCGTTAAACATCCCAATAAATCCGCTTAATAGTAAGGAAACCATGATCGGAATAACTTTATATTTTTGCACCGCATTATGCTGTTCTTCTGTCGCTGCCTGCATATTCTCCACTCCTAGTGATAATTCGATATTTTAGACTTTACAGATACGAGTTATCTTTAATAGACTTAAAAAAAGAAGTGTTATGTAACTATATTCAATTCCCGCACAAGATCCGACATTTTCTGATTTCTCAACTGTTCTTCCCTCTTCTCTTCTGCCGATAACACCACCTTTTGAATCGGGCATTCTGGCCCAGGACGAAACTGCAATCGAACATGGAGGCCGAGCCTTCAATCGCATGAATAATATCTAGGAACGAAATATTTTCCCAATTTCGTTTGAGTCGATAACCGCATTCACCCCCCCTTTTCGATTCAATCATGCCCGCCTTTTCCAACTTGGTCAGTATTTTAGACAAATAGGTTGGAGACACATCTTGCCGAACCGCCAACTGCTGTACACCCATTGGTTTTTGCGGAGTCGACGCAGTAAGAAAGAGCCTCGTATGGAGGGCATAGGCCTGGAAAACAGGAATCGTTGCCGTACCCCTCTGGGGTTGACTCAAACTTACCGAAAGTATCTCCATGAAATCACTAAGGTTTAGCGAGGTTCATTTTCGGCGGGATATACCCGAGTTGCCTGCCCATTTTTACAATTTGTCCTCTATGGTGAAATTCGTGGGTGATGGTGTGCGTAAATAGCCATAATTCGGTTAACTCTACGCTGCCACTCTGCCAGGATGTTTCAATGGTAGGATCCCATTTGTTTTTAAATTCATTCAGAAATTCATAAACCAGAGCATCCGTTTTCTTAAAAACTTCACGCATTTTCTGTACATTGTCAACGGATTCTGGGTTTACTTTGGGAAGTGATTTACCAAGGGCACGACTCCCCAACCATACCCGATAACAATCGGCTACATGAACATGCAGACTGCGAATAGAAACTCCGCCTAAGGTTTCAACTTCTTTAACATAATCTGTGGGGGACAAAGTTTCGCAAAAACGAAATAATGATTCCCTTGTACGTTGGATCAATTCATACTGGCTTTCGAATACATCCATCTTCTCGCTCTCCTTTTGATATCCGCTTTGACCACAGCTACAGCTTTATTTACTTCTCCATTCTCCACTACCTCGGTGCCCAATACAGTCGAATCGCAGCTCGCAAAGGGAAGCACCGAGCGGCCGCTGCCGTTACCCATTCCATCATGACAATCGCATACGCATGGGTTAGCAACAGAAGCTTGCACTCTGTATTGACACCAGTTCGCTGGAACGAATCTGTATACCAAGTGCTACCGATTTCAGCCACGGTTGGCGGGGTCAAATCTGTTGGAGAAGGCCCGTTGGCAACACCCGTTGAACGGGTGGTCAAGTGACTTTATATTTTTGCACCACATTATGCTGTTCTTCTGTCGTCACTGCTTGCATACTCTCTACTCTCCCAGCTAAAATTCAATATTCCAGCTTTTAAAGGTACTAGTTATCTTTAATTGGTTTAAAAAAAATAAATGTTATATAACTATATTCATTTCCCGCACAAGATCCGACATTTTCTGATTTCTCAACTGTTCTTCCATCTTCTCTTCTGCCGATAACACCACCTTTTGAATCGGGCATCCTGGTCCATGATCGAAACTGCAATCGAACATGGAGGCCGAGCCTTCAATCGCATGAATAATATCTAGGAACGAAATATTTTCCCAATTTCGTTTAAGTCGATACCCGCCATGAACCCCCGTTATCGATTCAATCATGCCCGCCTTCACCAACTTGGTCAGTATTTTGGACAAATAGGTGGGAGACACACTTTGCCGCTCCGCCAACTGCTGTACACCCATTGGTTTTTGGGGAGTCGCCGCAGTAAGAAAGAGCATCGTATGGAGGGCATAGTCGGTAGCCTTAGAGAACTTCATTCATAATCACCTCAAAAAAGGACTATACATATCTATAATAACTATTATGTTTCATTACGTCAAGGATAAAACATGCGCTTTTCTTGGAAAAGTACATCAACGGTCCATACCGAATATGGCGAAATACAGATCAAAGCGCCACACGATCGCTTCGGTGAGTTTGAGCCGGTCGTTACCCGAAAAATCAAATGAAAGTACCGGGATCGAGGTGTCTCCGACGCTAATTTCTAATGTCACCAATAAAATTATGCCCGTCATTTTTCATTTTGTGTAATAATAAGATCGGCCCCTTCCAAGCAGGACTTGGCCTATTCTGACGCTGATCTGCTGGTTTCTTAAGCATTAGAACTTTTGACTGTCCAGATACGTTAACATAGACTTAATTAATATCTTTAATTACGTTTTTTATATATTCGCTATACTTTGTGAGAAAAATTACGGTATTCGTTATTAATAGAGCGATTTGACATGGAGCCTCTGCGGGCATGATTTCAAGCGAAAGGGCGAAACCACAAGGGTTTCGTATAGCAGGCTAGCCTATCATGCCCGCCACTCCATGTAGAATCGTAGTCTATTTTACCATGCAGAGTAGCGAGGAATCCATTATTTATTATATACTACTATATATTAGGAACCTATTTCGACCAATGAACCATTTGGTTGCTAGCAGCAAGGTTCTTACTTATCATCCAAATCCATTCCAAGGAGAATCCCAATGAAAACGCATGTCAGCTTACCCGTGGAACAGCCGATCATCACCTCGTGGGCCAACCAGTCGCATGTTTTTTCCATTGCCCAGCGTCATCCCGCCTATAAACCCTGGATCTATTCGGGCTATATTCAAACCGAACTGATTTTGGGCTTGAGCGGAAGAGATACCGTTCTCAACTACTCTCATTTCGCCACCCCCCAAGAGGATTGTCCTTGGATTGAGACTACCCGTACGACCGTACAGCAGATCCAAGAATCAGGGGGAGATCTGGTATCGTTTTTTAAAGAAAATCTGCAGCAGGGCCATTACATCTATCAGTTTGTAGATACCTACTATATTTCAGCTTATCCGTTCTATCAGCTGAGACATGAACGGCATGACCCGATGATCATCGGATTTGACGATGAACAAGAGATATTTTACATGGCCGATTTCCATAAAAATGCGGATGGTGCCAACCGGTACGGGATCTTTGAAGTTTCTTACGCCCAGTTAACGGACTCCATCATTCATCTGACGGAAGATTTGAATATTTTAAAAGGAATTGAGCTTTTCCGCTACAGGACCGACGTCTCCGTTCCCTTTGATACCGAAGGGGTTAAGCAGGCTTTGTCCGATTATCTGGAATCCACTTATACGCCTCACCGGGAACCGACCTGGCTGTCCACTCCGGTTCTAGCGTACGGTATTGCGTGCTATGACCATTTGATCCGGCATATTGAGGACATCAAGACGGATAGCGGGAGGAGAGACTTCCGCTTCTTTCATGTCATGGGCGACCATAAGCTGCTGATGCATCAAAGACTCCAATATATGCATGAAATTGGCTTGATTCGTGCAGAACTTCCCCAATCCTACGAGGAAATCTTGAACGATGCTGCCATTACGAGAAACCTGCTCCTGAAATTCGGCTTAAACGGAAACATCCGTTTACTCGATCGGATTATCCTGCTTCTCCGCAAGATCGCGGAAACCGAAAAGAACATCCTGGGAGGGGTGCTGGAAGAATTGAAGACTTCCTGCTCCGCATCCGTTCAGGCTTAAATCACACAAAAGACTATTCTCGCCTGGCCGTCATCGCCGGCATTTGAGAATAGTCTTTTGACTGTTCATCCTGCTTACTTCGTGCCTGGAGTCACCGAAATCCGGCTTTCTACATAATCGACCACATCTGCGATTGTAATAAATTTGCCTGGAATCATATCCTCATCGGGAAATTCGAAATCGAATTCCTCTTCAATCGTCACAATGGCCCGCATATAACTTAAAGAATTCACGCCCATATCCACCAAATGATCCAGCATTCCAATCCGGGTCCTCCCGAGCAGCTCTTCCCAAATGGCCGCCATCCTTTTCTCTACAGAGCTTTCCGGTGCTTTATATTCATTCATTGTAACGGAAGGGTCAGGAAGCGGTAGAGCCTTTCGGTCTACTTTCCCATTCGTATTCAGCGGCATGCTCTCCAGCCGGACCGCATAGGCTGGCAGCATGTAGGACGGCAGCATCCGTGACAGCGCTGTCCGTATTTCGCCGACACTGTACGCACGGTCTCCCATATAGTAAGCGCACAGCTGGTTTTGTCCCGACAGATCGACCTGGGCCGTTACAACGGATTCCAAGATGCCTTCCAACCCCGCCAGCTGTGCTTCAATCTCACCCAGCTCGATCCGGTAGCCCCGGATTTTCACCTGGTGGTCGATTCGTCCCACATACGCGATACTGCCATCCGGCAGCCATTTCGCCAAATCGCCTGTCCGGTACATCCGCTCTCCCGGCAGGAAAGGATTTTCCACGAACTTCTCCTCCGTCAGCTCCGGACGCCGCCAATATCCTCGGGCCAGTCCATCCCCTGCGATGCACATCTCCCCGATCACGCCGACCGGCTGCAGTTGAACCCCGGACGGCTCCACAATATACACCTGCGTGTTCATGATCGGCTTGCCGATGTTGACTTCCCGGCCGCTCCCGCTGATATCCGCCATCGTGGACCAAACCGTCGTTTCCGTCGGACCATACATGTTGAACAGCTTCGCCTTCGAATGAATTCTGATCTGCTCCGGCAAACCCGCCGGCATCGCTTCGCCCCCAAGGAGGATCTGCTTCACATCGGTCCATATCTTCCCGCGGCCCGCACCCAGCAGCAGCCCCATCCGGGACGGGGTGGTCTGGATGAGCTCCACACGCTCCCTCTCCATAAGTTCAAGCAGCTTTTGGGGATCATTTTGCTCCTCCTCAGTCGCCAGAATGACCACAGCCCCGACGGTGAGCGGCAGCAGGCACTCCAGAACGAAGATGTCAAAGCCATACGTGGTGACCGACAGGACGCGCTGGCCTTCATAGAAGTCGATCCGCTGCTCCATCCCCTTTATAAAGTTATGCACGCTCCGGTGCTCCAGCATAACTCCCTTCGGCTTGCCGGTGGATCCCGAGGTGTAGATGACGTATGCCAGGTGGCTGCTATGATTGAGCTGCCCCGGATTCCCGGCCTCATCCTGCTGCAGCCCGGCCTCCGCTGCAACACAAACCTCCACATTCGTCGGAACGAGTTCGCGCAAAGGAGAGGAGGCCACCACCAGCCGCACCTCGCTGTCCTCCAGAATCGTTTCGATCCGATCTAACGGAAATGCAGGATCGATCGGGCAATACGCTCCCCCGGCTTTCAGCACGCCCAGCATAGCCGCCGGCATGTCCACCGAACGCTCCATCAATATTCCTACGATCTGATCGGGCTGCACTCCACTGCCGCGCAGCTGATGCGCCAGCCGGTTCGCCCTTGCGTTCAGCTCCCGGTAGGTCAGCTGCTCTCCGCCGCACACGACAGCCAAGCGGTCCGGCGTCCGCTCCGCCTGCTCCTCGAACAGCTCGTGGACGGTTTTCTCCCGGTCATAGTCTGCTGCCGTGCAGTTGAACTGCTCCAGTATGTGCCTGCGCTCCTCTACTGTGGCCAGCTCCAGTGAAGACAGCCTCCGCTGCGGATCCCCCAGCAGCATGTCGATCACCCGGAGCCAGTGCCCGGCCATCCGCTCCACCGTCTCCCGCTTGAACAGCGCCGTGGCATATTCCAGTGTGAACCGGAGACCCTCCGCCGACTCTTCCGCGTTCAACGTCAAATCAAATTTCGCCGCCATGAATTCCTGGGGATAGGCGGATAGCCGGACTCCCTCCATGACAAGCTCCTTTTGCCCCATATTGTTCATAATGAACATCGTGTCGAACAGCGGGTTGCGGCTCAGATCCCTCGGAAGAGCAAGCTTCTCCACAAGTTCCTCGAACGGATACTCCTGGTGCTCATACGCTTGCAGCAGCCCGTGCTTGACTTCCTCCAAATAGGCTTCAAAGGTTTTGTCCGCCGCCGGATATTGACGAAGCGCCAACGTGCCGACAAACATCCCGACCAGAGGCTCCAACTCCTCCTGCAGCCTGCCGGCCACCGGCGTACCCACGATGATCTCACCGCTGCCGGTGTATTTGCCGAGCCATGCGGTATAAGCGGCAATCAGCACCATATACAGCGTTGTGCCCGTTCGGGAGGCCAGCTGCCGGAGCGCTTCGCTCCGGTCTTTTCCAAGCGTGAATCTCACCGCTGCTCCTTCATAGCTGCGTACCGGCGGTCTGGCATAGTCAGCCGGAAGATCCAGAACGGGAAGCTCGCCGCTGAACACCTCCAGCCAGTAGGCTTCCTGCTTCATCAACCGCTCGCTTGCCGCCTCCCTCTGCTGCCATACCGCATAGTCCTTATACTGGATGGTCAGCGGCTGCAGCGTTTCGCCTTCGTAAAGCCTCGTAAATTCATAGGCCAGATTGATCATGGATATCCCATCCGAAACGATATGATGAATATCGAACAGCAGCAGATGGCGCTGCGGCTCCAGCTCGACGAGACCCGCCCGCATGAGCGGGGCCTGTTTCAGATTGAACGGGCGCAGGAATCCCTTGATATACGCTGTCACATCCTCCTCGTTCAGCCGGACGTTTTCCACATCAAAGGCTGCCTCATTCCTTACCCTCTGAACCATCTCTCCATTCTTCATCTCGAAGCCGGTCCGCAGCGTTTCATGGCGGGCAATCAGCCTGCGAAAGGCTTCCTGCACACGGCTGCTGTCCAAGGGACCATCGAGCTGAAGCACCACCGGCGTATTGTAGCTCATTTCCCCGCCTTCCAGGCTGCTGACGAGGTAGATCCGCTTCTGTGCCGAGGAAAGGGGATAATATTCTCTCTCGGGTGCCTTCAAAATCAGGGAAAGGCCCGTAGGCTGCTCAGCCTCCCCAGTCTCCTTGGCTCGTATGAGCTTCGCCAACCCCCGGACCGTCGGTGACTGGAACACCTCCTGCAAGGGGACTTCCACCTTAAAATGGTTACGTATACGGGCAGCCAGCCTCGTTACGCTCAGCGAATCCCCGCCCCGCTCGAAGAAGGATTCATTCACCCCGATGCTTCCTTGGCCGAGAATTTCCTCCCACAAGTCGGCCAGTCCCTGTTCCGTTGCGTCGGCCGGTGCTTCCGCTTCGGACGGATGTGCTGATTCTCGGGCCGGCTCCGGCAGCGCCTTCCGGTCTACCTTGCCGTTCGCATTCAGCGGCAGCTCCTCCAGCAACACATAGGCTCCCGGCACCATATAGGCCGGCAGCTCCGCCACGAGATATTCCCGGACAGCGGCCACCGTCAGCTCGCCCGAGGGTACGATATAGGCGCACAAATACCGCTGCTCCCGTCCGTCCAGCCGGTCCATCACCACCGCTTCGCGGATCCCCGGGTGCCGAGCCAGTCGGCTGTCGATCTCGCCCAGCTCCACCCGGTAGCCGCGGATCTTCACCTGATGATCCTTGCGGCCCAGGAATTCCATGTTCCCGTCCGGCAGCAATCTCCCAAGGTCCCCGGTCTTGTACATCCGCCCCCCTCCCGGGAGGAACGGGTCGGGCAGGAACGCCGCCGCCGTCTTCGCCTCGTCGTTCATATATCCGCGGGCTACGCCCACGCCGCCGATATACAGCTCGCCGACCACGCCCCACGGCACCCTCTCCAGGTCGTCGTCCAGAATGTAGAAGGCGTTGCCCCCGATCGGCCGGCCGTACGGGATGCTGCTCCAGTCAGCGCTGACTTCCATGGCCGGATAGTAATTCGACCAGACGGTCCCCTCCGTCGCTCCCCCCAGCGAGATCACTTCCGCTTGCGGGAACAACTGCCGGATCCGACCAGGCAGCGTGACCGGAATCCAGTCCCCGCTCATGAAGACCAAACGCAATCCAGCAGGAAGCGACTCTGACTTTGCGGAACCTTCTTCCAGATGATGGATAAAGTGGTTCATCGTCGTCGGCACCGAATCCCAGAACGTGACCTCCTCGGCCTCCATCAGCCTTAGAAGCGCCCCGGGGTCGAGCACTTGCTCGCGTTCCGCCACCACGACGGTTCCCCCCGCCGCCAACATCCCGAAAATATCGTAGACGGACAAGTCGAAGCACATCGAGGTGATGAACAGCAGACGGTCTTCCCCACCGACCGCAAACCGTCGGTTGACCCAGGAGACCAGGTTGACGGCGCTGCGGTGCTCGATCATCACGCCCTTCGGCGTGCCCGTGGAGCCGGAGGTGTAAATGATATAGGCCAAATCGCCGCTGTCCTTCGCCAGCTGCAGCGGTTCGGAACTTTCCCCGGCGATCCTCTCATCCTGCATGAGGATGACCCGTTCATGCCCAAGATCCGGGTAAACGCGGTCGGCCAGTACCGCCGCAGCTTCCGCGTTATGCAGAATATATGCCTTGCGGCTCGGCGGGTAATCCGGATCGACCGGCACGTAAGCCGCCCCCGCCTTGAGGATGGCGAGCATTCCGGTGATCATGCCGGTTCCGCGACCGGCCACCAGGGCCACATGATCCCCGCTGCGCACACCGTGCCGTGCCAAATGCCGCGCCAGCCGGTTCGATTCCGCCTCCAGCCGCGCATAGGTCAGCGTTCGGCCTCCATGCCGAACCGCCGCATGATCCGGCGTTCTTGCCGCCTGTTCCTCGAACAGCCCGTGCAGCGTCTTGCCCTCCGTGTAGGCAGCCGCAAGTTCGTACACCGGAGCATTCCATTCGCGGAGCTGCCGGTTCCCCTCCTCCGTCAGGATCAATGCCCCGCTGCCCAGAATCGGGTTCGCCTCGTCGCACAGCTCCTCCAAAATCCGCACATAGAGCGTGAATACCGTCTCCATATCCTGGTCATAGAAGTAGCTCGGGGCATACTTGATTTGGACACTCATCCGGCCCCCCGCCCGATGCACCTCGACATCCAGCAGCGTGTTGGTCATTTCGGCGTTCTGCAGCTCCAATCCACCCGGTTGTTCCGGACGGATACCGCTCCCCCCTTTACCATAATCCAGGATATGAAAGTCGGTATAATTGAATAACGTATCGAATATCGGATTGAGTGACGGATCGGAACGTTCGCCAATCATTCTGGCGATATCGCTCAGGAACGCTTCCCCGGACTTCATCCGGTAGACCGTATCTGCGACTCTCCTCACCAGCCCCTTCTTGTCTTCATGCTTGCCGACATGCAGCCGCATCGGCAGCGTGTTCAGGAAGCAGCCAAGAATGCGGTCCCCGTCCTCTACAGCAGGACGATCGTGCGAAACGACTCCCGTTACGATGTCCTCTTCTGCAGTTATAATGCGAAGCAGGTACAGATGGGCGCTTAGGCAAAGGTCTCTCACGGTGCTTCCGTACGTTCCTGCCACCGCCTCCAGCCTGCTCACCAGCTGCGGAGCCAAAGGTCTCTTGATGATGGCGCTGGATGCGGTGCCTGTCATGGGTTTGCGGGCGATATTAAATGGCAGCTTGCCTCGTGTATAGCCCCCGAGGAATTCCCGCCACCAGTCTCCCGTCTTCCCGTCGGCCTGCCTGAACGCATTCAGCGCCACGTATTCTTTGTACGAGCTGCGGAGCGGAGCCCGCTCTGAAGATGAGGCCGGCGAGGCTTCCCCTCCGGCAGCAAGCTCCACGTACAATTCCATAAATTCCTGCTGGAACACCGCTACACTCCATCCGTCGAGAGCCGCATGATGGAACGATAAAAGAATGATGGTCTCCTCATCGCCTAACCGGAACAGCCGGAGCCGCCATAATAAGCCGCGGTCTTTTAAATATTTATCGCGCAGATCCGCCCCCCTGCATGCTTCGATATGGGCCTTCTGGGCATCGGCCGAAAGATGCCGGATGTCCTCCAAGACCACATCCGGCTCGAACCGCTTATAAACCAGCTGGATCGGCTCGTTAAAGTTCACCGTATCGAAAACCGTCCTAAGCACGGCATGCCGGTTCAGCAGCCTGCGCACCGTTTGGATGAAGATATCGTTGTCCATAGGACTCATCCGGACGGAAAAGAAGAATTGATCATGATAGATCGGCTGATCGGGCTTCAGCAGCGAGTAGTACACCATGCTTTGCTGGATCTTGCTCAGCGGGTAAAAGTCTTCCAACTCCTGCGAAGCATAAGTCTGGAATGCCGGCGTGCCGCGCAGAGTCTCCTGGAACGCTTCGATCAGGCTCAGGCCGCTCTCCAGCTCTTCGGATTGGCGTTTCGTTCCTGCACCATCCAAATAACGGGCATACTCGCGGATCGTGCGGTACGTATACAGGTCTTTCAGCTGGACGGGGATCTCCAGCTCCAGTTGAATTCGGCTGGCAAGCCGGAGCAGGGTAATGGAATCTCCGCCGGAGAGGAAGAAATCATCTGTGGCGCCCACCTTTTCTTTACCGAGGATCCCACTCCAAAGATGTGCAAGCTGAGCTTCCATTCCCCCGGCAGGAGCCGTGAAGGTTCCCTCGCCTTCCCTCTCCTTGTCCGGCTCCGGCAGCGCCCTCCGGTCCAGTTTGCCGTTTGGCGTCAGCGGCATCCGGTCCAGCTCTACAAAAGATGAGGGCACCATATATATGGGCAGGCTATTCACCAGATGCTCTCTGTACTCCGCAGCAGATAGTTCCCTCCTGGATACGAAATAAGCGCAAAGGGATTTGGCTCCGGACCGGTCCATCCGGTCCACTACAACGGCCTCAACCACATCCGGATGATTCATGAGCGCTCTTTCAATTTCTCCCAATTCAATTCTGTAGCCCCGAATCTTCACCTGGTGATCCATCCGGCCGAGATACTCCACATCGCCGTTCGGCAGCCAACGGGCCACATCGCCGGTGCGGTACATCCGCTCGCCCGGTATGAAGGGATTGTCTACAAACTTTTCCGCCGTCAGCTCCGGCCGTCCTACATATCCCCGGGCCAGACCAGCCCCTGCTATACACAGCTCGCCCGGTGTGCCGATCGGAAGCAGGTTCAGCTTCCCATCCACCACGTACAGCCGGGTGTTGTCGATCGGTGCTCCGATCGGGATGCGTCCCAGCCCCGGTGCACATTCGAATGAACTGACATCCACGGTCGCCTCCGTCGGTCCGTACAGATTCACCAGCTTCACCCGATCCGGTCCGAACAAAGTGAAGAACCGTTCCACCATAGGACTTGGCAGTGCTTCACCGCTGGCAAACACTTGCTTAAGATTGGAGATTTGTCCCAATGCCCCTTCCGCCGCTTCCAGATCTTCCAGGAACGCCCCGAGCATGGAAGGCACGAAGTGCATCGTCGTCACGCCATATTTCGAGACCGCCTCCCGGATGAGGCTGGGGTCCTTCTCCCCTCCAGGCGTCAGGAGGCACACGCCCGCACCATACCACGACCACCAAAACAGTTCCCATACCGATACGTCGAAGGAGAACGGCGTTTTCTGGAGGATGACGTCCTCTTCGCCCAGTATGTAGCGTTTCTGCATCCAGTGAATCCGGTTGATCACCGAATGATGCTCAATCATGACACCCTTCGGTCTTCCCGTGGAGCCGGACGTATACATAACGTAGGCGAGATCCGCAGGTCCGCTTACGGGAACAGGATTGTCCGCAGGCCGGTTATTGATCTCTTCATCCCGAAGGTCCAGCACGATGCCGGAGAACCGGGCAGCTGTGACTTCATCCTCCCCTTGGGTCAGCAGTACCCCCGCCTTACTGTCCTCCAGCATGTAGCGAATCCGCTCCGCCGGATACGCCGGATCTATCGGCAGGTAGGCGCCTCCCGCCTTCAATATGCCGAAGATGCCGATCAGCATCTCTAAGGAACGGTCCGTCCTGATTCCGACAACGGCATCCGGCTTGACACCATATGCCCGCAAAGTATGGGCAACCTGATTGGCTTTGGCGTTCAGCTGCGCATAAGTCAATGCCCGGCCTTCAAAGACTACCGCCACGTGATCCGGCGTGCGTGCCGCCTGTTCTTCGAACAAGCCGTGGATCGTCTTCTCCTTGGGGTAATCCGCCTCCGTGTCGTTGAACTCCTCAAGAATTTGCCGGCGCTCCCCTGAAGTCATCAGCTCAAGAGAGGACAGCGGTCTGCCCGGATCCTCCAGGAGCATGTCGATCAGCCTCATCCAATGACCCGCCATACGCTCTACCGTTTCCCGTTTGAACAGCGCGGAGGCGTACTCGATCCAGAACCGCAGCCCGTCCTCCGTCTCTTCCGCGTTCATCGTGAGATCGAATTTCGCTGCCGCAAAATCCTGTGAATAAGGGGATATCCGCAGTCCGTCGATCGTCATCGGGGATGGGCCCGTGTTGTGCAGCACGAACATCGTGTCAAACAGCGGATTACGGCTCAGATCCCGCGGGAGGTCCAGCTTTTCCACCAGTTCTTCAAATGGGAACTCCTGATGTTCGTATGCTCCCAGCAGCCCCTCCTTGACCTCCTGCAGGTACGACTCGAACGTTTTGTCTCCGGACGGATGCTGCCGCAGCGCCAGCGTGCCCACAAACATGCCGATGAGGGGCTCCAGTTCCGCCTGCAGCCTTCCGGCCACCGGGGTACCGACGATCACATCTGGGCTTCCGCTGTATTTGCCAAGCCATGCCGTATAGGCTGCGAGCAGTACCATATGCAGGGTTGTCCCTGTCTGTCGGGCAAGCTGTGTCAACGCTTCGCTTCGTGCCTTGTCAAGCGTAAAGCTCAGGGAGGCCCCTTGATAGCTCCGTACCAGCGGTCTGCTATAGTCGGCCGGCAGTTCAAGGACCGGAAGCTCGCCGCTGAATACACCCAGCCAGTACGCCTGCTGTTCCCGAATCCTCCCGCTGTCCGTCTTCTCCTGCTGCCATACGGCATAGTCCTTATACTGGAGAGGCAGGGGAGCCAGCGTCTCTCCTTCATACAGCCGCGCGAACTCGTGTGTCAAATGGTTCATGGACACCCCGTCCGAGATCATATGATGCATATCGAACAGCAGCAAATGATGCTCCGGCCCCAGTTCGACAAGACCCGCCCGCAGCAGCGGCGCCTGATCCAGGTCGAAAGTGCGAATGAACCCGCGAATCAATTCGGCAACCTCCCGCCCGTCCCGTAGGGTCGTTTCGAGCTCAAACGGCACCTCCTCATGAATCCGCTGGACGATCTCGCCGTCTTTCATTTCAAAGCGGGTCCGAAGCGATTCATGGCGGCCGATCAAGGTCCGGAAGGCTTCATAGGCCCGTGTCCGGTCTAAAGGACCGTGGATCTCCAGAACCCCCGGCATGTTGTAGCTCAGCTCGCCGCCATCCAGTTGGCTTAGGAGATAGATCCTCTTCTGCGCAGAGGAGACGGGATAGCTCTCTCTCTCCTCCGCACGCGGAATGCCGACATAATCGGTACGCTTCATCCCGTCTATAGCTTGAGCCATGCTTTCAATGGTCGGTGATCGGAATATTTCCCGCAGCGGCAGTTCAACGTTCATTTCTTTGTATATTTTCCCTGCCAATCGAGCCGCCCATAGAGAATGCCCGCCCAATTCAAAAAAATTGTGCTTCACGCCAATATCCGGGAGCTTCAAGACCTCCCTCCAGATCGCGGCAAGCCTTTCTTCGGTCGGATTCCGGGGGGCAGCATACTCGGTGCTGCTCTGCATCACCTTCTCCGGCTTCGGCAGCGCCCGGCGGTCCAGCTTTCCGCTCGAGGTCAGCGGCAGCTTCTCCAACTGCACCATGTAAGCAGGCACCATGTAGGAAGGCAGCTTCCGGGAAAGCTCTTCTTTCCAATCCTGAGCGGCATACGTCGTCTTCATGACCACATAGGCACACAAGTGCTTATCCCCCGTATCGTCCTCTCCGGCTACGACAACGGCTTCCCGCACCCCCTCCAGCCGCAGAAGCTGCGCTTCGATCTCCCCCAGTTCGATCCGGTATCCCCTGATCTTCACCTGATGATCGATCCGCCCCATATATTCGATACTGCCGTCCGGCAGCCATCTCGCCAGATCCCCCGTCCGGTACATCCGCTCCCCCTCATGGAAAGGGTTGTCCACGAACTTCTCCGCCGTCAGTTCCGGCCTGTTCCAGTATCCGCGTGCCAGGCAGACTCCTGCTATACACAGCTCGCCCGCTACGCCTATAGGCTGCAGCTTGGCTGTGCCTTCCTTCACAATATACAGCTCTGTATTGGATATCGGTTTGCCGATGGGAATTAGCGGATACGGCCTGTCTTGTTCGCAAGGAAAGCAGGTCACCTCAACCGTCGCTTCCGTCGGACCGTAGAGGTTGATCATCCTCGCTCCGTTGACCGATCCGATCAAACACTGGAAGCGGGACACCTGATGCGGAGTTAGAGCTTCCCCGCTGGCGAACACGTACCGCAGACTGCTTAATTTCACAGACACTTCCTCTGGGGGCAAAAGCTCCACATATTCAAGAAACAGCTGAAGCATCGATGGGACAAAATGAACGGTAGTGATCCCGGAGCTTGCGATCGCCTCCACCAGCTGCCCCGGATCCTTCTCTCCCCCAGGGGGCAGCAGGCTTACCGTGGAACCGGCCATCCCCCACCAGAACAGCTCCGGTACCGATACATCGAAGGTGAACGCGGTTTTGAGCAGACTGACATCGCCGCTTCCTAACGGAAACCGGCTCTGTCCCCAGAGAATCCGGTTGACCACGGAATGATGCTCGATCATAACCCCCTTCGGGTTCCCGGTGGAGCCCGAGGTATACATCACATACACGAGATCCCTTGGCCCGGAGGATGCCTCCAGATTGCCGCCGTCCCCGCTGCTGCACGAAGCGTCATCGATTAGCAAGTACCGGCCTTCGAAGTTCACCCGGTCTCTGAACCGGGCCGTTGTCAGCAGCAGCTGAATACCCGAATCCTCCGCTACGTACCTTATCCGGTCTTCCGGATGGTCCGGGTCTATCGGCACATAAGCGCCTCCGGCCTTCAGGATGGCATATACCCCGATGACCATCTCCAGCGAACGCTCGGTCATGATCCCTACAAGCCCGCCCGCTCGAACACCTTCCGCCCGCAGCCTTCTCGCCAGACGGTTCGCCCTCTCGTTCAGCTCCGTGTAGGTCAGCCGCTCGTCCCCGCACAGGACGGCCACGCTATCCGGCGTCCGCTTCACCTGCTCCTCGAACAGCCCGTGGATCGTCTTCTCCTTCGGATAGCTCGCAGCCGTATCGTTGAAGGCGAACAGGATTGCGGCTTTCTCTTCCTCCGTTACGAGAACCGTATCCCCGAGAATGAGATCAGGCGCACTTGCCAGCGCGGAGAGCAGCTCCTGCAGATGCGCGGCCAACCGGAGCATAGCTTCCCGGCTGTACCGCCGCTCATTGTAGGTGAGGTCCAGCACAACATCCTGATCCGCCTGATCAAAGAAGAACAACAGATCGAATGCGGCCTGTTCCCTAAATTCCATCGTATGAAGGGGCCTGAACCCCACGATCGTGTGGATTAAGGGTTTGCCATCCGAAGCGGATTGCGTGGTGATCCGCTCAGTATAGTTCCAGAAGGGAATACTCTGATGCTCCATAGCTTCGCTTACGGCTGCCTTGATACCGGAGAACAAGGTCTTTAGTGTGCTTTGATCCGTGACCGTGTTTTTTACAATGACCAGAGAATTGAGGTTCTCCGCCGAATCGTCCGGCTGACGGAAGACCGGAACGCCAAGCAGCATATTGGATTCATTCGTGTAGTGGTGCAGCAGCCCTTCCACTCCGCACAGCAGAATCATGTACAAGGCTAACGGAGAACCGCCGGCGATTTGCATCATCCGCTTGGAGAGCGTGGCCTCCAGGGTCAGGTTGACGGTTTGAAACAGGCTGTCCTGATTTCCGGAAGTCCGGTTATAGGGAAGACACACGATACGATCCCCGCCATCTAGCTTTTGGTTCCAATAGGCAGCTTCTTTACCAAACAGGCTCATAAACATCGGTACGTCCTTTCTATCACATCATAGGATTAGAGTAGGAATGCTGCCGGACTTCAGGCAGTGGGAAACGAAGCCGCGGGTGAAGATTAAAAGATGAGTTCGATGGATTCCAGCTGTGGAACTGTCTTTTTCTGAAAACCGGTAACACGGAGGTCTGCCAAGCGCCGGTCCGGATGGAGCGCGATGACCGCCAACAGCTCAAGATAATCTCTTGTCAAGGCTTCGATCGATTTCATAGAGAACAAGGCGGTGCTGTATTCAAACGATCCCTTGAACTCGCTATCTTCAAGCTCCATCGTTAAAGACAGATCGAATTTGGCTGTATGGTGCTCCATGGCATAAGGCCGCACCGAGATGCCGTCAATCTCTGCATTACCGGATGCACTCTCGGCGAAAGCAAATACGAAATCAAACAAAGGATTGCGGCCCGGATCGCGGCGGATACCCAGCTTTTCCACCAATTCGGCGAACGGATATTCCTGATTCTCGAACGCCTCAAGCGTATTCTCCCTTACTTCATGGACATATTCCCGGAAGGTAAGCTCCTTGCGCGGATGGTTCCGCAGGGCCAGCGTGTTGACGAACATTCCGATCATCGGCTCCAGCTCCCCTGATATTCTTCCGGCCACATGGGTCCCCAGAACAATATCTTCATAGCCGCTGTAGTGGGAGAGCAGAACCGTATAGGCTGCCATGAGCGTCATGAACAGGGTGCTTCCCTCGCTTGCGGCCAGCTGCCGCAGCCCTTCCGTTACCGCGGAATCCACCTCGAAAGAGTGCCGTCCCCCCTCGTAGCTTCGCAGTGCAGGCCGGGGGTAAGCAATCGGAAGCTCCATTCCCCGGAGCTCACCGGACAATGACTTCAGCCAGTAAGCCTCTTGCTTCAGGTACTGCTCGCTTTGCATTCTCTCACGCTGCCAGGCCGCATAGTCTTTATACTGGACCGGCAGCGGCGCAAGCTCTTCCCCCGCGTACAGCCGCAGGAAGTCCCGCATGACGATCTGCATGGAAACGCCATCCGAAATGATATGGTGCATGTCCACGATCATGAGGTGCTTCCCGGTCTGCTGAGCGGCCAATCCTACACGAAGCAGCGGCGGCTTCGAGAGATCAAACGGACGGATAAACCGGGAGATCACCTCCTGCATTTCAGGAGCATCCTGCTTCCACGGAATCCGCTCGATTTCGAAAGGCACCTCTGTATAAATATGCTGCACCACTTCTTCCTCCTGGATGTCAAACCCGGTCCTCAGCGTTTCGTGACGCTCCATCAGCTTCAGGAAAGTGGAGCGTATCCGGTCCACCTCGATCGGTCCCGTGACCTCCAGAACGTGCGGCATATTGTAGACATCCCCTTCGCCCGACATCGTGCTCACGGTATAAATCCATTCCTGCGCAGCGGACGCCCTATAATATTCCCGGTTCGGCAGAACGGGGATGCCCGCGTACTCGGCCTGCTGCGAGCTTTCAACAAGAACGGCTAGTTTTTCCAGGGTCGGCAGCCGGAAAATTTCGCGCAGAGGAAGGGCAACCCCCATCTCCTTTTGAATCCTTCCTGCCATCGAAGCAGCCCCCAGCGAGTCTCCGCCGTTCTCAAAGAAATCCTCATGGACGCCGACCCGTTTCAAGCCGAGCACCTCCTGCCAGATCTCTGCGAGCTTCAGCTCTACCGGGGTCCGCGGCGCAGTGTAGCCTGATCCGCTATCCTGGAGCTCCCGCGGCTCCGGCAGCGCCTTCCGGTCTACCTTGCCGTTTGCATTCAGCGGCAGCTCCTCCAGGAACACATAGGCTCCCGGCACCATATAGGCCGGCAGCTCCGCCGCGAGGTATTCCCGGACAGCGGCCACCGTCAGCTCGCCCGACGGCACGATATAGGCGCACAGATACCGCTGCTGCCGTCCGTCCAGCCGGTCCATCACCACTGCTTCGCGGATCCCCGGGTGCCGGGCCAGTCGGCTGTCGATCTCGCCCAGCTCCACCCGGTAGCCGCGGATCTTCACCTGATGATCCTTGCGGCCCAGGAATTCCACGTTCCCGTCCGGCAGCAATCTCCCAAGGTCCCCGGTCTTGTACATCCATCCCCCTCCCGGGAGGAACGGGTCGGGCAGGAACGCCGCCGCCGTCTTCGCCTCGTCGTTCATATATCCGCGGGCTACGCCCACGCCGCCGATATACAGCTCGCCGACCACGCCCCACGGCACCCTCTCCAGGTCGTCGTCCAGAATGTAGAAGGCGTTGCCCCCGATCGGCCGGCCGTACGGGATGCTGCTCCAGTCAGCGCTGACTTCCATGGCCGGATAGTAATTCGACCAGACGGTCCCCTCCGTCGCTCCCCCCAGCGAGATCACTTCCGCTTGCGGGAACAACTGCCGGATCCGACCAGGCAGCGTGACCGGAATCCAGTCCCCGCTCATGAAGACCAAACGCAATCCAGCAGGAAGCGACTCTGACTTTGCGGAACCTTCTTCCAGATGATGGATAAAGTGGTTCATCGTCGTCGGCACCGAATCCCAGAACGTGACCTCCTCGGCCTCCATCAGCCTTAGAAGCGCCCCGGGGTCGAGCACTTGCTCGCGTTCCGCCACCACGACGGTTCCCCCCGCCGCCAACATCCCGAAAATATCGTAGACGGACAAGTCGAAGCACATCGAGGTGATGAACAGCAGACGGTCTTCCCCACCGACCGCAAACCGTCGGTTGACCCAGGAGACCAGGTTGACGGCGCTGCGGTGCTCGATCATCACGCCCTTCGGCGTGCCCGTGGAGCCGGAGGTGTAAATGATATAGGCCAAATCGCCGCTGTCCTTCGCCAGCTGCAGCGGTTCGGAACTTTCCCCGGCGATCCTCTCATCCTGCATGAGGATGACCCGTTCATGCCCAAGATCCGGGTAAACGCGGTCGGCCAGTACCGCCGCAGCTTCCGCGTTATGCAGAATATATGCCTTGCGGCTCGGCGGGTAATCCGGATCGACCGGCACGTAAGCCGCCCCCGCCTTGAGGATGGCGAGCATTCCGGTGATCATGCCGGTTCCGCGACCGGCCACCAGGGCCACATGATCCCCGCTGCGCACACCGTGCCGCGCCAAATGCCGCGCCAACCGGTTCGCCTCCGCCTCCAGCCGCGCATAGGTCAGCGTTCGGCCTCCATGCCGGACCGCCGCATGGTCCGGCGTTCTTGCCGCCTGTTCCTCGAACAGCCCGTGCAGCGTCTTCCCCTCCGTGTAGGCAGCCGCAAGCTCGTACGCCGGAGCATTCCATTCGCGGAGCAGCCGGTCCCCCTCCTCCGTCAGGATCAATGCCTCGCTGCCCAGAATCGGGTTCGCCTCGTCGCACAGCTCCTCCAAAATCCGCACATAGAGCGTGAATACCGTCTCCATATCCCGGTCATAGAAGTAGCTCGGGGCATACTTGATTTGGACATTCATGTGCTCGCTGCTCCGATGCACCTCGACATCCAGCAGCGTGTTGGTCATCTCGGCACTTTCCATTTCAAGCCCCGCCGCTTCCTCCGGGCGGATGCCGTCACCTGCCGTACGGAAATTCAGAACATGGAAGTCCGTATAGTTGAACAAGGTGTCGAAAATCGGGTTAAGGGACAGATCGGATCTTTCTCCGACCATCCGTGCAATATCGCTAAGGAACACTTCATGGGCCTTCATCCGGTAGAGGGTATCCGCCACCTGGCGAAGCAGCTCCTGCTTGGCCTCCCTCTTGCCGATGCGCATCCGCATCGGAAGCGAATTCAGGAAGCATCCGAGTATGCGGTCCCCGTCGTCCACAGCCGGACGATCATGGGAAACGACGCCGGTCACGATATCCTCTTCGGTCGTGATGACGCGCAGCAGGTAGAGATGGGCGCCGAGACACAAGTCCCTCACGGTGCAGCCATAAGCTTTGGCCCCCTCCTCCAGCTTGCGTACGAGCCCGGGTTCCACCGTTTTATTGATAATGGCGCTTGGCGCCGTGCTTGAGCGCAGTTTGCGCGCAATATTGAACGGCAGCTTGCCGCGCGTGCAGCCGGCGAGGAACTCTCTCCAGAATTCCGTCGTCTTCCCGTCCGCTTGCTTGTAAGCGTTCAACGCCACGTATTCCTTGTACGAGCTGCGGAGCGGAGGCAGCTCGAAGGATCGCGGAAGGGCATCCTGCTGTGCAGCGGCGAGCCGGTTGTACAGCTCCATAAATTCCTGCTGGAACACAGCCACGCTCCAGCCGTCGAGCGCCGCATGATGGAAGGACAGAAGGATCACCGCTTCCTCCGCTCCAATCCTGAACACCCGAAGCCTCCACAGCAGACCGTCGTCCGTCAAGTACTTGTCGGCCAGATCGGCATGCCGCCGCTCTTCCACATACTGCCGCTGAGCCTCTACCGGCAAATGCATGATGTCCTCTACCGACAGATCCGGCTCCACCTGCTTGTACACCAGCTGAAGAGGCTCGGAGAACCGGACGGTATCGAACACGGTCCGGAGGATGGCATGCCTGCACATCAGCGCTAGGGTGGTTTGCCGGATCAATCCGGCATCCAGACGGTGAATCCGTGCGGTGAAAAAGAACTGGTCGTGATAGATCGGCTCATCCGGCTTCAGCTTCGAGTAGTAGACCATACTCTGCTGGATTTTGCTCAGAGGATAGAAATCCTCGATTCCATGCAGCAGGTACCGCTGCATCGCCGGTTCATCCCGGAACCGATCCTGGAGTGCCTCGATAAGCCCCAGCCCTCGCGCCATCTCCTCTGACCCGCTGCCGGTTCCGGACTCCTCCATGCAGCGGGCAAACTCGCCGATGGTCTGGTAGACATACAAGTCTTGCAGACGGGCCTGAGTCCCGAACACCTGATGAATCCGGTTGGACAGGCGAATCAATTTAATCGAGTCCCCGCCCATCTGGAAGAAATTGTCTTGGGTCCCTATCTGACCCGCTCCAAGCACCTCGCTCCAGATCTCCGCCAGCTTCCGCTCCGTGCTGCTTTGAGGCGCCACATAGGCTTCCGCCCTTGCCGCCGCCGTGTCGGGAACCGGCAGCGCCCTCCTGTCCAGCTTGCCGTTAGGCGTCAGCGGCAGGCGTTCCATGGCGACAAAGTAGGCAGGAATCATATACTGCGGCAGTCTCTGGGCCAGATGTGCCCTAAGCTCATATCCCGTCATCTCGGCCTGGGCAGCAACGTATGCAACCAGATAGCTCATCCCGGTTTCGTCGGTCCGGTCGATCACGACCGCTTCCCGAACCCGCTCATGGCGCAGCAGAGCTTCTTCAATCTCACCCGGCTCGATCCGGTTGCCCCGGATCTTGACCTGGTGGTCCATCCGGCCGAGGTACTCCACATTCCCGTCCGGCAGCCAGCGGGCCACATCGCCGGTGCGGTACATCCGCCCCTCTCCTGTGAACGGATCGTCTACAAACTTCTCCGCTGTAAGCTCCGGGCGGCCCAGATACCCCCTGGCGAGGCCGACCCCGGCAATGCACAGCTCGCCGGGGATGCCTGCGGGGAGCAGGTGCAGGTTCTCATCCACCACATACAGGCAGATATTGTCAATTGGCTTTCCGATCGGAATGCGTTCCAGCCCCGGTGTGCAATCGAACGAAGTGACGTCCACCGTCGCTTCGGTTGGCCCGTACAAATTCACAAGCCGGATGCCGTCTTCGCCAAGGCATTCGTAGAACCTGTCCGCAAGCTGCTTCGGAAGCGCCTGGCCGCTGGCAAACACTTGCTTCAAGGAAGCCATGCCCTGTACCACATCCGGGTGTGCTTCCAGATAATCCAGGAACGCTCCCAGCATGGGCGGCACGAAGTGCATGGTTGTCACCCGCTGCTTCGCAATGACAGCCGCGATGACAGCCGGATCCTTCTCTCCTCCCGGCGGCAGGAGGCACAAGCCGGCACCGTACCAAGACCACCAGAACAGCTCCCATACCGACACATCGAAACTGATCGGCGTCTTTTGCAGAACGAGATCCCCTTCGCCGAGTCCATACTCTTTCTGCATCCAATGCAGCCGGTTGATGACCGAACGGTGCTCAATCATGACGCCCTTCGGCCGTCCGGTGGAGCCGGACGTGTAGATGACGTAGGCGAGATGGTCCGGTCCGCTAACGGGTATCGGATTGTCCATGGGCTCATCGCTGAAAACATCGCCCTGCAGATCAAGTACGGTGCCGTCGAACACGTCAGCTGCCTCAATGGCCAACTGCCCGGTCAGCAGCACCTTCGTCTCGCTGTCCTCCAGAATGTAGCGGATACGCTCCGCCGGATACGACGGATCGACCGGCAGGTAGGCCCCTCCCGCCTTCAAAATACCGAAGATCCCCACCATCATATCGAGCGTGCGTTCCGTCATCAGGCCAACGATCGTATCTGCCTGAACGCCGCAGCCCCGAAGCTTGTTCGCAACCTGATTCGCTCTGGCATTCAGCTCGGCATAGGTCAGCTTCCGGCCCTGCTCATCGGTTACGGCCGCCGCATCCGGTGTCCGCGACGCCTGTTTTTCGAACAAGGCATGGATCGTTTGCTCACGCGGGTACCCGGACTCCGTCCGGTTGAATACTTCCAGAATTTCATGCCGCTCCGGGGTCGTCATGATCTCCAAATCTTTCAGGAGCCCATCCGGCTCCCTCACCACAGACCTGAGCACCTCAAGAAAGTGGGTGGCCATACGCTCCGCAGTTTCCCGCTTGAACAGCCGGACGGCATACGCAAGACTGCCTTGCAGCCCGCCCTGTTCTTCCGTCAGCGTAAGGGTCAGATCGAATTTGACCACTCGCGAATCGATCTCATAAGAGCTAAGGACAAGTCCCGGAGCCGACAATTCGTCCTGCTCCATATTCTGAAGCACGAGCATCACATCAAATAACGGGCTGCGGCTCAAATCCCTGCGCACCTGCACCCGTTCCACCAGCTCCTCGAACGGATAGGCTTGATGGACGAACGCTTCCACCGCCCGCTCCCCTACTTCGGAGAGGAAGGCACGGAAAGACTTGCCGCCTTCCGGATAGTTGCGCAGCGCCAGTGTGTTAACAAACATGCCGATGAGAGGTTCCACATCGGGATGCTCACGGCCGGCCACCGGGCTGCCCACCACGATATCCGGCTGCCCCGAATATTTGAACAGCAGCATATTGAAGGCTGCGAGCAGCGTCATGTACAGCGTAGTTCCCGTCTCCCGGGCCAGCTCCTGCAGCCTCTGAAGCAGCCCCTGATCGATCCGGAAGGACACCGTATCCCCTTCGAAGCTTTGTGCAGGGGGACGGGGGTAGTCCGTCGGCAGCTCCAAGACCGGAACCCCATCCTGGAAGCGGTCAACCCAGTACTGCCGGTGCAGCTGCATCGCGAGCTGGGCTATAAGCTCCTGCTGCCAGACCGCATAGTCTTTGTATTGAACGGGAAGGGGCGGCAGTTCTTGCCCCTGATAGTATTGAATAAACTCCCGGGCCAGAATACCCAGCGACACGCCGTCCGAGATGATATGATGCATATCGAAGAGCAGCAGATGCCGGTCCGGCTCCAACCGGACCAGCCCGGCCCGGAGCAGCGGCGCCTGAGACAGATCGAACGGCCGGATAAAGCCGCGAAGGAGATCCGGCTCCGCCTGATCCATCACCGGGATGGAAAATGCGGAGAAAGGCACCGCTTCATAGATCCGGGCCATGACATTCCCGTCCTTCATTTCGAATCCGGTCCGCAGCGATTCATGACGGGCGATCAGCCGCTGGAGGGCCTCCTGGACCCGGATGCGGTCCAACGGACCGTCCATCTGCAGAGCCCCCGGCATGTTATAGCTCAGCCCGCCGCCATCCAGGTGACTGATCAGGTAGATGCGCTTTTGGGCGGAGGAAACCGGATAGTACTCTCTCTCCTCTGCAAGGGGGATCGGGGTATAACCGCTGCGGTTTGCAGCGTCGATCACCCGGGCCATGCCTTCAATGGTCGGATACCGGAACACCTCTCTCAACGGGAGCTCCATGTTCAATTCTTTGTAGATTCGTCCGATTAAGCTTGCCGCCGATAAGGAATGACCGCCGAGTTCAAAGAAGTTATCCCTCACTCCAATGTCCTGGCGCTTTAATATGCTCTTCCAGATTTCCGCAAGCCGGTCTTCGGTCTCATTGCGCGGAGCCACGTACACCGCTTCGCTCTGAACCGCATGCTCCGGCTTAGGCAGCGCTCGGCGGTCCACCTTGCCGTTGACCGTCAGCGGCAGTCTGTCAAGCTGTACGATGAAGGACGGGATCATATAGGCAGGCAGTTCCTCAGCCAGCGCGCTTCTAATTTCTCCCGAGGTGAGCCCGGATTCCGCCACAACATACGCGCATAAGTACTTCGCTCCCTCTTCATCGTCGAGCGCCAAGACGACCGCCTCCGTTATGGACGGGGTATCCAATAACCGGGATTCCACCTCGCCAAGCTCAATCCGGTATCCCCGGATCTTCACTTGATGGTCCATGCGGCCCAAGTATTCCAGCGTGCCGTCCGGCAGCCATCGCGCCAAATCGCCTGTGCGGTACATCCTTTCGCCGGGCTGAAGCGGATGATTTACAAACTTCTCGGCCGTCAGCTCGGCACGGTTTACGTACCCCCGGGCGAGACCGGCCCCGCCTATGCACAGCTCCCCTGCCGCTCCTACAGGCAGCAGGTGCCCGTTTCGGTCGATAACGAAGATGCTTGAATTGGCTATAGGTCTGCCGATCGGTGGCAGGTTCGGGAGAAGCGGATCCTTGCCTTGCATCCTGTGGGAGGTCACCACATGGGTTTCGGAAGGACCGTAATGATTGTGCAAAGTCACCTCATGCTCCAACAAATAAGCGCGCAGATTCGGATGAATCACTAACTGTTCCCCGGCCACGACAATATGCCGCACACGGCCTTGGGAGAGCGTCTCCAGATACCGCTTCTCCGAAGCCAAATATTTGAGATAAGCGGTTGGAAGGAATACGATATCCGCGCCGGTTTCCACCACAGATTCGACGAACTCCCTCGGCTGCCGCTTCCGGTCTTCTCCAACAATATGCAGCTCGGCGCCTCCAAGAAGCGCAGTGAACATCTCCTGATAGCACACATCGAAGCCCATCGCAGCAAATTGAAGAACCTTCGAAACCCCCGCTTCCACAGGGATGCTTTCCTGCTGCCACTGCAGCAAATTGATGAGGGTCCGGTGCTCGATCAGTACACCCTTGGGGGTTCCCGTGGATCCCGACGTATAGATCACATACAGGGCATCGCCTGAGCTGGCACCAATGGTCAGATCCGAAGCCGGCATACTCCTCGAACGGGAGATGGCCTCCTCTGCCGCTACTGCCTCTACATCGCCCAGAACGGCCTCCGGCAGGGAAAGCTCCGTCAACACAAGTGCAGGTCTACTATCCCTCAGCATATGCCGTATACGTTCGGCCGGAGTAGACGGATCGATGGGGAGAATAGCCCCGCCTGCCTTTAACACGCCGAGCACAAACTGAATATAACGCACGGACCGGGGCAGAAGCAGAGCAACGATCCCTTCCGGTCCGATGCCCTGGCTCTGAAGGAAGCGCGCCAGTTGATTCGACTGTTCATTTAGCTCGCGGTAGGTCAAGGCTTCCCCGTCCGAGACCACCGCAAGGGCATCCGGCATCCGTTCCGCCTGCTCCCGGAACAGGGCATGAACGGTCTTCTCCTTCGGATAAGGGACTGCCGTGTTATTGAAAGATTCCTGCTGCAGGAGGATCTCCTGCTTCGTCATCAGCTCCAGGTCGCCGACAACCCGGTGCGGGTCGTTCACCACTTGCTCCAGGATGTGGATCAGGTGTCCGGCCAATCTCTGCACAGCCGTCTCCTCATAGACACTGCCGTTGAATTGAAATTGAACCGACAGCTCTTCGCCCGGAAGCACGATGAGGTTCAGATCATAGTTGGTTTGCTCCCGCACGGTAAAGCCCCCAAATGCCAGATGGACATCCGGATGTTCCCCCATTGGGCCGAGTCCTTCGGTCAGCGGGTAGTTCTCGAATACAAGAATGTGATCGATCAACGCTCCATTCTGCGGAACCTTGGCCTGGATCTCGTACAGCGGATAAGCAAGGTAGGCTTGGGAACTCAGCGCCTGCTCCTGCGTTCTGCGCATCACTTCAGATATGCTTTCCTCCATCCGGCACACGATGCGAACAGGGATCGTATTGATACAAAGACCGACCATCGCTTCAATCCCCGGAATTTCCGGCGGTCTTCCCGAGACTACGCTCCCGAATACCACATCCTGCCTCCCGGTATACATTTGCAGCAGCACAGCCCAAGCGGTTTGCAAAAGGGTATTCATCGTCACGCCGTTACGCTGGGCGGTCCCGTTCATCCGCTCCGTCAAATCCCTGCCAAACCCGGCTTTGTACACTCTCGGATCGTAAGTGGACTGCTGCGCTTCATCGGGAGTCCGCTTCGGCAGGGACGACGAACCTTCATACCCCTCAAGGCAGGCCATCCAGTACTTCTCCGCCGCTTCCATGTCCCTTTGTTCCAGCCATGAGAGATACCGGTGATACGGCACGGCCGGAGGGAGTGCGGGTTCGTTCCGCTTGAGATAACAGGCGTATAAAGTGAAGAGCTCGCGGAAAATCAAAGGCAGACACCAGCCATCGAGAAGAATATGATGATGGCTCCACAGCATTTGATATGTCGCGTCTTCCTTGCGCAGTACGGTGACCCGCATCAGCGGATCCCTGCTGAGCTCGAATCCTCTGGCCCGGTCCCGGGCGATCAGGTCATCTATACACGCCACCTTCTCTTCCTCGTTCATGCTGCGGATATCCTCATACTGGAAGCTGATCTCTTTCGTCCGAAATACCACCTGCACCGGTTCTTCCCTTCTGCCGCTGTAGAAGTTCGTTCTCAGCACATCATGCCGCTCGATCACCGCATTCCAGCTTCTGCGGAGGAGCTCGATGTCCAGGCTTCCCTGCAGTTGGAGGCTGACTTGTTCTACATAAGCTCCGGGCTGGCCGCCGAGGAGAGAATGGAACAGCATGCCTTTTTGCATCGGTGTCAACGGGTACACATTTTCGATCTCACCGAAAGGCCGGCACTGTTCCGTCAGCTCCGCTACCTCTTCCAGCGTCATATCCTTGATTAACAGATCACTCGGTGTTAATTCGGAGTAACTCCTCTCCATGCAGTGGCCAATCACTTCGCGAAGTGCCGTCTGCAGCCGTTCAGCCAAGCGCTCGATCGACGTACTGCGGTACTGCTTGGAGCTGTAGCTGAGCGTTAGCGACAACCTGCCTGAAGTGACCGCGCAGTGGATATCCAGAGCGTACGGTCTTTCGGCATTCCCTCCGACCAGGCTGCCGCTGGAATAAGGCGATAGTTTGAGATTCAGCCCATGATTTTGCAGATCCTGATCGAACTGCCCCAGATAGTTGAAGCTGATCTCCGGTTTGGCGCAGAACCCCCACTTTTCTTTGCCCGTGGATAAGTACCTCAGGAGGCCGTACCCCACGCCCTTGCCCGGCACGCCCCGCAACTGCTCCTTCACCTTCTTGATCTGCTGCGAAAGGGGAAGCTCCGCTTCGTTCCTCAATACAACAGGGAAGATGCTCGTAAACCAGCCTACCGTTCTGGAAATATCGGTATCCTGAAGAAGGGCCTCTCGGCCGTGTCCCTCCAGATTGACCATGACTTCCTTGTGCCTGCTCCATTCCCCGACAGCAATTCCCAGCGCCGTTAACAGCAGATCGTTAACTTCGGTATTGTAAGCCCGATGCGCTTCTTTGAGCAGAAGCTCCGTTTCTTCCACCGTCCATTGGACCGTGAGAGCTTCGCTATCTTGAACCCGCGAGACCTCCTGCTCCATATCTTTGGGCAGTGCTTTAACCGGAGTGCGGTCCACCTCCTGCCAATAAGAGAGCTCCTCCAGCAGAGAATGAGAGTCCGCATAGGCCGTAAGCTTGTCCGACCAGACTTGGAACGAATCGGTTTTGAGCGGCAGTACCGGTTCCACACCGAGAAGAGCCTGCTCATACCCTTTGGCGAGATCTTCGAGCAAAATCCTCCAGGAGTACCCGTCGATCGCCAAATGATGGATGACGATGAGCAAATGGTCGCCATCCGCACATTGAAACAGCGCCAGCTTCATCAAAGGACCGGCACACAGGTTGAAGCCGCCCTGCAGCTCCGCCGCCTTCGCTTCGATGGTGTTCTCTGCAGACGCTTCCCCTCTGCAATCGATCACCTCCAGCGTGAAGAGATCCCCTTCCTCTGCGCTCCGAATCCACAGCGTATTCCCCTGTCCATCCTGCCTCATGATCATGCGCAAGGCATCGTGATGCGTAACGATCTGCTGCATGGTTAGACGCAGTGCAGCTTCCTCGAATCGTTCCGGCCGGAACAAGAAAAGACTCTGGTTATAGTGATGGAGAGAATCTTTCGTCAGCTCCATGAACCTTGCGATCACAGGCGTCGGACAGACCTCGCCGGAAACTTCCCTCTGATCAGCCAGCCGGGTGACCGGCGTTAGTCTAGTGCTCATCTGCTCCAGCGTCGGATAGTGGAATACATCCTTCATTTCCAGCTGATAGCCGGCGGGATACAGCTTGGAAATCACTTGGAGGGATTGGATCGAATCCCCGCCCAGCTCAAAGAAGCTGTCCTTGACGCCGATTCTCTCCGTTCCGAGGACCGACTTCCATATCGAAACGAGCAAATGCTCCTCCGGCGTCCGGGGCGCCGCATACTCCACACCGGTCTGCCTGTAGCCGGCGGGTTCAGGCAGTGCTTTGCGGTCGAGCTTGCCGTTAACGGTTAACGGCATGCCGGGCAGCTGGATCAAATGGGCAGGGATCATGTGCCCCGGCAGTACAGCCGTCAGGCGGCTTCGGATTTCACTTGAAGCAAGCTCCCGGGCCGCCACGTAATACGCGCAGAGCTGCTTCTGGCCCCACTTGTCCTCTCTTGAGATGACCACCGCTTCCCTCACATCATCCACTTGAAGCAGCTGTGCTTCCACTTCACCGAGCTCGATACGGTAGCCGCGGATTTTGACCTGGTGATCCATCCGGCCGATGTATTCCACATTCCCGTCCGGCAGCCATCTGGCCAGGTCGCCCGTCCGGTACATCCGCTCCCCGGGCTCGAAGGGATTCTCCACGAATTTCTCTTCCGTCAGCTCCGGCCTGCCCAGATAGCCGCGTGCCAGTCCAGTGCCGGCGATACAGAGCTCTCCCGGTACACCGATCGGCTTCAGCTGCCGGTCTTCATCTACGATGTACAGCCGGGTGTTATCGATCGGCCTTCCGATCGGAATCCGCTCCAGCCCCGGTATGCAATCAAAATAAGTCACATCCACCGTAGCCTCGGTCGGACCATATAAATTCACCAAAGCCGCCCCGTTGCCGCCGGCGACGCGATAAAAACGATCCACCTGCTGCTTGTGCAGCGCTTCGCCGCTCGCAAATACCCGCTTGACGCCGGCAAGCTCCTCCGGGTTCCCCGCCGTTTCCATATGCCCGAGCCAGGCATTCAGCATGGAAGGCACAAAATGAAGTACCGTGACTCCGTAAGCAGCAACGGCCTGTGTAAGCACGGCCGGGTCTTTCTCGCCGTCCGGCTCCAAGAGGCACACGCCGGCACCGTAGAGTGACCACCAGAACAACTCCCATACGGAGACGTCGAAGCTAAGAGACGTCTTCTGCAGGATTACATCATGGGCGCCCAGCGGGTAACGTTTCTGCATCCAGGCCAAGCGGTTGACCACGGCCCGATGCTCAATCATGACCCCCTTCGGCCTTCCCGTCGATCCCGAGGTATAGATCACATAAGCGAGATCTTCCGGGCCGCCTGCCGGCTCAGGATTCCGTGCCGGAAGGCCGCCATCCGCTTCATCGTTCAGTTCCAGTACGATCCCTTCGAAATGGACGCCATCCAGGGACTCGGCCGAACCGAGCAGCAGACCTGCCCCGCTGTCCTCCAGCATGTAGCGGATGCGCTCCTGCGGATAGCCCGGGTCAAGGGGCAAGTAGGCAGCGCCGGCCTTCAAGATGCCATAGATGCCAGCCAGCATATCCAGCGAGCGGGGAGCCATCAACGCAACCACGCTGCCGGACCGCACGCCTTCAGCTCTGAGCTTCCAGGCCAGTCGGTTCGCCCTCGCATTGAGCTCCCGGTACGTAAGCTTCTGATCCTTATATACGGCAGCCGTCGCATCCGGCGATCTCACCACCTGCTGTTCGAACAAAGAAACCACCGTTTGGTCCGAAGGATAAGGCGTCAACGTTTCATTAAATTCATGAAGAATCCGCTGTCTTTCTTCCTTATGCATGATCTCGATATCCTTCAGCCGAAGCTCGCCGTTCTTAAGCAGCTGATCCATAAGGAATTGAATGCGCTCATTCATCAGGATAATCTCTTGTTCTGTGAACATCTCTGTTTTGTAGTCGTACATGAGAATGAGCTTCCGTTCATGTCGCTCCCCAATCAGTAACGTCAGGGATTCGGTTTGCTGTCCGGTATGATGCCAGTTGGTCACAATAGGGATTCCGTTAAGCTCCGGAATGAAGCGGTAGTTCAGGAAATTAAGGCCGTATTCGAACAATTGATTCAGTTCGGGATGTTGTTTTTTAAGCAAAGGAATCAGGAGGTCATAGGGATATTTCTGGTGAAAATAGCAGCGTTTGAGTTCATCGTGAACGGAGCTGAATAGCTGGCGGAGAGGCACGTCGGTATCACTTGTGAGTCTGACAGGCATCGTACTCGTACACATCCCGAACATAGCCCGCTCTTCCCTGCTAGACCGGTTGAATACGGGCGTACCCAATACTAGATCGGTACACTGCTGCACTTGGCTGAGGTAAATATAGAGGACCGTCATAAAAAAGGAAGGAATTGAAATATTGTTCTCTTGAATGAATTTCCGTACGCCTGCATCCTGCTCATCCGAGAGGACAAAGTAACTTCTTCTCGCAGCGGTGGAATCGCTCGGAGCGGGGAGCCTTTCCGGCAGCGGCGTGAAGGTTTTCTGCCAAAAGTAACTGCTCTTTACCCGCCGGCTGGAATCCAGATAGCTCCGCTCGCTCTCCATATACCGCAGGTAAGAACCTTGGGGAGCGGGTGATTGAGGGAGCTGATCTTTACCGTCCGGCTGGCCGACAGTCCGAAGGTATTCATTCCAGATATAGTCAAGGAATAAGGTTGTCGACCAGCCGTCCGCAATGATGTGATGAAACTTCGCTATAAACCCCCTTCGCTCTCCGATTTCATAGAAATAAAATTTGAACAATTCACAGTTGAACAGGTCCATCTGGAACGCTTCCTTGCGGGATACGAGAGCTTCCAGCGGATCTTCAGCGCCTACCGGCCGGTCGAGCTGCACTCTTTCCACCGGCTGCAGATCCGCCTCATCGTCAATATACTGTCTGATCTCACCGTCCACCAGGATCAACCGGATGCGCAGGCTATCCTGATTCTCGATAAACTTACGGATGGCCTGCTCCATGACATCAAATCGGATGGCTTGTTGGGTCTCGCTGCTGATCACAATCAGATTCAAATTCGACTGGGGATATTTACTTTCCGTATACCAAATTCGGCTCTGCGGATGGGTTAGGGGAAAAAGCGTTCTTCGTTTCAAACGGGTCATTTGAAGCATGCACTCCCTTGTTTTTCGAATATATCATCTTATGGGTCAAGATGATCGAAAACCATTGTTTCTCATATTTCTCTTTTTTTAGGTGATATTAATTAATGTAGCATATCTTTTATATATAATCTACTTATGCGAATTCAAAATCTAGCTGCTTGTGGTTTGACACTGCGGGTGGGCAAGCACAAATTGATCAATCTTTGGGCTGAGTTTAAGAGTAACTTAATCCCAATGTTACCTATGTTATAACTAGACAGTCCAATTCTATGAATTTAAAAACGCCAATATCCATCCCCAAGGTTTGGATATTGGCGTTTCTATAATTTAGATGACTTCTTTTCTCTTATACAAATACACGTATAGCTTCGTGTGAGATGTTATCTCCAGGGAACGTACTGAACAAAGCAGTCACAATCGGGATGACGGACAATAACAGCATCACCAGATACATCCCGCGCCAATCCAGCGTGTGGCCAGCAATCGGTTCACCGAATCTTCTCTATAACGAAAAAAAGGGCGTCCTAGTGGACGCCTTCAGTTAGTTTAGTTCCTTCGCTCTGTCAAATATTGTTCAAGCTGATCGAAGGTTCCTCCGAAGCCCTGCTCCATGGATTCGAACATGCCCTCAAAGAAGCTTCTCTCTTCATCAGTTGCGTTTATCGGTCCGCTGCACAAGGTCATTGTGGTAATACCGTTATTTTCACTAAAGGTTACCGCATTGCGTATTTCCAGCGGGATCAAATCGCTAAATGGAGCCCGGACAATGTTACCCGCCTCATCTGAAAAGCTGTTGACCCAGACAATCTTTTCGAAAGCTTCGATTTCCTGATACACGAATTTACCCCACATTTGATTACCATCAGGAGATTGCATGTTGTAGTGGAAAAAACCTCCCGGACGGAAATCCAATTGCGCAACATTTATTTCAAATCCTTTCGGTCCCCACCAGCGTTTCAGGTGCTCTGCCTCAGACCATGCTTTGAAAACAACCTCGCGCGGCGCATTGAGTACACGTGTTATGACTAACTCCTTGCCTTCTGATTTTGCTGTCATATCCATTCCTCCATTTCACAAAATGAATCCCTGATTAAAATATACTCCAATCGGAATATTCCTGTCAAGGAATATTCATCTACGCAATAAAGGGATACCATTAAACTTCAAGTAGAATTTTTACTCCTGTTAAGCCCCGTCCTCTCTCCGCCAACTTCACCTATCCATGTGGAGCCCAATAGCAAGACAGCTCCGATCAGCTACTGCAAAGTCATCAACTCTCCTACAACCAGAGCTGATATCACTAATGAGGTTAGGGGATCGATATAACTCAATACGGCGATGCTTTGGCCTTGTAGTCCTTTCATTCCGGCAAAGAATAGATGAAATCCAACCCCGCCATGAAGGATACCTAGCACGAGCATCAATGCAACCGCGTCACCGGTGACAGAAAAGATTTTGAAGCCACTCGTGAACAGCATAAATGGGAGCAACATCGCCACCGATAAGCCAAGCTGCAGAAGAGTATTTGCCAGTCCGTCCAGGTCCCGAATAAACTTGTTGACCAGCGTCAAAACGGCATAGAAGCCTGCCGCGACGAGTCCGAAGCCGATACCTAGCAGATGATGTCCGGTTGTTTCCATCCTGCCATTTGCAAAACGAAGAACAGACCAAGCAAAGCAATAGCGACGCATACCGCCTTTTTGAGCGACAGCTTTTCTTTCAAAACGAAGGGTGAGCATATAATAACCAGAACAGGCGCAAAATAATAGCTCAACGCCGCATTTGCAATTGTTGTTTCCTTGTACGCCTGAAACAGAAAAATCCAGTTGCCGCTCAACGCCACGCTCGCAATGAACAGAGCAGCCGCATTCTTCTTCACCTTCCGCCACGACACTTTCTGCTTCGTCCACACGAAGACGACAAACAGCAACAGGCTGCCGATCAAGCTCAAGAGCAACGCAATTTCTCCGGATGACATGTTGATATATTTGGCAAACACGCCAACTGCGCCGAATATGATCATCGACAAGATGAAATAAATTTTTTCCTTCATTTATTATTCCCACTTTCTACCAATATGATGATGAGACCAATGAGATAGTCTCCCCTTACATACAGTAGAATCTATGGCAGGACCAGCAACATTCATGTAGTTACCTTGACAGTAGATTCTACTGTTGTGGTACTACCGGTGGAGCAATAAAATTATACATTTGATTCCCTCCTTCATGGACTAATGCGTTCATTTTTGAATTCTGTTGTGCTATAGTGTATCATCCTTTGCCCTACAGAAACATTTCAGAGAACAATTTTATTTGACCTGATTGAGCAAAAAAATGGACAGTACCGTCCCTCTCGAAAACGGATGTCCACATATGATGTGTAACGCTATATGAAATTACAGTTCCATATCATTGATTTACTCTTTTATTTTTCTCTAACTCAGCATTTAATTTAGCATTCTCTCTCAACAAACTTGCATTCTCTTCCAATAACTTTTGTACGTCTGGTACATCCTTGCCGGAAATCCAGCCATGCAAATCGTCTCTTCCTGCATACTCCGGCAATTTTTCATGAATAACCCACTTAATGTGCCGTTCATTTTCAGCATAAAACGTGGGTATTTCTTCCATTACTGATTGCTTAAACTCTTGGTACTTCTGATAGCTATCCATTACTACAAAATCGTCTGGCTTTTGTCTTAATGCTTCATCTGTGATAACAATAACAAATCTAGGTTTGCCAACTTCTCCGGCATAATCATATTCCCAATGAGTATAACTCTTCGATTCATCAGGAAGCATTGAACCATAAAGTCCTCCGAGTATTAGGATATAAACGTCAGATTCATAGATCCATCTCTTAATAGTTTCCATATGATGACCTTCTTTGAAGAAAAGCTCTACTCCAGCAGGAATGTGACCGGCATTAACAACAGCTTGTACAGCGGCTTGACGTTCTCCAATCAGGTCAGTAAAAGTAGACGATATGAAAACTTGTAATTTTTTTCTCATAGGCCACCTACATGAAATGAAATTAATATAAATCGTACCATTGGCTCGCTTTATTTGTCAAAAAATATCCAGAAACATATTTGGCTCGACCTTAAAATCAGTGCTTGACGGCTAAGTCCCCATGCGATGCCGATTGCACTCCAGTAGGATACCGTCTTTGTAGTTGCGACGATTGCGCGTAAAGTAACGACGACGCTGGAAAGCCTTAATGCGATTATGCCGGCCTTCTACTGTCGCGTTGGTCCATCTGCAACGATGATAGTTGACGATTTCCACCTTCCAGTTTCGCATCGTTTTTAAGGTGCTTCGAACTGCCGGATGGTCGATTCGATCCCCATGCGCACACCAACGTTCAAAACCAGATTCGGCGATGGTAACGCTCGGCGAAAAGTTGTACCAAGTGGTGAAGGCTTCTTTCCATTCCCATACGCTGCGCAAGAGCGGGGAATAGCCAAGCAAAATATGAAGACGATTGCCAGATTCTGTTTGTCGATCACAATGAACTTCATATCGACGCCACTCCCGTCGCCCATCTTCAAAGCTGCCCGATCTGCCTGTCGGTGCAGCACGTGATTCGCAAAGGTACCAATGGGACGCGAACCGTACGCCATCTGTCAGTCTTCAATAGGAAATCCTATCTGCACGTACCGGCGATTCGTTTGTTCTGTACGACTTGTCATGCCGGATGGGAATTACAACAATACAGGAGTGGCAGGAATCAAGTGGCTTAGACTGTTCAAGTCGCCCAGTGCCAATAACAAAAGCCCTCCATGGATGAGGGCTTTTAGCATTTATTTAAATTTCTGGCCGAGGTACTCGGAGAAATCCGGAACCTTTACAGTTATATTGACCAGCACTACCGCATACAGCTTTTAAATAATATTTACCGGCACCTACTGTAACAGTTGCAGCATTGACAGCTTGCCGATTCTCCAGTACTTTTAGTACCTCGTTCTTTTAATTTTGTTTTGCTGCCTTATAGAATTTACAAAGCATCTTCAAAATGATCAGGTCTTTACTAGAAGCATCAAGCAATCCCGCAGGCGGTGTGTAAACAGGATCTAGATCTTTAGCAAACTTTTCATATTCGGATTGCAAATTATACTCGATCTGATTATGCCACCCGACTGGAATTCGCCAACCGCTTTCATATCCGGTAGCAAGCGTATGCGCTACTGTTTCCGAAATGACCTCTTCACGGGAAAAAGGTTGAATAGGTTTACGCACTGGCTTAAATAGCTCTAAGTCGAAATCAGCTGGCTCGCCACTTATAAGTTTGGCCATCTCTCGAGACAAATAAGGCGAGAGCGTTAACCCATCACGAAATGTCCCCGTCATAATCCAGAGACCATTAAGATCCGTTTCGCCAATAAGAGGAAATCCATCGAGGGAAACGGGGCGATTCCCAACTTGCAGACGACTCATCCGTCCTTTCGACAAATCCCGCCGAATTTGGCGGTATGCGCATTCAAGAAGAAATACGACATCTTCTAACATAGGCGAGTCTACAGCTCTCGGAGAAATAATGTTTGTAGCTCCGACATATACTTCTCCCCTGCTGCGTGGAAGGATATGCAATCCGCATGAAAAAGCTCGGTTAGGCGTCCTAATTACAGAGTTTGGCGTAGTTCCATCCATCGTACTTACTAATGCTGAAACACCGTACCCGCTGACCAGTCGAGGGATACGTGCGGCAACATCAGGGACAGTATCCAACAAGGTTTGGGACTTGACACCCGCCGCTATTACGATTTTATCACAAATCAGACGTTCTCCAGAATTGAGAACTAAGGCTTCAACACGGCCATAATTCCTTTCGATCAGGACGCCTACTTCAGAAATCAAAGTTCCACCAAGAGAAATAAAGGACTCTTCCAATTTTCGAAAAAGTTGGGTGGTGTTTACTGCATGTTCATTCGGTATATATACGGCTTTAGTGGGACGTGAACCAGATTCCGGGTCAAGCCAATGAATATCGGTTGGATTAATATCCTCAAATGGCTCACCATACTCCGTCAGCGACTCACGAATGGCCTCGAAGTTGTCATCATCGATTTTCGAGTAACCAACGGTATTATGGATAACGAATGTTCCGTCGGCTGCACGAATGTCAGAAACACTAAGATTATCTTCCAATTCGTTTAGCCAATCGTTCCATAATCCGGTAGCACGTACCGCAAGATCGTGTTTCATGCGTCCGTATTTACTCTTTAGAAGAGTACTCGTTACTTCACCGAAGCTCCCTAGCATTGCGCCTGCAGCCGTCGATGCTGCCCATGGCCGATGGGATTCGCCAACTAATGCTACACGTAATTTCCTTCGAACCAGCGTAAGTGCCAGTGATAGTCCTAAAACACCATTTCCCACAACAACAACGTCATATACCGGATTTTTTGACATACATTCTTTACCTCTTTCCACGTTATTATTTGTCCACGCACCACCCGAATTTTGTGCCGTAGTTAGGCTAGATAATGCCTGGACTTTCGGGTTTCGAACAAAACATAATATTAACTGCATTTTTCATAAAAAAAATCAGATGCAAAGGAATGGATTCCTCCGGCAAGCAATCCAGATGTCCCCACTCTCTAGTAGAGAACAATCGTCTAGCAATCTCGAAGTCAATCGGTTTCATTTCTTCGATATCAACGCCAATAGGCTATTGGTCTATTGCGCAAACCACCCAATTCCCTGAATGGGATACATTAAACTCCAAGAGTCCATTCGAAAGAATCGGTTTAACGTACTCATTGCTGTCTATTCGAATATTTTGGTTTCGAAGCGAAAGCTTTTTAGGCACGACCACACGAACCAATAATTCGGCAGCAAAAGACCTATAGTAACCCTCCTTTCTTCTGAAACTGCTTAATCCAATTCTTCTCTTACTCGTAATGTATGGAAGAAACAAGGATAGAATCTCCTCGGCAGGTGGAGCGCTTAGATCAACGGCATATAGATTCATTTCTGCACCCTGGTGTTTATTCTCTATCACGGTCAAATAGTGAAAGAGCGCTTTCATTGTTGTCGACTTTAATAGCGGCACTACACAAAGGAATAATCACTATTATTCTTATTCGACATTACCACAATTTCCAAGAAAAGGATGCGCCCTACTCTCATAGTATCTCTCTACTTGCCCATCGTCAAGTTCATTTTGGCGCTTAAGCTGGAGTTCTCTAAACCGCAGATCGGCCATCTGTTTTCGCTCGTTCATGGCATCATCCTTTGTGCCGGTCGTAAGAATATCACCCAACTCTGCAATGCTGCAGACAGGGTCGTCAACTGAACAATGTGACGAACTTCTTGAATCATACTCCTTGGTGTGTAAATCGGATGCAACGCAGAAGAATGCAATTTGTACTCGAGAAGATTCGGGCTAAGCAATTGAAGGAGAGTGATTTGAAACGGCTTGTGTTTCTCATCGTCGACGACACTTGCTGCAAGAAAGACAAGTCGACCAAGAAGATGGAGGCGCTTAGCTTCCAGTATTCGCATGAAGACGAAAAGTCCGTCTGGTGCCACAATCCGGTCACCGCTCATGAAGTCAGCAACGGAGGTTCTTTTGCGTGGGATTTCCGTCCGTACGAGCAAATTATTGATCCAGATAGTAAATGAAATTAGTGAAGAGTTGGAACGGAACCGGGAAAAAGCAATAACAACGCTAATTGCGGAATATTGGGATATTTTGCAATCGGCTGAATTATTGAATATTTTCAATGAAAATGATGTGGATTGTTTTCAAAAAAAGTACTCTGCCCATATAGAAGCTCTCATTCGCAATTACTTCAATGCTTACTCTCCTTCTGATATCGATGTAGTTAAACTTATTGATGTGATATCGAGATATTTCTTTTCACGTTCGTTTGAATATGATGATACTACTGGGGGGTTGTCTTCAGTGGATTCGGAGAGAATGAATTGTTCCCATCAACAATTGCTTATATAATGGACAACATGCCAACGGTCATGATAAATGCACTCGTGGGTCTAGAGAAACAGTATTACCTTAAAGAATCAGTATTTAACAGGTTCAATTGTGTTTGATAGTTCTAAATTGGCATCCCGACAATCTTGGCTGATGAGCAAGTATACAGCCGATACGCAAGCAACATTACCGTTCTCATCTCCGTCTGTAAATGTATTAGAGACAAATCAACACAAGGAGATGAATGGGATGTCGGCAAAACATGTGCTAATCGTTCTGGCCATTTCGATGCTTTTGGCGTCATGCGAAAAACCGTCCATACTTTCGTTTGAAAAACGGGCCGAGGCCGCTTCGAACCTGGATCCGAAAATCGTAAAAGCGCAAAATGCTTTTGGCCTGAAGCTCCATAGGCAAATGGCGCTTGGGGAAAAAGATACTAATGTTTTTGTATCCCCAACCAGCCTATCGACGGCGCTCGCTATGACGTATAACGGAAGCGACGGAAACACGAGGAAAGCTATGGCCCAAACGTTAGGCTGGGAGGAATTGCCGCTCGCGGAGCTCAACGAGGGCTACAAAACGATGAATCATTTGCTTGAACAACCCGGCCAAGGAGTGGAATTGAATATCGCCAATTCACTTTGGATCAGAAAAGGAACGCGTCTTGCAAAACCCTTCGTGCAAGCCGCCCGCAACGATTTTGCAGCCTCTGTCGAGGAGTTGGACTTTGGCAGCAAAACAGCGCACGAAACCGTAAATAAATGGGTGAAAAAGCAAACTCAAGGCAAGATTCCCGCTATTCTAAACAAGCCGCTAGAGCCTGAAGATAACCTGGTGCTGGTTAACGCCATTTATTTTAACGGGAGTTGGAAAGATGAATTTTCGCCTTCCTCCACCAGAGAAGAAGCTTTTAGACTTGCCGACGGTTCTACCAAAAACGTTTCCATGATGTCCAGGACGGGCAGGTACGAGTACGCGGAGGAGGACGGTTTTCAGGCGATCCGGCTGCCTTACGGCGATGGCCAAATGGATATGCTCGTCATCCTGCCGGATGAAAAAACCCCTCTGTCCGCTTTGCACGAACGCTTGTGGTCCGACGCATCCCGGTGGCAGAAGCCCTTCAAGGAAAGGACCGGTGAAATCCGACTGCCAAGCTTTAAGCTGGAATACGAAAAATCGATGGATCAGGCGCTGCAATCGATGGGCATGGCGGTCGCCTACGATGCCGCCCGCGCAGAATTCCCCTTCATCGCTCCCGGTATCAACCATGTGATCGGCCAGGTCATGCACAAAACCTATCTTGAAGTCAACGAGAAAGGTACGAAAGCTGCCGCGGTTAGTTCCGTATCGATGAAAGCCACCTCGGCGGAAATCCCTTTGGACCCGTTTAACATGAACGTGGACCGTCCGTTCTTTATCGCGATTGAAGACAGGCAGACGGGAGCGTGGCTGTTTATCGGATCCATTTACTCCCCGTAGCCCGGCCCCTCTTCTTCTTTGGCGAAAATAAAACCAGCGGCAGTCTAAGACCGAAAAATAAAGCCTTAGACTGCCACTGGTTTATTAAACTTCCAACGTCTCCCTTTTGTTAAGAATAGTCAGCCTTTCATCCCCTTGGTGCTTCACTTATTTCTGAACAATTGAGCTTGCAGATTCTGTCGTACCTTTTGCCTCGCCGTGTCCGGCGCCGAATAAGTTTAAAATCACTACCCCAATAACAATCAATGCGATCCCGACGATGCTTCCTGTGTTTATTTTTTCTTTCCAAATCAAGACAGAAATAAGCGCCGTTGCTACTGCCCCTACTCCTGACCAGATCGCGTAAGTCATGTTTAAAGGAAGTGTTTTGAGAGCAAGCGAGATAAAATAGAACGAGGTAACAAAAGCAACAATCGTGAATAGAGTCGGATATAGTTTAGTAAATCCTTGCGATGCCTTAAGCATCGATGTACCGATCAATTCACCGATGATAGAGATTGCCAAGAATAAATATGCCATTATTTTCCCTCCTGGATACTTGCTTTTAACTGCTCAATTACCTTTTGCCTGAGATCTGCTTGGGGTGGAGCCAGCCCAAACATTTCAGCAAACCAAAGACCATCAATTGCTAAACGAACAAGCGTAGCACGAACAGGGTCTAGTTCATCATTCTCGATTTTATTCTGAATCTCAGAATATGCTTGCTGCAGCCGTTGCAGCATCTCCGGATTAGTAAAGTGCGCAGCTGAGATCGCCGTATAAAGATCGTTCGCATCGCTCTCTCCGGAAACTGATGTTTCGATATAGGACCTCGTCCACTTCCCTTTAGACTGTAAATCGCCATTGGCCCTCATATTAAACCCTTCGAGAAAGTGATTGGATAACTGCTCTATCACACCTAGAATTAAGGCATCTTTATTAGGGAAATGATATAGCAATCCCCCTTTACTGATGCCCGCCTTTTGGGCAACAGCCTCTAATGTCAGCTTTTCCACCCCTTCTTCATTTACAATTTGCGAAACCGTTTTAAGGATCAGTTCTCTCTTTAGATCTTTTTTTCTTGTTTTCATTTTATATCACCCTCATTTATAATACCGTCTGGACGGTTTTATTTCAAGTTAATTATATTTCACCACCTTCCCCCTCGCCAGGCGGCAGTCTACAACTGCATGGCCAGCATTTCCCTATTATCACTTATAGGATGGACGTTCCTTTTTTTGGCAAAGGCGAATTCTTAGTCCAAAAGGAAGTGAAAGGCCGCCGATTCTGCCGGCAGCCTTGGATGAGCATACATAAGTTTAACCTTTAGTACTTGCATTACATCAAGTATCTTCCTGTAACAGACGAATCAGTCGGCGCCTGTTTGGATCTGCAGTCGCCTGCGAAAGCTTTGCCGTCAAAGATACGGTGCAGCCAGTTCGATAGGCAATTGGCGGACCGCACCCGCAAAGCCTGCGAAAGTGCAGGCTTTTTCCATGAAAGTAGCTCGTTTTGGCGAAAAGCCTGCGATTGTGCAGGAATTTTGGATGAAAATGGCACTAAACTCGTGTATGAGCTGAAAAACCTGCATTTTTGCAGGAATTTCTCTCGGCCGGCGCATCGACGTGTGAAAAACTGCACTATTGCAGGCTTTCTCCACGATGTCCGGCATCTTGCGCTGCCTCCGGTGCGCAAGCCGCTTCTCCGTCGCTCCAGTTTGCCGCCAAGGACACGGTACAGCCAGTTCAATAAGCAGTTAGCGGTACGCAAGCCGCAAAGTGAAGAGAACTTCAACATGGACCTATTGGCCGTCCCTTTAAATGTCAAGTTTTTGTCGACCGGGCACGGAATAGCCAAAAGCTTCATATTATGGCATCAGGCCACATAACGATGACAAGGCGGGGATGGCATGTTGGCGAACGAATGGCGGCAACCCGAAGCCGTCGGAAATGTCGGAAATGTCGGAAATGTCGGAACGGTATGGCCGCCTGGGATTACCGGCGTCAAGATCTATGGGAGCCTTCCTCCGGGAGTGCATTTTATCGGACCGGAATATGGTTACCACCCTGTTCCGTATCACATGATTGTACCCATGTATCTTGGCTTTCCGGGTGTCGGTACGTATGTATATTTTTAGAAAAATAAAGGCTGCCGGGCGCCCGACAGCCTTTATTTTGCCTAAGCCGGTACAGCTTCCGCTCTCGCCTTAGAAGTTAGCCAAATATATTTGATTAATCAACTTACGTCAATTATTATATAAACAAGACGTTTATTTTCAATAGTTAAGGAAACGCGATATGTCGATATCTCAACACTGTACTCGAAAATGTTATCATCTATGAAAGTTTGGTGGGTATTTACGATGGCAAAAGTGGATCGGAGAATTCTTAAAACACAGGAAGCTATGAAAAAGGCTGTCATTGAGCTGATGACTGAAAAAAATTTCGATGAAATTACAATTCAGGATATTGCCGACCGGGCAAACATAAACCGTGGAACCATTTATCTTCATTACCAGGACAAATTTGATTTATTGGATAAACTCATAGAATCTCACATTAACGAATTAGCGGAGATGGGTGAATGGGCATGCAAGCTGGATTGGAGCAATGCTCTTTTACCTTTTTTCGAATATTTTGAGAAAAATTATTTATTCTTTTCGACCATGTTAGCGAGTAAAGGGGCCCCTTCTTTTAGAACACGGCTGCTTGATTTTATTACGGAAGGATTCAAAGGTGAGATTGACAGAGAAAGCGGAAGAAATACGGATTTAAGCGAAGACGTTATGTTGCAATATTCTGGGACCGCTTATGTAGGTATAATTGAATGGTGGATCAGAAATGGAATGCCATACCCTCCTCAAGCAATGGCCAAACAAGTTGGGGCCTTATTAGAAAGAAGTCTATAGTCCATGTATAACAAGAGCGTCCTGCTTCATTGTCAGGACGCTCTTGACGCGTAATATTCCAATAACACCCATTTCTGTATTTATAATTCCGAAAACTCCAATGGTCAAAATAAATATAAGTAAATTATTTCGTTTAGCCCCCAAAAAAACCTCCTGGATAGTTTACCTCCACTTGCCAGTTAATACCTCTGTTCGATCTGTAGCAGGGGATGGCGTTCTTGATAAATTCGAAATTTCAGCGTACATCTCTGCTGTCATTTTAAAATCGGCTGCCGCCAACGAGTCCTCCAATTGGTTTAAATTGCGGGCACCTATGATAGGCGCGGTAACAGCAGGGTTTGCCATAACCCAAGCAACAGCTAAAGTTACAGGATTCACATGATGTGATTGCGCATACTTGGTGATTTCTTCAGCCGTAACAAAATCCTCATCGGCACCATAACGATCTTTGTAGCGGGCATCCTCTACAAGACGACCCTGTTCAGGACGTTTGTTTACCCCATATTTACCGGTTAATAACCCCCCGCCAAGCGGGCTGTACGTAATGACTCCAATTTGTTCGGACTTCGCCATGGGTAAAATTTCGACTTCAGCCTGACGCTTAACCAAGCTGTACATCGGTTCGATTAATTCGAAACGAGCCAATTGCTCTTTTGCAGAAATTCCAAGAGCTTTGGTGATTTGCCACGCTGCCCAATTGCTTGCAGCAGGGTAAAGAATCTTGCCTTGCCGCTGCAAATCGTCCAATGCTCGTAACATTTCTTCCATTGCTGTACTTTCATCGAAGTCGTGAAGAAAATAAAAATCAATATAGTCCGTTTTTAAGCGTCTTAGGCTGGCTTCAACATTTTGTATAATGTTTCGTCTTGAGGTGCCCAATGCGTTGACATCAGGACGGAATGACCAAAAGACTTTCGTAGTTATAATGACGTTTTCCCGCTCGTGGGCGATACATTCCCCTAAAATTTCTTCAGAACGTCCCTCACCATAACCATTGGCTGTATCAAAGAAGTTGATACCCGCTTCCCGGCAGCGTTTATACATGTCTTTCGATGTTTTTTCATCGGCATTTGCACCAAAAGACATAGTACCGAAACATAAATTAGAAACCTTGATTCCTGTTTTTCCTACAGTACGATATTCTATAATAACATCTCCTTTTTAGGGGATAATTTCATTTATACAATGTAAAGCGTTGAGTGTTCTCGGAAATCCCATATAAGGAAGGCAGTGTGTAATGGCGGTGATCAATGTTTCCTTGTCATTGCCCACATTTTTGTTACCCTGCACATGTGCTTTAACTTGACCATCAGCACCACCCAATGCACTAACAATGCAGAGTGTCAGCAGCTCCCTTGTTTTCAAGTCAAGCCCGCTACGAGTATAAAAGTCCCCGAAACAGAAAGCAGAAAGATAATCCTGTATGTGTTTTTGGTTTGCCGGAGCACTTTCGCGCGTTTTTGCAATGATATCACCAAAAATCTCTGCCTGCACCGCAAGTCCCTTGTCAAAACGATTCTCTTCACCAGCACTCCATCACCAAATAGCTGTTTGTATTTTTCCTTGCTCTTTTCAATTCGATTCATGACTATGCCTCCTTCCTGCATTCATTAGATATTATCATGTAAATTGATTAGTTTCTTATAATATTCGACAATGATTGATTTTTCAACTCATGTCTATATTTTAAACATAATCAGGACAATTGCAATCGTCAAATCCACGTGATGTGTGGATTACTCAACAAGCCATCAACAATTGTTGAATTAAAACCATTCCCCACCCCAAAATGCCGAAAACATTGATTTTCCGGGCGTTTCAAGGTGGGTTTCTGAAGGGAACCTCAATTGTAAAAACAAAAATACCATTCTTATGCGTTAGTGTTAAAGTTCCCCCTTGCAATTCGATAATATTTCTGGCGATGGAAAGTCCTAATCCGGTCCCGTTCTGAATGCCTTCACTGCTCCGCGAATGATCAACTTTATAAAAACGATCGAACAGTTTGTCTTCTTGTTCTTGCGTAAGGGGTTGTCCTTTATTTTCGACCTCGATGTAAAATCGTTGATTATCCGTCCTTAATAATATGTGAATAGTACCCGGCTTAACGGAATACTTGAGAGCGTTCATCAGCAGATTATCGATAGCTCTGGCAAATTTACCACCGTCAATCAAGGCAATAACAGGGGAATGACCTGTCTTTTTAACGATTTGAATTTCGTTTTCCTGAGCAAGCGGTTCGAATTCAAACAGCATCTGGTCGAGTAGTTGATGTACATCAATCGTTTCCAAATGTAATTGGATGTCGGAAGTTATAAGACGCGTATATTCAAACAAATCATCAATCAGCTTTTTTAAATGAACGGCTTTGTTGTACGTGTTTTGAACAAACCGTGTATATTCATCTCTATTTTGAAACGAATCCGTCCTTAGCAGTTCTAAATAGCCAATAATACTCGTGAGCGGCGTGCGCAAATCGTGGGAAACGCCCGTAATCAGCTCCATTTTGGAGCTTTCGATTTTACGTTCCTTTTCGATCTGCCGCTGCAACCGTTCCGTCATCAAATTGATGTTAAGCGCGACCCGTCCGAGTTCATCTTTGCGAATGACAGGAACCCGAAATGACAAATTACCTTCGGAGATGGTTTGAAGCCCATCAGCCAAAGCAATGATGTACTTAACCATGCGACGGGTCAGTTTATAAAAAGAAAAAATGAAGGCTATTACAAAAGAAACAGGGGCAAGATTAAAAAAGTAGTATCCCGTTTGAAATCGATTTACAAAAAAACTGACACTAATGTCTACAATGACGAAGCAGAATATTGCAATGACAAAACTAAATGCGGACGCCCAAAATAATTCAAAGCGAATGCTTCTTTTACCGCTTATCAGATGGGACCAATTATTTTTCAATTTTGTACCCAACTCCCCAAACGGTTTTAATATATCGCGGCTCTCTTGGGAGATCCTCTATTTTTTCGCGCAAATTCCGAATGTGAACCATTACCGTATTATTTGTATATCCGGACGGTTCATTCCACACGCTTTCGTAAATTTTATCCGCGCTAAATACTTGCCCCGGGTGGCTTACGAGTAATTCCAGTATGGAAAACTCTAGCGGCGTCAGCGAAATTTCGATTCCTTTCATCGTTACGGAATGCTTAGCTTTGTCGATAACGAGGTCTTGGATACGGATTATGGAATCGTTTGGTTCGTTAGGTTCTTTCTCCGCGAACGTTTGCCGCCTTAGCTGAGCTTTGACTCGCGCCAGCAGTTCTAATGGATTAAAGGGCTTCGTAACGTAATCGTCGGCACCGGTAGTGAGACCTGTAATTTTGTCAATATCTTCTTCCTTTGCCGAGAGCATGATTATAGGGAGCTTTGAAGTTTCCCTGATTTTGAAGCAAGTTGTAATGCCATCCATTCGGGGCATCATCACATCCAAGATCACCAGATGGACAGAATTTGACTTTAATACCTCTAACGCTTCTAGACCGTCTGCAGCCTCTAGAACGCAATATCCTTCGTTTCGTAAATATACATGAATAACATCCCGAATTTCCGAATCGTCATCGACGACAAGCACTGTAATCATTACGCTTTGCTCCTTTTACGGCATATATAAACAAAAGCCGGAGGAAAATTGAGCGGCACGAAATCGATTTTATCAATAATGAAATTTTGGGATAAATGTTTCTTCATCTGGAGGGAGTATTGAAAAGCGATAAAATAGCCCCCCGGTTTTAATGCTTCGGTAATTTGATTAATTAAAGTTTCTCTTAGATCGCTCGTAAAATTAAAAAAGGGTAATCCGCTAATCACGCAGTCCAATTGATTGATGCCTTTCTGCTTCATGATTTCAGTTAAATGGCAGGCGTTTGAATGACATCCGAAATTGGGGTAATTTGTTTGCAAATCGCTCTTCATCTTATCGTCCATTTCAAACAATAATACCTTAGTAGATCCATTTACTCGCGGTTTGATAAAGTGTGTGATGGCTCCTGTGCCGGAACCGAGCTCAGCGATTGCGGTTACATCATTCCATGGCACAGATTGAACCATTTTACTGGCCAGAAACCGTGAACTGGGAATGACACTTCCGACTCGCCTTGGATTGTTAATAAATCGTTGGAAGAACGTTACATACTGATTTGAAGTCAAATGACTCCCCCCCATTTCCCTTATTTTCTTCATTTATGGATTAGCTCATGCAGCAAAGACATTTAGGGACTGGGGGGCATGCCGTTGAAACGGGTAGGGTTTGCCTTTGTTGTTACACTGGTGCTGTGTATCAGCTATTACATCAGCAAATAGACGCAGCACGTTTTATATGGGTATCGTATTAACAAATCATTCAGGAGGAATTCAACATGAATATACAACGGATCAAACCGCTTTTGCTTACTTTAAGTTCGCTATTGATTATTCCGCTGATCGGCACGATTTACGTTTATCTCAATCATGCCGGAGGAGCCGCGCATAGCTTGGTTACCGATTTGGATCGTCAGCTTCCTTTTTTGAAAATTTTCATTCTTCCCTATATGGGTTGGTACGCTTTCCTTATTCTTGCCTTCATCTATTTGGCTGTGAAGCAGCGCGAGGCTTATTACGAAACATTGCTCCATTTCGTCTTCGGCCTTCTTGCGTGCTATGCCATCTACGCTCTCTATCAAACTTATGTACCGCGGCCTGAGCTTGTCGGAGACGACTTCCTGACAAAAGCTGTCCGCTACGTATACAGCAAAGATGAGCCAATCAACTGTTTTCCCAGCACGCATGTGCTGACGTCTTACTTGATGATGAAAGCCTATCTTCGATCTACATCGGTCGCTAGGCCCATCCGCATTGCGGTTGCCATCATGTCTCTGCTGATCATCGCCTCCACCCAATTCGTCAAACAGCACGTCCTGCTTGACATTGCAGGCGCCATTGCCGTAGCCGAAACGGTGATCTATGCGCTAGGCCGCGTACGGCAGCTTTGGTTCGGCAGTACCTATACGCCAGGTATGTTGAAGCAAAGCGAGGTGCTTAAGTAATGCAGCGCGAAAAAATATTGCTGTTGACAGGATCCCTGGGCGACGGTCACATCCAGGCCGCGAAAGCCATTATGGAGGCGGCGAAGCTGCGCTGCCCGGAAGCGGAGATCGTCACCGTCGATTTTATGGAATGGGTCCATCCGCGTCTGCATGCAGTCGGCCAGTTCTGCTACTTGCAGTGGATGAAGAACCTGCCTTCCATGTACGGATACTTATACCGCAAAACGCGCAGTGACAACAAATGGTCCACCTTGTTCAAAAAAATCCGCTCCTTCCGTACCTATCGGATGATGGAGCTGCTGCGAAGCGTGCAGCCGACGAAGGTTGTCAGCACGTTCCCTGGAGCCGCGGCCGCGATGTCCTTCCTCCGTTCCAACGGGCTTACGGGATTGCCGACAGCCACTATAATAACTGATTATACCGATCATAGTTATTGGGTCCATCCTTTTACCGACCGCTATCTGGTAGGAGCCGAGCATGTGAAGGAAGCGCTTCTGCAGCACGGAGTACCGGGATCCCAGATCGAAGTGACCGGCATTCCGATCCGTCACTCCTTCTCCAATGCTTATGACCGCGATCAACTTCGCGGGAAATATGGGTTACAACCGAATCAGTCTGTCGTTCTTGTCATGGGAGGAGGCTGCGGTTTGATCGGCAAAGAATTGTTGTCTCAATTGCAAAGCAGCGGTCTTCCGGGAAATGTACAGTTCGTTATTGTCTGCGGACGCAACAAGAAACTGCAGACGACGCTGGAGGAAGAAGTACAGCGGCTGGAAGAGTCGGGAGCTAATCTGCACAACTATCGGATTACCGGCTATGTGAACGAAGTCCATGAGCTTATGGCCTTATCCGATCTGATCGTGACGAAGCCGGGTGGCCTCACCGTTACCGAAGCGCTTTCGCTGGAGCTTCCGATGCTGCTGTTTAAACCGCTGCCGGGTCAAGAGCGGGACAATGCCGCTTACCTTGTCGGTGCCGGCGCCGCGCTGGAGGCATCCGACGAGAGCGAGTTAGCGGATTATCTGCAGCTGCTGTTGGCCAACAGATCGCATCTAAGCCGCATGAAGCTGGCAGCCCGGCGGATCAGCCGTAAACATAGCGCCGCGACTGCCTTGGAGGCGATTATGGAGATGGAAAACCAATACGTTCCCACGCAAAGCGGCGGCAGGCCGTTAATCGCTGCTGCGAATGCGTAAGAGCCGCCTTTGAAAGGATGAAGCTTTCCTTGATAAATATAAATAGACCTGTTTTTATAATTATTACCGGTATCCTTATTTTGTATGTGATCGTCCCATTCGTTCTTACCCGCATCCTCGGCATAGGCGTTATCCGCAAAGGCGCAGTTCCGCGGGAAGTCGCTTTCACCTTTGACGACGGGCCGAATCCGGTTTACACGCCGTTCCTTCTCGATTTGCTGCACAAATACGGGGTCAAAGCCACTTTCTTCGTGCTCGGAGAAAAAGCTGCAGCCCACCCGGACCTGATCCGGCGCATGTGGCGTGAAGGGCATCTCATCGGCATCCATAACTACACACACCGGATGAACATCCTAATGCCCCCATGGGCGGTACGACGCGATGTTGAACGGTCCGCAGACACAGTCGAGTCCATCACCGGCGTACGCCCCTGCTATTACCGTCCTCCATGGGGGCTCTTCTCCCTTTGCGATCTGTTTCTCGCCAAACGGTATACATTCGCACTATGGTCTGTGATGGGCTTCGATTGGCGCCGAAACACTGCGGAGAACAATCTGAAGGACAAGCTGATGCGCCAAATAACCTCCGCTTCCGCTCCAGACGGAGAAGGCGCCATTGTGCTGCTTCACGACTGCGGAAATACTTGGGGTGCAGATCCCGAAGCGCCGAAATACATGCTTCTCGCCTTGGAGGGAGTATTATCCGAGCTCAAGGACGCCAATCTTCGTTACGTCCGGCTGGAAGAGATGACATTGGCTTCAAGCATAGCGCACTCCGCGGATGACTCAGGTTGATTCAAAACACATTTACCTATACGTCGCGTAATCTAAAAATCTCTGTGCTAGCCTTTTTGAGAAATCCTTCATTAACTCCGGGTGTTCGGCAGCGATGTTGATTGTTTCGTCTGGATCGTTAAGTAAGTCATACAGCTCCGGCTTATCGTTAATGTTTTGAATATACTTATATCGATCTGTACGGATACATTTAAAGTTCTCTCCGCAGGTTACGGCATCTTTGCGGTGCGTCTCTCCTTTTCCCTGAAGAACGTGCAAAAATGATTGGGAATCGTACAATCGTCCATCTGGGGGGAGATTAGCCAGTTCGCAACACGTGGCGTTAAGATCGATCAATTCAATCATCGCGTCAGAAATTTTGCCTGCTTCGATTCCAGATCCCGATATAATTAGGGGTACATGAATCGATGACTCATACGCCAACGACTTCGTATACATCCCGTGATCACCGAGCATCTCGCCATGGTCGCTAGTGAATATCATATATGTGTTATCCAGCATCCCTCTCCTCTCCAAGCTATCCAAAATCAGCCCGATCTGGTCGTCTATCGCTTCCATGGATGCACAGTATTGGCGGCGAGTTTCGGCTATTTTTTCCGGATCCTCCGTCTTCACACGTCCTTGAACCCAACCCGGCTTACCTTCGCGAACCAGCTTAATTGCCTCTGGCATTACCGCGGCTCTATACCGATTAGCATACTTTGAGGGGGGATCATATGGATCATGCGGACCAACAAAGCTGACAAAATGAAACCATGGAAAGTCATCGGGCACATTGTCTATCCAGGCAGCTCCCCGTCTCCCGATATAACAATCTGCGAAGGCTTCGGTAGGAAGCACCGAGTCTCTACAATCAAGCGCAAACCCATTTTTTCGGCGTATATGGTAATAGTCCTCGTGGAACGCATCGTACAAACCTAATTCTTGCAAATAGAAGCCGTACGGTCCTTGCGGTTGTGGGTATAAGCCGGCATGCATCTTTCCTTCCACTTCCTCAGGATGCGTGAAACCCCATTGATAGACGCACGGTCGGTCCCCATAACGCCCGTTATACGGATCCGGTTTTGCCAAATCAAGTTTCCCGACACAGCCAACGCGGTAACCGTTGTCGCGAAATCGTTGGTAGAATGTCGGAGTATGCGGTTGCAGATAGGATTCATTGTTCAAAGCACCGAGACGGCCGGGGTGCACTCCTGCGGCCAGACCTATCCGGGAAGGCACACAAAGAGGAGAATTTGTAAAACAATTTGTAAATAAAGTTCCCCTCGAAGCGATTCGATCCACGTTTGGCGTACGGATAAAATCGGCTCCCGCACATCCTAAATAATCAAAACGCAGCTGGTCTACCATAATAAATAAAAGGTTTGGTTTCACTTCAGAAGTCCCTTCCTTTTTCCTCAATTAATCCGCTATCCTAACCTCTGCAAAAAACTCTCTGTCATTCCCTACAACCGTCCGATTCCCCACAATTTCAAAGGTATCTTCCAATCGGATATCCGTTGAGGAAGAACCTATCATAAGAGACATCATTCCGGGCTCAATGATCCATTCCATCTTACGATCCAAGAAAGATAGCTGACTCATTGCTATATGGAAGGTTACATGCTTCTCTTCCCCGGCTTGAAGATGAATTCGCCCAAATCCGGCCAGTTCTTTGACAGGGCGTGCGATAGACGCAATTAAATCTGTAATATATAATTGGATAACTTCATCCCCGGCTTTAGAACCGGAGTTTTTAACCTTACACGAAACCGTCAGAACCTCTTCAGGCCTCACCTCTTTACTCGACAATTCCAGATGCGAGTAGGAAAATTGTGTATAAGACAGGCCATGGCCGAAAGGATAAAGCGGATCCAAAGATTCGTTTACGTACCCCTCCTTGGTGACAAACATGTCCACCCCGCGTCCTTCGTAACCGCTCCCGTTTCGATGGGCATAGTAGACTGGTATTTGCCCCGCGCTTCTGGCAACGCTGACCGGCAGCTTTCCTCCTGGAGTATAATCGCCGAGGAGGATGTCCGCGATGGCACGTCCCCCTGATTGCCCGGGATGCCAAACTTCTAAAATCGCAGGAATATGCTCGGCTATCCAAGGACTGCTGAGCGGACGGGCACTCATATGAACGAGAACGATAGGCGTACCGGAAGCATAGACGGCCTTCACAAGGTTTTCCTGTATTCCGGATAGGCCGATCTGGGAGGAATCATTCCCTTCTCCTGTAGTACACGGCTTACCGAAGCCATCCTTCCCGCCGATTGCCATGATGACGATATCTGCTTTTTGTGCATGCCGAACCGCTTCTTCAACATCCGTTTGATTATGGCTGTCGAGATCGCAACCTTTACTGTACGTTACTTCCGCATGTTGCAGCCTGTTTTTCAGTTCGCTGTAAATCGAAGAAATATAAGGATAAGCTTTTGGTAAATATGCCGTTTCCAGCTCATGCAATTGTTCTTCGTAAGGTACGTTGGAATTCCCTGTTACTTCGACGCCAACCATTTTCGCCATGCCAAAAAATAACTCTTTACTTGCAGGATGGGAGTAGCCGCCGAATAAATTACGCAAGGTATGAGCGTTGGGGCCAATGACGGCCACCTTGCTGCAGTTTTTGGCCAAAGGCAACAATTCCCCTTCATTCTTGATGAGAACCACCGATTCCCGCGCCATCTTCAGCGCCAACTCTTCGTCACCCTGTTGATGAAAAACAGATTCAATCCGTTCCATTTCAGGGTACGGGTTCTCGAATATCCCTAACCGGAACTTGATTTCGAGCACTCTTCGTACGGATCTGTCTACGTATGACATCTCTACTTCTCCGGCTATTATCGCCTCAAGTAACAGGGTGCCGTATCCGTTTGTGTGCGGAAGCTCCATATCCATACCCGCTTTAATCGCCTGAATGCCTGCGTCCTGCATATCCTTCGCCGTTTTGAAAGAAGTGACCAGCTTATCGATAGACCTGTAATCCGATACGGTAAGCCCCGGGAAGCCCAGCTCTCCGCGTAAAAAGTCCGACAGAACGGCCTCCGATGCAATAATCGGTTCTCCGTCCAGCGTACTGTAGGAGTTCATGACGGAGGCGATATCCGCTTTGCGGATTACGGCTTCAAACGGTTTGGCATAGACCTCGCGAAGAGTGCGTGGAGGAATTTGTTCCTCCGTCATATTGAGTGCGCCCTCTGTCATGGAGTAGCCCAGGAAATGCTTGGCTGTAGCCGCGACGCCTTCCTTTAGGTTTTGTCCCTGTACTCCCGTAACATAAGCGACCCCCAAGCTGGAAATTAACGTCGGGTCCTCGCCGTATGTTTCACCTATCCGCCCCCAGCGCGGATCGCGTCCCACATCCAGAACTGGCGAAAGTGCTTGCCGGATTCCCAGGGATCGGAGCTGCTTCTTAACTACCTCTGCCATCCCGCGCATATTTTCCGGATTCCATGCAGCCCCCAAACCGATAGCTAACGGGAAGCTTGTAGCGCCCGGAACCATGGCCCCGGACAACGCCTCTCCATGAAAAAGGGCCGGAATCCCCAGTCTGTTTGTTTCCACGCAAAGGTTCTGAATCCGTGTAATGAGCTCCGCAATAGTACGGGGACTATCCAATTTTCCAAATAAAATGGTTGATATTTGTCCGATTCCGTTACTTATCGCCCGTTCCTGCCGATCATCGGTAAGATGCGGATTCCACATGATACAGCCTAATTGTGCGATTTTTTCTTCAAGCGTCATTCTTGACAGTAAATCGTCTATCCGTTCTTCAACAGGCAGACTGCTGTTTTGATAGGGAAGATTATTGGGATTCATATTGATTTCTCTCCTAATGGGCTCGAGGCGTACTTTCCGGAATACGCCGCGGTTACTTCCTTGCTGTCTTTATATCCGATACGGGATGCTCGCGCTCTGATCATTGTCTCTCCATTTTTCAATAGGATGGGTTCGGTATAGAGCTTCCAACGCGGCTCAGTAGCCCCCTCTGTTTCTATAGAATAGGCAATGGACGCGCCCTGCGTTGCACAATGAAGCATAATAACAGTTGGCTCGGAAAATTCCCCTTCCGCCGAGGCATCCGTACCACGTAATTGATTGTTTATCGGAATGAAGATCGGAGCCGCTGTTTGAGGCTGTACCCCTCCGGGCCACATTCCTGCCACCATCCGGTCTTCAGGGATATCCCCCCACTTATCATACATTTCCCGCCATTCATCCAGTGCATTGCTCAAGCGCTCCAACTCATCCCGATAATCAGGGTCATCGGCCAAATTGTGCAATTCGTAAGGATCATTCACGCAGTCATACAGTTCTTCCGCGGGACGTCTGTTTGCCATTAGCAGCTCCTGCTCCGGGCTTAGAGTTCCATTCAACTTCAGTTGCCATAGATCATGATACATCGGATGCGAGTGGCTGAAAGGAATCCAGAGCAGATATGGCTTCTCAGGGTAATAATTGCGAATATATTTATATCTTTGATCTCGCACGGCACGCACCATATCATAGGACTCGTCATACCGGTCGCGAGTGGCGTATATATATTCCCGGCGTTTCGATCGCTCGCCCAGGAACACGTTCCCCTGAAGATGCTGCGGTGCAGGGGCGCCGGTCAAGGATAGGACCGTTGGCGCTAAATCAATAAGGCTGACCATTTGTTCATCAATCCCATGTTTCGGCCCATTAGGCTGCCGAACAATGAGGGGAATACGAATTCCGGCATCGTAAGGCCAGCGTTTGGCACGCGGGAGTCCCTCGCCGTGATCGCTCCAAAGGAACACGATCGTGTTTTCCGCCAATCCGTCCTCATCAAGCTGACGAAGCAGTTCCCCCACATAAGCATCCGCCTCTTCAATAAGATCATAATATTTGGCGAGTGCCAGCCGGGACTCAGGCGTGTCCGGCAGGTATGGGGGAATCACCACCCGAGAAGGGTCTGTCCTAACCTCTTTATCGAAATCCCCGTTCGGATAATACTTTTTCCTGATCATTTCCGACCACATCATGCTTTCATGAGTACAAATGAAATTAAAGACTGCGAAGAAGGGCTGATCAGGCTCCCGGTTCCTCCAGTGAGCTTGCATACCGTTTTCGTCCCAGGCGGTTAATGGCGGATCAAACTGATAGTCTGTCTTGAAATTATTCGTACAATAATACCCTGCCGCGCGTAAATATTCCGTAAAGGTCTTCACATAAGGCTGTGGAACCGCTTGATAAGGAGTAGGCAATTCTGGCGTATATTCATTCGTATGTTCTGTCCTCATATGGTGCGTTCCAATAAAAGTTTGATACATGCCGGTGATAATAGCCGAGCGGCTTGGTGCGCATACACCGGCCGTGCAGTATGCGTTGGTATAGACGATCCCGTCTTCCGCAAGCTTATCGATGTTTGGAGTTCTTGCTAACCGATCGCCATAGCAGCCGAATCGCGGGCTGGTGTCCTCAAGAGAGATCCACAAAATATTAGGTTTTCTGGTTCCCGTTTGCATTCACTTCAACTCCTTCATTAGTGTAATAAATCTAGCTGCTCAAGAAGACAATTTAAACGTTCTTCCGCTTCTCTTCCTTTCATTTGTCTAACTTCGTTGATCACTCTTCTGGCTACCGGGGCTTTGATCTTTTGCGTGTCCAAGCGGTTTAAAGTAGCATCCGCGTATTCGTGATAATACTGAACATCCATCAAATCCGCCCGCCAGGTTAACAATGCTTGCAGCATGCGATTGCGAATCTCCGCGTAATTCTCATCATCAAAAAGACTGTTTCTCTCCAATGGATCGGACACGCGATCGAACAGTTGCCCCGCCGCTTCGTCAAAATAATACGTAAGCTTCCAACGATTTGTCGCGATCGCAGCCGATTTGAACAAAGTTGCCGCCGCGTACTTGCGTGGCGATGCTTCGCCTTGCTTCAGCGGGTTAAACAAATCGAAACCTTGCATCGTATCAGATTGTATACCTGCGGCCCCTAATATCGTTGTTGGTATATCGTTCCACGTCGCAAAGTCCCGAACTTCATCCGCCGGCAAGGTACCCGGCATACTCATAATAAAAGGTACGCGCCATGAAGCGTCGAAATAATTGTGCTTATCATTAAATCCGTGGTCGAACAACTGCAATCCATGATCGGAAGAAAAAATAACGAGAGTGTTCTCGCGCAGCCCGGATTCGTCCAGATATCGCAGCAGTCGTCCGACCTGTTCGTCACAATAAGCGGCTAAACCGTAGTAAAGTTTGCGAAGCTGATCCACCTTTTCTTTCAGTTCTTCCCGGTATACGACGCCTTTTGCTGTCTCTAGCTGTTCAAGCGCATGATTAAAGTTCTCATTTTGATAAGAGACCGAGTCCCTCAATCCTAGAAGAGCCTTCATTTGCTTCGGAAACCCGTCGATTTCTCCCGGAACGAAGTTGACCTCAGGCAAACTTATGTTTTCGTACAATTCCGCCCACTTGCCCGGGGGATCTATCGGTTCATGCGGACTCACCATGGAGCAGTAGGCAAAGAACGGCTCACTCTGCTCTTGTTCCCATCTATCCAACTCCTGGATGGTCTTATCGACCAAAAAGGCCTCCATAAACAAATGGTCCGGCACCGGATTCGGATGATGGCTTATCCGGCTGTAACCGTGCTTTGCAATATGCTCCGCATAACAATCGGAGGCATTAACCATTTTTTCAGTCACAATATGCTTGACATCAAAAGAGTCAGGCACCGGTCCGAAGTGGGCCTTCCCAATGATCATATTGTAGTACCCGGCTTTTTTCAGCAAATCCGGCAGCGTTGGAAAATGTGTTCTTCTTTCCACACCGTTTTCAATGCAGCCATGGACAGGCGTATGTAATCCCGTGATCAGGCTGCATCTTGCCGGCATACACACAGGCGAAGATGTGTGCCCTTGTTTAAAAAGCACGCCTTCCTTGGCAAGTTTGTCCAAATTGGGCGAAACGGCAAATGAGCTGCCCATGCAGGCTAACGTATCCCATCGCTGGGAGTCCGTCGTAATCAACAAAATGTTCGGTTTACTCATGTTCTCACCCTCACGAATCCGTTATATACCGCTATACCATACTTGCTCCGGAAGTTCGAACTGATCCCCGGTTTTGGCAATCCAATCCTTCAACATTCCGTGAAGCCTCTCCAAATGCCTGCGATTAAACTTACTGTAAGCAAGATTGACCATCTCATACGGATCAGAGTTCAAGTTGTACAGCAGCCATGGTTGATGCTCCAAAGCGATGTACTTCCAACCGTCGCGGGTAACTACACCTCTAAAAGGGCGATCGATCCCTTCCTCGAAGGGCCCTGGCTGCATGGCTTGCGGCAGCGGCAAGCTGATGTAGGCGCTTTCAGGCATAGCTGCCGAATCGGAATTGAGAGCAGGATCCAAAATAACGGATGAATAATCAAAGCCCTCCATATCCTCAGGCACCGGAATGCCGCACAAACCAAGTGTTGTCGGGGCTATGTCAACGTGATTGACCAGCGCATTCGACCGCTTTGGCTTGTAGCTTCGGCGGGTCGGTCCGCTGACCAGAAAAGGAATGCGGATGGATTCCTCCCAAGGCGCCATCTTTCGAAATTGACCGTGTGCTCCATGCATATCTCCGTGATCGCTGAAAAAGATCACATACGTCTCTTGATCGATGCCAAGCTTCAATAACGCATCTCTTATTCGCCCGACGTTGAAGTCAATCCGCTCAATGGCTGCATAATAACCCGCCAATTCTAAACGGGCGCGTTCCTCGATGTCTTTGACGGCGGGGACGTTGGGATTCAGCCGAATGTTGGCAGGGCGGTGCCTTTTCATATCCTCCTCAGGCGCAACATAGGGGTCATGCGGAGGTTGTACGGATAGAACGCCGAAGAAAGGCTTTTTTGCATAATCTTGTGCGCCCCCTGCCTGCCGCTTCATCCACTCGATGAACAAATCGGTCAACGCATCTGTCTCATAACCGGGAAGCCTCAATGATAAAGGCCGTCCGTCTTCCCCGTCCGTATGAACATAGCCGTGAAAAGGCTGATTATTATTCTCGTATGCCCACCAATCTTCAAATCCTCCTCTTCTTTCCGGGGGGATATACCGGGTGCTGGCGTGATTTTTGGAATCTTTAAGATCCAGCTCCGGGCGGTTGCCATCCAGATGCCATTTTCCAAACCATCCGGTCCGGTATCCATGCTCCCGAAACGCATGCGCTACCGTTTTAGCTTCAGTTGACATTGGCGAGTGAAGAGCAGGAACGGTGGAACGGTGCGGATACTTTCCCGTCACAAGAGAACCTCGAAACGGCGAACAAAGAGGAGTTCCCGAGATCGCATGTGTAAAGTTGACCCCTTCAATCGCCATTCTGTCGAGATTAGGTGTGCTGACATTCGGATCTAAGCGGTGGCTCATCGCTTGGGCACGCATCTGATCGACCAAGATCCAAATTACGTTGGGCTGCTTCAAGGTACCTCCATCCTTTCAACTCTCGTCCGCAATCAGCAGTCTTATTTCATTTCTTTAAAGTTGCTGCTTCCGTCCCATTTCGGGAAATGGAAATCCTCCATATCTACTTTGGCGCCCTCAGCTTTTGATTTATTTATGGCATCTTGCAGGTTTTTATTCAACTTATCGGAATGTTCCTTCAGCGTTGCTTCCACATTGGTTGCTTTACCGTTCAAAATCATCTGAAGCACTTCACCCGTGTTCGGCTTCATCTTGTCTTGCACCAAATTGCCGATTTTATTGGATACAGGAACTAATTCCGGATTGCGGGCAATGGCGTCAGGTCCGAGTATCCAAGCATCGTTATGAACTTTGACAAACTCCTTTAATTCGGGGAACGGATAATTGCTTTCGTCCGCGTTTACATCCGGCATAGGCGTTAAAGAGATCCCTTTTTTCATGTATAAATTATAATATTCTTTGGAAGTAAATGCTTCCTCGATAAATTTCCCCACCTCTTTGGCGTGCTTTGTGTTCTTGGAAACGACATAGCCACGTTCGGGAACAGCCAACGTATATCCAAATTTAGGTGTGCTTCCATCCGGCGTAGGTACATAGGCCGAGCCGAAATTAAGCTTTGGATTCAAATTTTTTAGATTAGCAAGCGACCAGCGGCCGTTTAAAAGAAAAGCCGCCTTGCCTTCCGCAAACAACGCCTCGGATTCTGATGTTTTAAACATAAAGGAAGATGGCAGAATGCTCCCTTCCTTCTTTAAAGTTAACAAGAAATTGACCGAATCTACCCAAGCCTTGGAGGCAAGGTCATATTTACCTTCAATAAAATTGAATCCGTCGAAAGGACTTTCCCCTTTACTGGCTCCGACAGCGAAGCCGGCTACAACGAGTTGAGTAAAGCGTGCCGGCGTTCCGCCTGCAAACGTTACTCCGTAAACATCCCCTTTTCCTTGCGCTGTAACTTTCTGAGCCATTTCTCTTAGCTCATCCCACGTTTTTGGGGCTTTAGGCTCCAGCCCGGCATTTTTCAAAACATCTTTATTGTAGTACAGCATATAACTGAGAGACGGACCTGAACTCGGCCAAGTATAGATTTGACCATTGAATTGGTTAACCCCTTCTTGGAACGACCCTTCATAAAAATTCTGTTTCCATTTATCTGATACTAATCCTGTAATCGGTTGAATTAAGTGCTTATCTACATAATCGGAAACTTGAGAGCCTAACGGCAGTTGGAACAAATCGGGTTCATCCCCGGAAGCAAAAGCTGCCTGTACCGCTGTGTTATGTCCTTCCCACGGAGTATATTTGGCCTCTACTCGAATTTGCCCTTTATACTTCTCGTTAAAAGTTTTGACGACCTGCTGTCCCGGACTGTCTTCCCCATCCCAACTAGATTGGTCAGCGCCCCAAACCTTTAACACGACCTCTTTGGCTCGGTTATTAGCGCTTCCATCTTTCGCTCCTTGTTTGCTGCTTTCTTGCGAACATCCGGAGAGCGCAACCGAAAATGCCATTGCTGCTGCAATCGTGACTGAACCTGTACGTTTTAACATGTTAGTTCCCCCTTGTGAAATTGCAATATCCGTTTTTACATCCTTATTGTAAACGCTTACTCTATGCATATTAAGACGCCCATTTTTTACTTTTGAGGGTCTATTTTTTACTTTGATGCTTATCGCGGTATTCTCCCGGCGTCATCCCAAAATCCTTTTTAAAGGTTCTTCTAAAATGTTTTTCGTCCCAATAGCCAACCTGTTTAGCAATTTCTATATTTGTCAAGCTTGTCTCCTTAAGCATTCTGCATGCGTGCCTCATCCTCACATCTCTCAAATACTGGACAAAGCCTTTACCTGTTTCTATTTTAAATAACCGGCTAAGATAGGAAGAGTTAAAGCCTGCCTGATCGGCCAGCAGGGAAAGTGACAGGTCTTCCATATACAAACGCTCCATCGTTTTCAAGACCGATTGAACAAGCTCTACGCCACCGCCCAAACCGGTGAGACCGATAGCCGTTTCCTTCTCAGTTGACGGCGCTTCCGTACGCCGGGACAATAATTCCTGCAGGTTGGTCAATACGGCGGAAAGCTCCTCGTTGTTGACAGGCTTTATCAAGTAATCAATCGCACCCAAGCGCATAGTCGTCCTGGCATATTCAAATTCGTCGTATGCTGAAACAATAATTACCTGCTGCTTGAACTGCCGCTCCCGCATTTCCTTCATCATCTCCAGCCCGTTCATGCCCGGCATGTTGATGTCCGTAATAATCGCATCAAAATTCCCTTGTTCAAGCTTGGCCAGTGCCTCCCTGCCGTCCCGAGCCGAATCCGTAACCGTAAATTGAACGCCTAGCCGGGCTATAATTTTTTTCAACCCTTCGCACATCCAAAACTCGTCATCCACTACTAATAAGTTATGCATAGCTGCCGTCCTCTCTGTCTTCATCCAATGGTATACGAATTTCTGCAATCGTTCCGGTTAACGGACTATAATCGATTCCAAGCCTTCCTTGCCCGCCATAGTTTAAAAATAATCGTTGGCTCACATTAAACAACCCGACATGGCCGGCCAACGGCTCCTCACCGTCGACAGCTTCGTCTGCTTGTCTGGCAAGCCTGCGCTTAATCTCCTGCAAACGCTCAGCCGCAATACCTACTCCGTTATCCGCAACACGTAAAACAAGCTCGTTATCATCCGCTTCAACGGCTGTTATCCAAATATCCCCTACTGACGACTTGGGGATCAAGCCGTGTTCGATCGCATTTTCAACTAGAGGTTGAAGGATTAATTTAAGCACCGGCTGTTCTTCAAGGTGTGCCGCAATATCAAAATGGCAGCGAATGCGTCCGGGATACCGAACTTGAATAATTTGTATATAGGCTGCCACATGATCAATTTCTTGCCGCAGTGTTTTATATTTCTCGGTATCGATGCTGTACCTGAACATTCCTGCCAGGCCCTCACTCATAATCGCGACTTCCTTCACGTCATAGACTTCACCGACACACTTTATCGTATTTAACGTATTGTGCAAAAAGTGCGGATTAATCTGCATTTGCAGCGCTTTCAATTCGGACTCCCGCTTTAATAACTGGAGCCTGGTCTCCCTAATTTCCGACAAATACACTTCTTCTTTTAATTCCTGAACTTGCTCCAGCATACGGTTAAAGCGCCGTGTCAATAAGCCCAGCTCATCCCCTCTATCGATAGGCACCCTGGCGGATAAATCTCCTTTTTCGACACGCTTCATATATTCGGCAAGCCGGATCATAGGGTTAGTAATAGCCTGACTCAGGTATTTTGCAAAAAGGACGATAAACCCAAGAGCTACGCAGACGATGATCAAGATGGCCCATTTTAGGGCTTCAATCTTTCCCGACACCTCTCGAAACGGGACAGCCGCGACAATTTTCCAACCCGTCGCCTTAGAGGTTGAGTAGCCTACAAGCGTATTTACTCCATGAACCTCAGTAAACAAATACCCGTGGTCCTGCTTAAATTCCGGCAGCGAGTTGATCTTCTTGATCAGGTCTTCCGATTCGCCTTCCCCGCTTTGATTAACGACAGACTTCCCTTCCTGTGAAATCATAAATACGGAACCTGTATTCCCAACCCGGATGGTATCAATCATACCGGATAAAAATTGCGCATCATAATTCAGCAGCAGCGTACCGCTTTCCTTCAGATCGGAAACTTTGAATATTCTGCCTGCAAACGTTACAACCGATTCCCCTTGGGCATAGTTTTGCGCATGCGCGGGAAATAAACGAAAGCCCTTTTGCTTGATGACCTCGCCATACCAAGGGTCGTTTAGAAAATCAAACCCTATTTTCGAAAAATCCTTACCGTCAGAAATGAAATTACCGTGATCGTTAACAACATAAACACCGCGTATATGAGTGTTTTGATTTGAAATGGTAGAAATGAGGTTTCTAAGGGCCTGAAGATTCGGAATCAGGGACAAATCGGCGGGATCTTTCCAATCCAGGAAAGCCTGGGTATCCGAATCAAACTGTATTAATTTGATCAAATGGGTCGTTTCTTCCGTAAAAGAACTTATTCGTTCATCAACTTGCCTAGTTGTTTGCACCATAGATGCCCCTACCTCTTCCCCAAGCGATTGAGTTAAGGTCATATAAAAGAAAGCCGCTGTAACAATAAGCGGCACAATACTTATAAAATAAAAAGTGATCAACAATTTAGGTCGAAGCTCAATATGATTCGTCCATTGATCCAACATATCGACAAATCTATTCACATGCTGTCTCTCCTATCCTTTTACGGCACCGGCAATCCCCTCTACGAAATAACGTTGAAAGAAGACGAATATGAAGATGATTGGAATGAGGGAGATGCTCGCCGCTGCAGCGGCTCCGGTCCAGTCGACGGAATGCTCGCCGACAAACTGATACATTCCGACACCAAGCGTTCTTAATTCCGGTTTATTTAAAGTAAATACTAACGGAATTAAGAAGGAATTCCAAGAGTACATAAACTGTAAAATTCCGGTTGTCGCGATCGTCGGCCTCGAAAGGGGCAGCATGACCTGAAGAAAGGTGCGCAGAAATCCCGCCCCGTCAATCTGCGCCGCCTCTTCCAATTCTTTCGGCACTCCCCGAAAAAATGCTGTAAACAATAAGATAAATAACACATGCGCTCCGCCGGCTTCTGCAAGTATAACCCCTGCAAGCGTATTATTTAATCCGAGTGAATTAACTAACGTATAGACTGGAATAATCGTATAGCCTTTAGGTAAGAACAACGTTGCCGCAACTAATACTAATATCAATTTCCGCCCCGGGAATTCGAACCGCCCTAACACATAGCCTGTCATGGCACATAGTAAGATAACAACTAGAACAACGGATACCGAAATGATCGCGGTATTGTAAAAATAAATGGAGAATTTAGCCGTCTCCCAGGCTCTAACATAGTTTTCAAATTGAAACGATTTCGGCAAGACGGATAATCCGCCCGAAATGTACTCGGAGTTCGTTTTAAACGACGCCGTTACCATCCAGATAAATGGATAAATCCAAATCAGGCCTACACCAATTAACAATAGGTGTGTAATGGGAATAACCAGCTTCTTCACAGATTTTGCAGCTTCCATATCTAATCCCTTCCTCATCAAAGATGTATGAACTTGCAGTTCTAGTGCTGCGCTCCTCGCTTTTTCCCGCCCGCCATACGGGAGAGTAAACCAAAGGCCAGCGATACGAACAAGATAGCAAAGCCGTATACGACCCCGGCTGCCGAAGCGAATCCGATTCTAGATTCCCCGCCGCCGCCGAAAGCATACCGGTAAATATAAACGTCAACCATATCCGTTGAGAAGGATGGGCCACCGCCCGTCATGGACTGGACCAAATCGAACACATGTAGCGCATTCACCGCTGACAAAAGAACAATCACGGTTCCTACAGGAATCAACAGCGGGATCGTAATGAGCCGGAAGCTTTGGAATGCCGAGGCACCGTCCACTTTTGCAGCTTCGTATAAATCTTTCGGCAGCGTGGAAATGCCCGATAACCAGTAAATCACTTTAATCCCAAAATACTTCCAGATCCCTACAAATGTCACGATCAGCAGTGCCGTATCGGCGCTGCCAAGCCAGTCGATCGGAGCATCAATCAATCCGATTGCTATAAAAACTTCGTTAACCAATCCTTTATAAGCTCCGAATATAAACTTCATAACAAGGCCAACGATAGCTGTCGTCGTAACCACAGGCAAAAAAAAGATCGTCCGATAAGCAGCGGAGCCTTTCAACCAGGAGGCACTTAATAACAGAGCCAGCAGCAATGCAAGCGGTACTTGAATAAGAACGAGTGCCCCCATGAATATAAAGCTGTTTTTAAAAGCGTTCCAAAATAACGGGTCCAAGAGGGTTTCCTTAAAGTTGTCAAGACCGACAAATTCATCTATAGGACCAATGCCGCTCCACTCGTAAAAGGCATATACATAGCTCATAATCATAGGATATAACGTAAAAGAAACATACAATAATGCTTGTGGCAGTAAGAATAAATAACACCATAGCCACCTTTTTGTTTTTAATGAATTGTTTCTTGTTGTCTTCATTACAGCCGCATGACTTATCCTGTTAGCAGTCACTACAACCCCTCCTCTTTGTAGTTTAAATTGTAACCGCTACCACGAAAGCCTTAAACGCTCCATTTTTGACTTTTGAAAGGGCTTTTTTTGATGTTCGGAAACGAGACGGGTAAGGAAAAAGACAACTCTCACGCCCATACATCGGGAATGGTAGTTGTCTTCAGTGTCTTCGGGACCTCGGGAAGATTCCGCCGGGATTTTGTATGGAAGAATCGTTTGCCGCTATGGAGCTTTAGTTGTTCTCCAAATAATCAATGTAAGCATCCCATGTCCCGTTATCGGCTGTTACAACGAGCTCGATCTCTTGATTTCCGGTTCCATGGCTGACATTGTTTAGGGTATAGACCGCAGGACTGCTCCCGCCGAAGTAGAAGGTGCCCTTTGTCTGGCCGCCGATTTTCAAATCGACTCTGGCCATGTTGGAGTTATTCGAAGCGCCACGGAGTGAAAAATTATGGGTACCGCTCGCGAAATTTTGCGTGTATTTCACCGAATCATTGTTGGCGTATAAAGCGACTCCGTTGAACGGCGAGCTGATATTCCCGGTGTACTGGCCGCCTTTGGTCATACTCTCGGCTTCTGTTTTCGCACCTGTGTTACCACCGCTGCTTCCGCCGTCAGGCGCGACCGCCCGGCCGGTGCTCGGCGAGATCATGCCGGAGCAAAGATTCCGGCTCTTGAGGTTCTGCGCGATCTGCGGGATTGCTTGGAGCGTAGTCTGGTATTGGTCGTGCATCAGGATCACATCGCCGTTTTGCATCCTGCCCGCGGCGGCTGCGATCTGGGCGGCGGTAGCGCCGTTCCAGTCCTGGGAGTCAACGCTCCATAGCACTTCGGTAAGACCGTTCTGGGCCTCGATGGACTTCAAGGTCGCGTTGGTCTCGCCGTACGGCGGACGGAACAGCTTCGGCGCCGTGCCGGTAATGGACTGCAGCGTTTGCTGCGTGCGTGTAATTTCCGATGACATCTGCGAGGCGCTCAGCTGCGTCATGTGCGGATGCGACCATGAATGGCTGCCGATCCACATGCCTGCCGCCTGCTGGTCGCGTACGAGTGACGGGTAATTCTGCGCATTCTGCCCAACATTGAAGAACGTCGCGCGCAAGCCGTTTTGCTTCAGTGTGTTAAGCAGCGTTGTCGTATTGTTGGGATTCGGACCATCGTCGAAGGTTAATGCTACATAGCCGTTCGAACAATCGGCCGCAAGCGCCTCGCTGCCCAACATCACCAGCGAGCCCGTGAACAAAGATACGACGAGCGACCCGATCGCCGCCCATTTTCCTGCTTTCGCTTTAAACATGGTTCTACCTCCTTCCGCTCTTTTAGTTGATCTCCAAATAATCAATATAAGCATCCCATGTCCCGTTATCGGCTGTTACAATGAGCTCAATCTCTTGATTTCCGGTTCCATGGCTGACATTGTTTAAGGTATAAACCGCAGAACTGCTCCCGCCGAAGTAGAAGGTGCCCTTTGTCTGGCCGCCGATTTTCAAATCGACTCTGGCCATGTTGGAGTTATTCGAAGCGCCACGGAGTGAAAAATTATGGGTGCCGCTCGTGAAATTCTGTGTATATTTCACCGAATCATTGTTGGCGTATAAAGCGACTCCGTTGAACGGCGAGCTGATATTCCCGGTGTACTGACCGCTTTTGGTCATACTTTCGGCTTCTATTTTCGTACCTGTAGTACCACCGCCACTGCTTCCGCCGATCGTAAGTGTATTGCTAGTCACATTAGCGCTCCCGCTGCTTTGATACCCCTCTATCGTAAGCGAAACTTCATTCATTTTCCCCATTTGCATTCCCATGTTCTCCCACGCATTAAAGTGTTGGCTAACAGATATGGTTCCGCTCGTGCGTTTCGACGTCCGGACACTCCAATACTGCTTAAAAGTTGTATTGCCTTTAATGGAAGGTTGGTTGACTCTGATGGTCTCATAAACGTCATATGTCCCCCCGTCAACGGTAATAGTGCCTTTTGACGTTGCGCCGGGCGGACGCCAGCTGCCCCAGCTATCGACGATGTAATATTCGACTAGCGGGTCAACCATCCACCCATAGACGCATAAATACGAATTGCCGTTTGGCTGGTAGTCGGCACTGTAGTTGACGGATATGTTTCCGATTTGCTTGTGTGTCTGGGTCTCGTCGAATTTCTTGCCTTTACGGAATAACGCATTTCCGATGTTGCTCCACTGTGCGCTGAACGCGCCGCCGCTATTGAGCGTCATACTCGTCGTTCCGGAATCCTTCCACAGTTCATAATAGTAGCCGTCATGGGTGCCGGTTTCATTGGAAGTGATCGTTGTTGCCGCTTGCGCGGTTACTGCAGGCAATGTAAGCGTAAAACAAATTAAAATCGCAAAAAATAACCTCATTCTTTTTTGCTTCATTTCGCATTCCTCCTTATTAGGTTAAATTGCATGTAGTTTTACTATGATGCTGTGCTGCTCGTAGCAGGCCGTCGTCTCCACTTCCTTCCAATATCAAAATTGTAAGCGATTACATTTACTATTTTATCAAACCATTCCTTCATATTTCACCCAAAAAGATTTAGTTTTTACTGTAAAAAGCTTAGTTCTTTTGGAAACGGAAATAGCATCAGGGATAGCGGTTCGTTTAAACGAAAAAAACAAACGCCCCTGTTTCGAAAGCGAAACAGGGGCGTTTGTTCATAATCGGGACGGTGCCGACCGCGCCGTTCTTTGCGGATTCATGCGGCGCCACACTGCGAGTTGGGAACTGCGCGCGTTGCGACCGAAGCTATTTAAGCTTGACCACGATATTTCCTTTCCTACTATCGTCTGTCTCGTCAATGACATTTACTTTGATGCCATACAACGGCAAAATAACTCCTGCATCCGGCATTTCCTGCGTAAAATAAGTCCGTTTATCCTCGAAAGTAGGATTTTTGGAATTGGTGGTGTCTGTTATGGTGCGCACTACAGTATCCGTACTGTAATCGATGAACATTTTCTTGTCCTTATTTGTGCTGAAGGTTGCATCGTGAACTTGGTACCTGGTGGCCGCTGCGCTGCCGTCGTTCCACCTCATCAATTTTTGCTCCGCATCGACAACATTTAAAAAGCCGTGACCGGGATGAACAGTTGTCCAGTTATCGGTGTACTGTTCGTCCGCGTACCAGATCAAGAGGCCCGGTTTATAAGCCATAAGGCTTTTGCCGCGTAAAATATGGCTGAGTCCTGCGTCAACACCGGAATGGTTCCTCATCTCGAGCAAGTAATAGTGATCCGAATACTTGTAACCATCGTCTTTCGTGAAGCCGTTCAATGTGAAGCTGGAGGCAGTTCCTTCCGCGTCATCAAATAAAGACACCTTGCCGTCTGTTACTAACGAAATGTCATCTACATATAAGCCCGCCATTGCAGCGGCAACGTCGGTCCAATAGTTGATTTTCAGGTTGACCTTTTTACCCGCGTAATCGTTCAGGCTAAATTTGGCGTCAATCCAGCCGTCGGATTTGCCGGTTATGCCGTTTCCGGGATTTTGCTGATTGGGATTGGCAGCGGTTGTAATGTTGCCGGGGATGCTTGACCAAGTATTCGTGCCGTATACCTGCACTTGCACAGAGCCATAATCCCAATCCTTTTCGATATCGTACCAAGTCTTGAAGTTCAGGTCTGCTGAGGTCGCATCGGTCAAGTCGAAGGAAGTAAACATGGAATTATTCAAATTATTGCCTGAGCCGCTAAAGTAAGCGTATTTACCGCTGGGCGGCGTGGTTACGAGCGTTCCCTTTTTCGGAAGAGTGATCTTGACTACGTCGTTGTTGGCTGCTTTGATGCTGGCTGCGTCCAAAGTGTATTCCTTGCCTTTGGTCGTCAGCTCCGACAAGTCTACTGTATTGCCGTGGAGCCAGTTGCCGCCATAGGTATTTTGGAAAAATTGCTTGGCGTACGGACTGAAGCCTACAGGCTCGGTTCCCGGTATAGTTCCCGCCCAGCTTCCGGCTGACATAATGGACCAGTAGGCGACGGAATCGCCTTGGCCGGTATATTCCGTATCGTATTCGTCAGGAAGTCCGAGATCGTGGCCGAATTCATGGCTAAACACACCGGCCGCCCCATCCTCAGGCATAACAGTATAGGAATAAGCGGAAATTTCCGTGCCCGGTATTTTCCACGGAATGGCGGAACCGTTCACGATGTCATAGACCTTTGAGCTATGGGACCATATTGCGTCCGTTCCCAGCGTGCCGCCACCCGCCTCCTGGCCCATTCCCGAGTGGATAATCATGAGGTGATCAATAATGCCGTCTGGCTCGTTAAGGTCGCCGTCACCGTCCAAATCATTAGGGTCCTTCAGGTCGTAGTCTTGAAGATTCACATCCTTGGAAGCGGCAATTAAAGCCTCCTTGACAAGCTCTCGAATGTTCACATTTTTGCTGCTGCCGCTGTCTGCGCCATAGTAGGCCGCCGGTTTGGAGGCTTTGTACCAGCCCAGAGCTCTGCCTTCCACGTCATAGCTGCCGCCGGATTGCTGGTCATAGAATTGCTTTAAGGAAACGAAATTTTCGCCGTTAGGGCCGGCATAGCCGTTACTCCCAAATATCATATTCTGATAATGCGACGGGGTGTAATCCTTGTAATACATTGCCGTTTCTTTCGGTGCTAGCGAATTATGCGGAAAGTCCGGGAACTCGATCAAAAGAACAAGCGCTTTATCCTTGGTAACACTTCCGTCCCAAGAGGTTTGGGGATCATTCTTTTTCTTCTTGTGGGTGTCTGAGTTTTTATTCAAAAATCCTCTGGCAGCGGCGGATTTGCCGTACTTCTTCAAGTCTTGGGCCGACTTGATATCGGATTGGGAACGGTTCTTAATGTCCTTATCCGCATTTTGGCTTAAGTACTGCCTGATAATTTTTTCGGCTTGTTCCGGCGTTGCATCCTTTGGAATCGTTCCATTCTTCGTCAAAATTTCATTCAGCTTTTCATCGTTGGCGACTATCAGATGTTCATCGATGCCGAGCGTAGGGTCGGCATTTGGGTATTGTGCGCCTGCTGCAAAGGCGCTGGTGCCAAAGCTTGCAGTTGTCATGACCGCGGCTGTTAATAAGCCTATGATTCTACTTTTTCCCATAATTAATTACCTCCTTTTGGTATAGGTTATACATAAACTACCATATAAAGGATTAAGTGTAAATACATATTTTCCATAATTTATATGAAATTAGTTTGGTAGAATAAAACATAATTAAAAGAAAAAAGGGCCGCTCATAAGTCATAAAATAACTTACGGGCGGCCCTAAAAAAAATTGTTGAACAAATGAAGCTCATCCTATTTTAAATTGGAAGTGTCGAGCGACCGTTCAAAGGAGTGCTTTTGGGGGACATTCGCGCCAGTTCCCCTTCTCCCCGCTCTGAAGTCAAACCTCTTCGGCGCCGGAAAGATCATCGAATCCGACAATGCGCGCATCGTGGAAATTCACCATCACGCCGTAAGGCTCACAGATATCCAGACTCCCCTCGGCGAACAGGATGGACCAGTCCAAGCCGCCCCAGAATGTGAAACATTCGATTATTTACCTTCATTTGCCGCATCACAAAATTGTTTCAGCGCCTGCTCCAATATCGATCTGGGACATGCTAGGTTAATACGCAGCCATCCTTCGCCCTCGGTTCCGAAAATCGACCCTTCATTAAAGGCCACCTTCGCCCGATGGTACATCAAATCCTTTAACCCGTTACGATCCAAGCCAAGCTGACGGCAGTCTATCCATAACAAATACGTACCCTCCGGCCGCAGCGGCTTGACTTCCGGTAAATGCGATGTCAGGTACTCAATTGCATATTCAAGATTGCCTTTCACATACGCCATCATCTCGTCAAGCCACTCAGCCCCTTCACGATAAGCAGCCTCCACTGCGTCCTGAGCGAAATGCTGAGCCATGTCTAAGCTGAGCGTTTTGAGCCGCTGCTCCATTTTTCTTCTTAAGCCCGCATTGGAAGCAACGATGAACGACGTATGTAACCCCGGCAAATTGAATGTTTTGGTCGCAGCCAAGCAGGTAACTGTTATATTAGCGAGTTCAGGAGATAGCGTGGCGAACGGCGTATGCGCATGTCCCGGGAAAGTTAAGTCGCAATGGATTTCATCGGAGATGACAGTGACTTGATATTTCAAGCAGAGCTCGCCAAGCTTCAGCAGTTCTTCCCGCTCCCATACGCGTCCGCCCGGGTTGTGAGGACTGCAAAGCAGCATAAGCTTGGCGCCGTCTTTAAATAAGGACTCCAAATGCTCGTAATCCATCTCGAAGCGGCCGTTGCGCAACAGCAGCGAATTTTTGGCCACTTTCCGGCCGTTGCCTTCGATCACATGATAAAACGGATAGTAAACAGGCGTCTGTATAACAACCGGTGCGCTTGGCTCGCTGAACAATTCTACAGCCAAACTTAAGGAAGTGACTATACTCGGCGAGTCCGTGATCCAACCGGGTTGAATTTCCCAGTGATGACGGTTACGAAACCATTGGATAATGGCGTTAAAATAATCGTCTGTACGAATGGCATAACCATAAAGCCCTAATTCGGCACGTTTCTTCAAAGCTTCCGCAACTGCAGGCGGACTTGGAAAGTCCATATCTGCAACCCATAAAGAAAGTACATCCGCTTGGCCGAACAGCTTTTCGTTTTGATCCCATTTGTAAGAACGGGTGTTGCGGCGGTCAATGAAACGATCAAAAGAGTAACTCAAGACTTACCACCTCATATTATTTTCTGCGAGTTCAGTAATATATGGAATCGTACCTTATGATGAACTTTTACGACGTATTTGTCAATTCATCGGTACATAGCAAAGCACATGCCAACAACAGCATGCGCTTCTAAAAGTTTTTTATTCTTCTCTAGCATTTTCCACATATTTTTTGAAATTGTTTAAAATCGCTTGCCATCCGGACTGCTGCATCTCGATGGCGTTGGTCTCTTCCGCTTCGAACGATTCGATGATTTTCGTGTTGTTGTCTTGACGTATAAAAACGATCTTCACTTTTCTACCGTCGGCGATCGTATAGGAGATGCTCTCGTTAACGCTCACTTCGTCGTATACTCCGCCGAAATCAAATCCAAAGCTACCGTCTTTGGCTTCCATTCTCGAGGCGAATTTACCGCCGACCTTCAGATCATTCTCGGCGTATGGCGTGTGCCAGTCATCGGAAGCCGTACTCCATTGCGTGATATGCTTCGGATCCGTCCAATACTTCCACACGCTTTCAACGGGAGAATGAACGATCGTTTCTACTGTTATCGTTACCGGTTTACCTGTTCCCATTACATAACCTCCATAAATGAATATATTATTCTCAAATATTGCCGTCAGTCATTCGCTGAAAAACGATTTACCTACAACTATTATATCATGTAAGTGGCGACTAGATTTCTTTTAGATTGCTATTGTACAAATCTGCCAGTTTTAAACCTCATGCCTTAGAATCGCACCCGGATACCATCCTGAATCGGTTCGCTACTGTCGACGATAACTTGGTCGTACTCGCAGATACCGCTGCTTACAGCGATGGTATGGTCATCGGGGTGTCCATTGATTCGATGCTTGTAATCCGGGCAGTGATCAAACATTTATCCGCCGCGGCCAGTGCTTTTCCCGTGAAATTAATACCCCGCAAACGATCCAACGGCCGAGATCTTCGGATGAAGATCTCGGCCGTTGGAAGCCAATGCTATGGGAGGGTGTTTCATGATTGAAGCGCAGCCTTCAATCAAACTAGCGGGCGATTCCCGTCACTTTCCACTCCAGAATTCCGGTCGAAGCCGGATTCTTCGCTACGATTTCGAGACGCACCGCCGTTGTGCTGACCGGATCGAAGCGAGTTGTGTTATACGCATCGGCTTTCGTGCCCAAGCCCTGTGCATTGGGAACATTCCTCCAGGTTGTGCCATCCAGGTATTGGACCCGGTACGAAGCCGGTACGTCGATGCCTCCGCCATCCTTGAACCAGTACACGTCCGTCTGCGAGACGGTATACGCGCGGTCAAAATCGTATTGGACCCATTGTGTCCCAATTTGCGGCCAGTTGCCGTATACCGACTGGGTGCGGTCATTGGAATGGGCGGGGTCCAGTCCGTCATTCAGTGCTTGAATGGTCTCCCATGGAGACACATAGCTCGTAGTGGCTTTGGCCGTCAAAGCCGCATTCACGGATTCATTGCCCGCCGGAGTCGTAGGGAAACGTCGGGTATCTTTCTTAATCTGGCTCCATGTGTAGCGAAGCAGCCATACATCCCAATTGGTTATGGTAGCTGAGTTGCCCGCCCACATAATAGTTGGCTGAGGGAAACCACCCGGCGGCCGGTCCTTATCTTCGTAGAAATCGGGCATGCCGAATCCATGGCCAATCTCATGTTCCGTAATATGAACTTCATTGTTATTGACGGTGCTCAGAATATAGTCGTCCGATACACGCTGTCCCCAGTCGCCTCCGGCGCCTCCGCCAAAATTGGTCGTCCCCCACAGATACATGTCAAACCGCTTATCCAGTCCGCCGGGATAGGCATAGTTCGGATTGCTGAAGTGCTCGAACCGGGACAGCTCATTCGGAGCGACAGGCAGTGCGGCCGGAATGCGGGGATCGGTTTTGCTGAGATCATCCACGATGGTCTGGGTATATACGATTTCACCCGGCTGCCTGTCCAGAATCTGGGACGAATTGGCCACAGCCCAACCTACAACTTTGACAGAAATATCACCGTAAGGCCAGCCGTCATACCCCTTGAGATTCTTCGTCCAGTTGTTCAACTGGCGACCCAGCATCTTCTCGATATCCTTGCGCTGCTGCAGGGTCAGATTTTTGGAAGACTGCCAGCGGACCACATAGTTAATTGTTCCTTTACCTGCAAAAATTTGATCGTAGATCAAATTTTTACGACTGACGGAGCCTTCCTTGACCATGCGGTTGTTGTACACCCATTCAATGGAGGATTTGAATCCGGCAGGCATATCGGACACAGCGGCGTTTATTGCCGCTTCTGATCCCGCAGTCGCCGTGATTGCAGGCTGTTCTGCCAAAGCAGACCCGGTTCCGATTACGGATGTTGATAAAGCCATGAACATTGTTATTGCTACCCATTTTCGACGTTTTGATATCACTAATTCATCTTCCTTTCCTGATTGAAGTTTGAATTTCTTAAAACTTAGTAGAACTTAGTAGACTACTCACCTCCTTTTCGATTAATAGAATTTCCCTCCCCACTCTATTAACGGGAATTCTCTTCTATTATTTTATATTAAAAAGAAAATAAAAGAATATTTTCCTTTATTTATATGAAAACAACCGGGTTAAGTGAACTTTATCGGGACAATTCCCGTATCATCGCGGGTGTCGGGTGCCCTCTCCTGGTTCATAAAGAAATCCCCTCCAAGCAAACTGTAAGGTCCTAACCTTTACAGTCTACTTAGAGGGGACACTATTAGTGCATGACACCAGGGTTCCTGCTCACCTCAATCATCCGTCTAATCTGATCGCTCACCTTTCGGGAGAACGCCCGGTCAAATGTCTCAACGGGAATCTCTTGGGCTAGCAGCGGTCTGAGCACATCCTTTTCAAACTCATCCCAACGATCCCGAGTATAAATAAAGGTGCCAAATCCTTTGCCGGGAGTAAAGTACATATACTCTTGGCTATCGCCATCAATTTGTGATAAGCCGCAGATCAGACAATGAACCTCCAGCCAGTGCATTTCTTTCCGCGTCAAACGCTCTTCGAACTCCTTGCGCACTCCCCACACTTCTGCAAGCAGCGAAAACATCCCTTGAATTTCTATAGGAGGCACAAGTTCCGGATGTATCCCGTGTACAAGGCCAGGCACCAACATAAATTGACGAAGTGCATCCGGCAAGGTAAAACCTAATTCCTCTTCAGCTTTCGCAATCATGTCCTCCCTAAACGAAAGGGAGATAATGGGCCCAAACTCCTTTTCCACTTGCGAGTTGAATTGGCTGAATGTTTCGTAGGCCTTGTGGTAACGGATCACTGCCTCCATAGCTGTTTCTTGCACAGGTGCCTGTATATACTCTCTATCGACTTCATGGCTGCTTTTCAAAAATGCCTGATACTCTACTGAATTTATCGCTTTAGTCAGTCGAGGCTCTTCCCTCAGATAATGCGACCCCATAGTTTGCATCCGCTGAAGAAAAGCAAATGCCTTGGCTTTCTCATTTGGATCAAATTCACTCAGTTTTAACAGCACAAGCGCTCTGGTGTCATAGAAATATTCAAGTACCGCTTCGCCCTCGACCGGTTCCACCGCTTTGAAGCAAGCCTTTACATGTTCCCAGGCCGATAGGCATTCTTCTTTGGATGCAGCGTGTTCCATAAGCTCCCGTGCGAGCATATTGTGGCAAACGCGCAGCGTTTGGCGGGGCTCCGATCGGTAGTTGAATAACATCCTCCGGTTGATATAGTCAATCGCTTCGCGGCAGGACTCGAGCGATTCTTCTACTCGGCCTAATTGATAAAGCGCATTCCGCTTAAAGTCATAGATACAGCTCATTTGTGCGACATCCACATCCACAGAATTTGATGCCAGTTCCTCCATTTGGGACACCAAATTCAGAACTTCATCATATGCTCCCTCATCCATACGAGACTGAGCCTCTTTTATTAGCTTTTCAAACTGATGGAGATCAAATGTTTGGCTATTTTCTTGGGGTTCTTCATTGTTCGTACTGTATTCGTTCTCGTCATCCTCCTGGTCGTCATCCAAATCCTCTCTGTATCCTGCAGCAAGCCACAACTGGTGAGCAAAATCACCATCACCATATTGATTGAACCATTCCAGCACCAAATACTTGCCGTTCACTTCCCATACTTTGCTAACGTTGTTATGACCCCAGCGCAGCATGATTGACGCATCGGGCAGCGGGTCGCCGAAAAAATCGGAAATACGGTCAGCTATCACTGTAAAATACTGTTCAAACGCATCGCGCACCCATTCTGCGAGAAAATGGTAATGCCCATGATGCTCCTCGCTTACATAGGTTCTTGCCAGAACCTCCATCGCGCCTCTTTTTTTATACTCGTCAATCTCATCTTCTTCCGATAGATCGTATACATCCCGTTCATACCAATCATAGGGATAAAAATCTCTAGGCTCTGCATCCAAAAGGGCTCGTGCAGCAGCCGCAATATCTCCTTCCCAATACTTGATATCCTTAAAATGCTGAGCAGGCTGCTTGCGAAAAAACGGACTCTCCATAAAAAATGTATCCCGCCCTGCTTCGTTTTGCCATTCTATTCTTCCATCAGCATTGAAAAGTCGCAATACACGCTCCTGAGGATTATCCGTCTCCCCTACCTGCAGTTTGCAAACTTCCCTTCCAACTGCGTCCACGTAGACGACTTCGCCCTGCCGGATAAGAAATGGAGCAATTCCTTTGCAGCTATTAAAGCCTAGCATCCAGCCTTCATGATCCGTCAGCGGCTCCAAATAAGGCATCTCCCGGAACCGGCCATCCATCGTAAGAATCCCCCACGTATCATTGCGAAGAACGATACTGGCTCCACACTCATGAAAAGGATCGGCCCAAGCGTACTGTGCCGGGATCACCATCGTACCGGTACGATCAAAGAAACCGATACCTCCGCCATAAGGTACAACTTCTTTGGCCAGCCCGCACACCATTTGGTCCGAGATCGACGTTCCCTCGATGACCACATCGCCTTTTGTATTGAGGTAACCGTTTCTCATATTCATATTGGTGTAATCACTGAAAAAAGCGAGCCCCTCTTCGTTGAACTCTTCGATACGAGAATAGGTCGGCTCCATGATCCAGTTGCCTTGCGCATCGATTAATCCCCATAATTTACGTTTCTTTGCAGGGGCTATTCCATCATTTGTGTACATTCTGACATCTGTAAATTGGGGGGCAATCACCATTTCTCCCTTCATATTGATCATTCCCCAAGAGGAGTCCCCCCGCTTTTTCACGGCAGCCAGACCGTTCGGCGAAAAGTAGCCTGCCTCGGCAATCGGCCCGTCGATGACTACTTGTCCCGTACAATCGATATAAGCATAACCATTGTTCAATTGAACCGCCGCCAAGCCTGTACTAAATGGCAGTGCCTCCTGAAACTGTGGTTGGATTTTGATCTCCCCGTTTAAGTCTACATAGCCCCATAGCCCCTCTTTTTTGAATCTGGCGATGCCCTCCTCGCCAAAAATGCGCGCATCCTCCAAAGTCGGCTCGATCAGCCATCTGCCGCTTTGATCCAGGTACCCCCATTTTTCGCTTAAGTCTTGAGCAGCAGTTATGTAGCCTCCTTTACCATTCGGAGTAAAATTATGTACTTTAAGCAAATTCGGCTCACGAACAAGATTTCCGTTAACATCAATCAATGCATGACGTAGTCCGAGCGATTTTTCAAATGGAAACCGTACTACGTATGGTGGATGAAATGCGTTACTATTTTCCGTCATGACAAACTTCTCCTCTGGTTATTTTTTCGTCGGGTCCCCTTGCGATTTTTTCTTCCGGGTCGGCGGTTTTTCCACAAACAATCTTTCCTGATTTTCCTTGAGATAGTAATTCTGCTTCCCGACCATCAAGCCAATGCCGTCTGCCGGCGTCAATCCATAGCTTTGCGCAGCTGCGGCGATTTGCTGCAACTCCTCCGCATCGGATATATTAAAATCATGCGGAAGCATGACAACCGCTTTGGCGGCCGCATGAGAATCCTTAAGCGGTGTAGTCCGGACCCAGAAGGTAAAGCGGCCTACAGTTGTTTTGACATATCCGCTTTTTTCGTAATTACGATCGGATTCCTCTACATTCGAAGCGCCTTTCGTTTTTTCTATTGAGCCCTCCCCGGGTTGCTCCGCTTGCTGATTGACAAACGGAAGCATCCATAGCGGTTGGGCCCCGCGAGTTGGACCGCCGTTCTGCTGGTTTGTATCGATATCATCGACAAAGGGATTGTCCTCTTGTACAAAAATCGGTTCGTAATGGACTCCGGTATTCCACAACCTAATGACATTGGGCGCGCCGGCATTAACGGTCTCACGGTGCTGGCGGGAGCCTCTTGCCGTCCATTCGCTTCGAACCTCGTAATCATGAGGATTTACGCCAATTAATTGCAGAATCCTTATAATATGCTCGTCGCCAAACAAGAAATCTCTCGGACCGGTTCTTCCCTCCTGCACCAACTGATCACGGATGAACCTCGCTTCGGTCATCCGTTCCTCAGCACTAAGTGTCGTTGTGTGCTGCAGCAGCGAATCAATCAGGCAATTGAATCCCATACCCGAGGCTTGCCCGCGCTGCCAGGTTTCAGGCATGATTCCCCATTGATTGGAGGGCATATAGGCTTCCAGCAAATCCTCCAAGCTTTCGTATTCTGCAAGCTCGCCTTCCAGCTGACTGAGCTTCTCCCGGGCATTCTCACGCTTGTCCTCATCCTTGTGATACAACCCGTCCAATGCTTCCTGCAGCAGCTCTTGAAGCCCTGCATTATCCGCCTCTTCTCTCTTTTTTATGGCGATTAACACCCGGTTCATGCGTCCTTCAATTGATTCCCCGGACGCCCGCCTGCCGGCACGTTTGTCCGCTTGTGACGCTTTATGCTTTGCTGCTTTCTTCTCCTGGAAGCCCTTGTCGTCAACTTGCTCCGTTTCACCGACCCAGTCCTGTCCTTCCCAATGATTCCCTTGCAGCTTATCCGTACCGCTGTTGGAAAGCTTAAGGTGAGCTCTACCGTATGTAATGGCTTTGCCAACTTTCATTGCGACATCGTAGATTGTTGGGCTGCGGAACACCGCATTGAAATTATGGGTGCTTAATTCTAAAGCGAGACGTGCACGTTCCTCCGGCGTAAGCAACACAATACTTGAATTGTCTGCGGATCGGTCTGGGAACTGCTGATCATCCGGAAAATGCTTTTCCAGCATTTCCGCAGTCAAATGGGCCTCCAGTTTGGGCGCACGCTTCCACTCACTCTCGTAGGATGTCTCAGATTTTTTCTTGTCGGTCGCCGATTTATTGATCACGTAAATCAACATGTCCGACAAATCCTCTGCAATCTTCTCCGGATCTGTACCTGCTTCCAACTGCGATTCCACATAAACCTGTGCATCCAGTTGCAGCGCCGGACCCGATAAGGCCGCCCGTATGATGCCACCTTCTCGAATCGCCGCCGGCTCGGTCGCGCGGAATTCGTCATCCTCCCGCTGTTTCTTGAATGCTTCGCGCCGATCGATATGTTTCCCTGACGTAGGATCGGTGCTGCCCGTAGTCATCGCTAACGCTGTGGTGAACAAACTGTCGTGCTCATCCATTTCCTGCGTTGCCCCGGTCATGGCCAGCGCTACAGAGACGAGCTGCGGTTCGTAGCGGGTAATTTCAGCTGCGACCGAGGCGATAAAAATCGTCAATTGATCAAGCGAAGCATTCGGTTGTTCACCGTTGAGCATGGCTTCGATGATCGAGCGAAACATCGGATGAGACATTTTCTGAAACGGGTAGTCATAATTTGCAAAAAGGCTGTCCGGCGTCGGAATCACTTGGCCGCTGTCGCCGATGATATTATCGGAAAGAGGGGCCACATACCTCTTGGGGCTCACGACAAAGTCATATCCCCAATACGTGAACACGTTGGTACCCCGCGGATGAGGTGAGGCTTGCAAAGCAGCTAACTGAAACGCATGAATGAGATCGCGGACGACAGCCAACATTTCCTGAACCTGCACATCAAACCGCTGCGGTTTGAGCTCAGCCTTCTTCTCCTGCTCATTCCCCGAATGCTTATGTTTAGCGGACTTTGCTTCGCCTTTGTTCTTGCCGGTTGATTTCTTCGCTTGTTCCTTCATTTTTTTCTTCTGCCCGCGTTTCGATTCGACAGGTACCTGTTCCGCATTGCCCTTGAGCTTGTTTACGTCTATACCGGAAAGGTCGGCGGGTACTTCTTCTTGCATCTGCTGGGTCACACGGACCGCCGTTCGATGAAGGATCCAGTCCACGATATTGCCTTCGCGAGCCAGATCGTGTCCCTGTGTCATCGTAAGCGGTTCACGCTTCGGAAGTGAAGTTCGCGCCGGTTTGGATGTACTGCCTTTGCCTTGATTATTGCCTGGATCAGAACCATCCTTTTCTCCTTTGTGCCGCTGAATGACGCTTGTCCCTCCACCGCCGTGTACCGATAGCAAGAACTGACCCGTTGCCCGATTGCCGAACTGCCGCTGCATGAACTGCAAATACGGATGCCCCGAACCTACCGTGCGTTTCGCGCTTTCGGCTGCTTCCGAACGTTCCGGATCCCTTCGTTTTATCCGCTGAAACGCATCCATCCGTTCACCTGCTTTCACATTCATCAATTAAGCATGAATTCGACATTATCCCGCTCTTTCCTCTTTGAACAGTCTGCCGCGCTCTATCGCTCTCATTCGGCCATCTCCCTCAAAAGAAACAACCACCGCCGACTTGAAAGAATCGGCAGTGGTTGTACTCAAACATCAGTCGATCAAGTTCTTGGATTGCAGTAATCTTCTCATTAACGCCGCTGCTTCCGCGCGAGTCATGTTTTCTTGCGGTTTCAGCAGCTTTCCGTCCCGGCCTTCGACGATTCCGGCCGCAATCATCCGGGCTACGGCTTCTTTCGACCAGCCGGATACATTCGCCGCATCGCCGTAAGCGGACAGAATCGTTTCGATTTCCGCCTGGCTCTTCGAGCTTTTCGGTCCGATCAAATCGTAAGCACGCGAAATCATGGCGATTCCCTGCTCCCGCGTAATTTGCCGATCACCGTGGAACAGGCCGTCTTCGTAGCCGAGCACGATGCCGAATTCGCTCGCGATAGCAATCGCGTCATGTTACCAGGAAGAGCGAGGAACGTCGCCGAACGTGTTTCCGGCAACATTTTGACGCATCAAGCCCATACCCGTTGCCACAATAGCGGCAAACTCGGAACGGACCACGTTCCGATCGGGCGTAAACGTGTTGTTTCCGGTTCCGGCAAGAACCAGTCTCGCTACGATGTCGTTAATATCCGCTCTGGCCCAGTGGTTTTTCACATCATTGAGGTCTTGCGGATTCCAGATGACGGAATAAGTGCCGCTGCTGCGCAAATCGTTGATCAGCGCGAAATACCGGTTATTGATTTTCGTGACGACCGTCGGAATATGGAATACGGTTCCGTCCGGATTGACGACAACGCCCGTAGTAATCCGGTTCGGATCGATTCCTTCCGGCAGCGCGATATATTTCGCTGCATATCCGTTCAATTGATCCGTTTCGACCGTTTTCCCTCCATTGGAGAAACTCAGCTTCAGATCGACCGGCGAAACGAGCAGCTCGTAGCCTTGAGCCGATGCCTTGCTTTTGGCGCTATCGATTAAAGCTTCGGAAGCGCGTTTAATTTCGACATGGACCGCAATATCCCTGAGAGCGGCATTGTTCAACTTCTTCGCAATGTCGCCAAAGTTCAACTGTCCGCCCGGAATCGGATAGATCGCCAGCAAGTTGCTCATTTCCAGACTCGAGCCGGTATCAACCAACCTCCGGACAAGCTCGGCCGTCAACCCTTTTACCTCGACATCCCCGTTGTTCGGAACGCGAATGGCGAGCTTCTTGCCGTTGCCTTGCGATAAAAGTTGTGCCAACTTATCGGCATCGACGGTAATGTGCGTTTGCGTCCGGTCGCCGGATTTCTCCCCGGTTCCCGCGGCGAAGTCGGCATCCTTACCGTTCACGCTCGCTTCGATTTTTGTCGGGGTGGAGGTGCCAGTGCCAGTTCCTGTGCCAGAGCCGGAGCCTGTACCCGTTCCACCTCCCGAGTTGCCTCCATTCGAAGAGGAGCTTCTCACTACAGTGATCGTATATGGAGTAATTCCTCCGTCGCGGTCTGTAACCTTGACGACGATCGTATTTACGCCTTCATGGAGAGGCAGAGCTTCGCTCGCCATTCCGCTTGCCACATGCGCGAACGGTCCGTTGTTGACGCTGATCTCGATGACTGCCTGCGGGTCAAGCGCGACCGGCGTCCATTGAAGCGCATATACGCTGTTCGCCACGCTCATGTCGTACGCTTTCTTGTCCGACTGGAAGGCCGGAATCAGACTGTTGCTGGAAGGCGTGAGCGATACAAGCTTGCCAGTAACGCGCATAACTTCAATGGTGTAAACGTTCGTACTGCCGTCCGGGCCGATCGTTTCCACTATGATCGCATTAAGGCCTTCCTTGAGCGGCAAATGACTCCAATCCGCCGCGCTCACCGGTTGACCGTTCAACGTTACGTTGATCGCACCGTTCGAATCAAGCGTCTTCGGAGCTATGCTTATTGCGTCGACGGTGTTCGGTTCGACAGCCTCGTAATTCAAGTATTGTTTTCCGTCAAATGGCGGAGACAGCTCGAGTGCGACCGGATTCCGGTTCCCGTCCAGGTAAACCGCATCCAGCACCGCAAGACCTGCTCCCGCTTTCACCAGATTATTGCGTGCGGCAAGCAGGACGGCCAATGCATCATTGACTTCCTGCTGGGTTGCGTTCGGGTCGCTCAGCACCGTCCCTGTCCGGACCAGCGCATTTTGCAGCGTCGCCCAGCTTGCCGGCGTGAAGTCCGATTCCGTCAAGCCTTCGCCGTTGACGGCGGTTGCTTTCGCCTGCAGCGCGGATTTGTCGGCCGACTTAACCAAAGCGGCTCTTGCCGCTTCCAGCGCGGACTTCGCCACATCGACCTCGGCTTGCGTCGCATTCGGATTGGCAAGTACGGCTTGCGCCTCGGTCAGTGCTTGCTGCAGCATCTGCCAGCTTTCTGGCGTATAGCTTGCCGAATTCAACTGTTCGGCGGCAATTTCCGCTTCCTTGGCACGCAGCTTGCTCAAATCGACCAAAGTGCCCCGCGCCAATTCCAACGCGGACAACGCTTGTCCGAGCTCGGCCGGAGTAGCTTGCGGCGTGCGGTTAAGCAAAGCTTTCGCATCGTCCAGCGCCTTGGTTAACGCCGCCCAACTGCCGGTCGTGTAATCGCCCGGTTTCAAGCTGCCGAGCGTAATCTCGTTTTGGACTTCGTCCGCTTTCGTTTTCAGCTTGTCGGCCACGCTGCTCAAGTTGGCCCGAGCAGCTTCCAAAGCAGCCAAGGCGGCATCGACTTGCGCCTGTGTGGAGCCTGCGTTGTTCAACACGGCTTCGGCGCCAGTCAGCGCGGTTTGCAGTGCCGCCCAGCTTGCCGGCGTGTAGTTGGCCTCCGTCAAGCCTTTGATCCCGGACAGCTTGTCCTGAAGAACATTCTTGTACACTTTCGCAAAGGTGAACAGGGAACCGTTACCGAGCTTGCTGCTGTTGAAAGTAGCTTGACCCGACGCATCCAGCGTAATACCCGAATTCACTCCGTCGATGATGAGATCGTACAGCACAGCCGGGCTTTCGGCCGTCACATCCAGCTTCAAGGTGATGTTCCGGTCTTGCCAATTCGTCTTTTCTACCTTAAACACACGGTTCAACTGCTTCAGCGTATGTCCGGGAGCTTCCTGCACGCTTGTTTCATACTTGGCGGTTGCGCCGTTGTCGCTGAAGACGAAGAACGACAAATCCGCGGTAAGTGTGTTGGTATTGTCCGCATTGGTCGCCTGCACGGCATCGCCCAAAGCGATCGTTACCAGCGCGCCGGGATCCTGCGATTTGGACTGCTTTTGCAGCAAGACGCTGCCGTCATCCCGACCGATGCCGGTAATCCGGTTGCCGTAGCCTTTATTGTTGTCCGCCGTCCACATCTTGTCACTGCCGCTGCTGGTTGTATAATCCGTTTTGCCGCCATTCAGCGTCAAGCCGTATTTCAAAGCCAAGTAGCTTTCGATCTGCTGCTTCTCCAGTTCGGTATGGCTTGTCGGATAGAGAATCACCTCGGCAAGCTCGCCTTTGTAATGAGACCAGTTGTTCGGATTCCCTCTGCCGAACGTGCCTCCGATGACCGGAGTAAAGTCGATTTGGCTGAACGAATTGTTACCCGTAACCGTTTGAGGCGTTCCGTTCAATCGGCCTTGAGACTCTAGCGGAGCGGCTGCATCAAAGGCGGCCAAATAATACCGGGATGCGTCATTAACGGAAAATCCGCGGTAAGTGCCGCTCGCTCCGTTGCCCACGTACAATTTGCCCCACTTCGAGAAGATGCCGACTCCGTACCCGCCTGCACGAGGGGCAGCCGAGCCGATGATCGTCCCGTCCTTTTGCTTGAATATGGCATATCCGTCCCGGTATGTAATCTGCTTATCGCCTATAAGATATTGGTTCGGATTTTGACTCGGTTTGTTCGTATTGTCGAACGTTACAGCCGGGTTGAAGTTGGCCGCTTCAGCCTTATAGGCCGGTGTGCCTTTAACCTCGAATTGGTTCGTGCCCGTCTGGTCGGCCCAACCGGCAAGCTGTCCTGCCCCATTGGCCGCAGCGTCTTTATCGGCCTTCAGCCACAAGGAGGCACCGCTTACGCCACCCGGGGCTTTTACCGTTACTTCTTCTTTGGCGAACGTAAAGTAGCTGATTGCACCCAGGTCGCTGCCGTTAATAGTAACTTGACCCGCCGCGGAAAGCTGGGCTTTGCGGCTGTTATTGTCGAAAGTGCCGTTGCTGCTGACCAGCAAATAGGTTGTGTCTGTCCGGGCCGAAGCGTCCAGTTGGAACGTGATCTGCTTGCCTGTCCAGCTGCCCGTTTTGTTGGCCTTGAACACCCGATCCATCTGTTTCATAGTCGTACCGGCTACGGGTGTTTGGTAAGCGGTGCTTTTGCTGTCGCCGTTATCGCTGAAGATTAGAAAATCTCCATCGGCAATGCTGCCCGCCGCAATGTCTTGGTTGGATGCTTGAATGGCATTACCCGCCGCAAGCGTCACAAGCGCTCCCGAATCTTGGGACTTGGACTGCCGCTGGTTCAGCGTGCTTCCGGAATCGCTGCCGATGCCGGTAATACGGCTGCCGTAACCGTTATTGGCGGCTGCAGACCAAACCGTCATTCCTTGGCTGTTCACGTAGTCCGTTGCTCCATGATTCAAGGTCAATCCGTACTTCAGCGCCAGATAGCTTTGAATCTGACCCCCATAAGCGGCGGTGCTTCCGGAAAATAAGATAACTTCCGCCATTTCTCCGTTATAGTTGTAGTAATTTCTACCGCTTGCTCCCTCTTTCGTCCCGCCAATCATTGGCGTAAAGGAGAACGTCGAATAGTCAGGGGTAGGGAAATTTCTTTGCTCACCGGTTACTGTTACTGTATCTGTCGTCCCGCTAGTATCGTACTCGGCCAATTGGTAGCGGGTTGACTCGGCAATGGGATAATTGATCGATTTATAACGACCATCGATATTACCCAAGTAAAGCCCGTCGCTGTCTACTGCAAATAAGGCCGCTCCGTGCCCGCCAGTCCGCGTTGTGGAGCCGACGAGCGCCCCTCCGTTTCCGGAATTGGCTTTAAAGACTGCATACGCATCCGTAAAAGTGATCTGCCCGTCGCCGCGCAAGTATTGGCTAAGTGCACTGTTCGTATTGCCCGTGTTGGCAAACGTCACAACCGGATTGAAGTTTGCTCCCGCTGTTTTATAACCCGGACCTCCATAAACGTCAAAACGAACCGTTCCTGCCTGATTGTCCCATTTCCCGACACCAATACCTGCTGAATACGTCGCCGTAGTGACACCTTCATCTGCCTTCAGCCAAAATTCGGCGTCGTTTTTCCACACAGGCAGAGGAACGCTAGGATTCGCCGACGCTTTACGCGGCGCCGCTATGCTGGAAAAGCTGCCCACATCCATCGTGAGGACCAGCATCGCCGAGAGCTTCCTTTTCCAACTACGTTTCATACCTCTCAATGCCATTTTCTCCATCCTCCTGATTTATTACCGGGTCAAAGTGCGACCCTTCTATAATTATCTAACCCTTCCACGCATCTCCTCTAACTGTCCGATTCAAACTTTCATGGGCATCCTATCCCCCCTTAATGAAAAGAAATTTCGCTTTGCAACGTTTGCGACAACAAACGCCACAATTCGATTTTTCAAATCCCAACTGAGTATACTAATCCCAACTATACAAAAAATATACAACTATTTCCTCGAGTTCCCATGTCCTCAGACTCATCGATTCATCTGTCGCATACGATGGCGCCGACCATAGCCACCCGTTACATAAGCGGGAGAGATCGTGCCCATGCCGGGAATAACGCAAAGAGCCGCCCGGCTCCTTATCGGAATTCGGACGGTTTACGAGCCGGAAGAAAATTTACCCGACTGAGTGCTGTCAGTGCCAGCCTTTCGTCATGCGAACGTTAACTGAGCCTCCTCATGATAAGCTCAACAGGCCCTCTGCCAACTCGAGCGTGACAAGTCCAATGACCACATGTCCGATATAATGTGACAAGGATAACTGTCCAGTACTGATCAGCGCGCGTACAAACATGGCGTTTGGAAATTTTTCGGTGAAATACATACACAACACAAGGACTGCCAGTGCAGAAGAGGCTGCGGATAAAACATATAGAAGATTAGGCGGCATAGGCTTAGTTGTGAATAAATGATAGTAGGTATTATTTTGATCCAAGACGGAAGGGGTCCATCGTGTAAGTACCCAGGATACCATTTCGAAGAACAGAGTTCCGGACATGGCAAACCACAGCAATCGGTGACGAGCTTTCTGTTGGAAAAACCATTCTTTCCTGCCGAGCCATAGACCAAACAGAAAAAAACTCAGCCAGGGAAATACAGGATGAAAGCCGTTAAATAGCAGGTTGCGGAAAAATCCGGGTAAGGTCCAAAGCTCTGTGTATTCATGGAAGTCTTGTGACCATCCTTGGTCATAATCCAGTAATAATAATTGAATTTGCGTTGTCAGAACAATAACAACAATGAATCCTGCTATCTTTTTATCCGATACACCAATCAGTGCAGCTCCAACTATCATAAATACGGCATAATAATGCAATATATCTGCGCTCCATCCTATTAGCAATAGCAAAATTCCTGCTGCAAACAGGAACATCGCCCGCCGGTACAAACTGCTCCGGATTTGACGGATAAGCTCGCTGCTGCCCGAGCTTCTGGCCTTGGCGGTCATCAGGGAAACACCGATCCCGGCTAGTATCACGAATAATGCGGAGGCTCTGCCTTCAAATATTTCTGTAAACCCTCTTAACCATCCGGGACCTGCGTTCTCTGCCCCCATTGCGAGTTTGTAATTGACGATGATCATGCCCGCGATCGCCAGTGCTCTGGCAACATCCAGCCCCATGACGCGCGCTTTTGATTGATTCATTCTTCATACCTCCTTAGAAAAGAGCTAACTAAAGTCCGCCCCTGCCATTCTTAATCTTTCTTTGCGATTCGGGCGAACATCTCGTAATGCAGGCTGTCCTGACTGAAGAGGGACAGATACGACTTTTCTGCCAGCACAAGCGGGCCTGTGATATTCAGCGAATGCCCTTCAGCATAAGTCTGAAATTGATCCATGTGCTGTGCAAGTTCATTTTCATCCCGGGCAAGGAAGCGATAGGATAGATACTCGCCCGCCGGCAAAAGCAGGTCTGGCTCCCCTTCCCACGCTTCGGTATAAAGAGCAACACTGTCGGGACCGTCGTAGATATAATGCAGATCGGCTTCGAATAGGTTCGATACCGATCCACCCTGCTGCGCAAACATTCTTGCATGAAGATCGGTCAGGCTATCCGTCTCGAACCAAAACGCCAGAGGCAAAGTCTCCCTCCACTGGGTACGGTAAGCTCCGATCTCCCGTCCGAAATCCTCATGCTCGCCCAGCACTTTTCGGATAAACTGACTGAGCTGCTGGAGCCGTACAATTTCGGCATCGATCTTCACCAGGGAATTGCGGAGCAGTGGCTGCATGCTGTCCGAAGCATCGCCATCAAGACATTCTCGAATCGACTGCACAGACAGTCCCAACTTCCGCAGCAGCAATACATGAGCCAGTTGATAGACCTGGTCCATGCCGTACATCCGATATTGGTTGTCATCGATGTAAGCTGGCAGCAGCACTTCCTTTTCCTCAAAATAACGAATCTGATGAACAGACACCTGCATAAGCCTCGCTAGCTCACTAATCGTAATTTCATTTTTCAAAGACAATCTCTCCTTGGCTGCCATTGGATTTAACTTAAGGATACACCCTGGGTCTGACCTAAGGTCAACATTCTTTGAGTGATTCCGATTTTGCTCCACGATGTATGCCCAATTTATTTTGCTGGCCGTGAGCTGTCGATCTTGCTGGAAAACGCCGCCAAACCGCTAGAGCTGCTTCCCGTCATCCGCAGGCAGCCGCGGCGTCTCGACAATCTCGGAGCGATGCTGGAGAAAAGAGCGGTTTCGGTCAAGGTCGGTTTTTTCTCCGACAAAACCAACGCCTCGTTCGTAAACAAATAGATTTCGCAAGTTCTGCTTGCTTTCGTCGGGATGGCATTCGGCGGCACAAGAAAAAACGCCGAGCCTGTACGATTCATGGCTTGGCGTTTTTGCGTTGAAATATCAATGGAAAATACATTATTTTCCGAAACCATTTAGCTTTGTAATTCCGGGTATAAGGAAGAAACCCCTCCTGCAAGACCATTCTGCACCTTCCGACTTAGATCGTCGGCAACAATCTCATAGAGATCAGCTTCGATTCCGTCTATCGCGATTCTTGCGATATCCTTTGGGTCTGCCTTAGGCGTTTGGATGTGCGTTGCCATGTCCGTGTCCATGAACGCTACGTGTAGTCCGGCAACCCTAATGTTGTTAGGGGCTAAATTTAAGCGTAAAGCATTCGTCATTCCCCATTCGGCGGATTTTGCAGCCGAGTACGCTCCTATCCCACCCACACTGAACCAAGATAATACGGATAAAATATTCAGTATCGTCCCTCCTCCATTCTTTTCAATAATTGGTGCGAAAGCGCGAATCATAGATAGTGTGCCGAAGAAATGAGTGTCGAATTCCATTTGTATATCGTCCAGCTTACCTGTAAGTAGAGAGGCGCCCGTTGACGTACCGGCATTGTTGATCAAAAGGGTCACATCCCCAGCCGCCTCCACTGCAGCAGCTACGGATTTGGGATCTGTAATATCGAGCTGCAGCGGGATTGCCCCCGGCAGATCGATTGATGCCGGGTTCCTTGCTCCGGCATATACTTTGGCTCCCCTCGCCAGAAGTTCCTGAGCTAAATGCTTGCCAAAACCTCGGTTTGCCCCACTGACAAGAGCAATTTGTTTAGAAATATCCATTTTTCACTACTCCTTTTTTGTATCTAAATATGATGAGCACAATATATTATAATCATCATATTTTGAAATAGTCAATAGTGCCACATATTCCTTAGCGGAAGTTTCGGATGCAACCGGCAAATTGACAAAGTTTATTATGATGATTATAATTTTTTAAAAGCAGATTTCGAGTAAAGGAATGATAGTAATGCCTTATCCTGAAGGACATAAAATAAAAGTCCGAGGCCGTATCATTGAAAGTGCCGCCAAAGCCTTTCGTACCAACGGAATTCGCGACATAAGCGTTCCGTTCATTATGAAAGGGGCGGGACTGACACACGGGGGGTTTTATGCGCACTTTGCAAGCAAAGAACAACTGGTCTCCGAAGTTTGCAGTTATGCCATCGGCGCTACGATTGCGTTACTTCAGAAAGCGGTGGAAGAGGAGCAAAACGAATCCAAAATCAATGCAGTTATCCATTATTATCTAAGTCCGCACCATCGTGACAATACCGAGATGGGCTGTATTCTCCCTGCCCTTTCCGGCGAAATATCCCGGTCATCGGAAGAAGTTCGTCAGGTTTTCACCCGCGAGTTAGAACGAGTCATTGATTTTATCTCCGATTTGGCGGGAACCGATAAATCTACTGGCAGCGCTCTGCTCAGCATCATGGTTGGAACGCTTATACTGGCACGTTCCGTTGATGATTCCAAGCTAAGCGACAGCCTCCTTGCTGCTGGAAAACAGCATGCCAAAGATTTACTGAAGTCCTAGCTTTGCTGGAAGTCTCGTTGGATTGCTCCCAAGACTTTTTTGCATATATGAATGAGCTGGCTTACAATATCCTGTATACTCATGGACATGACCACTAGCGAAAACTACACAAGAGGGTTCAGGCATCGTTGCAGCCTGAACCCTCTCTTTTTGCAATCCGCGCTTCCTCTCCGCTAAAAAGCGACAGGCAGAGCGGCTAACCCCTGTGAGGACAGCTTGAAGTGCCAGATGACGCTCTCCCGTGGGATGCTGAGCCGCAGATTGGGCATGCGCCTCAGCAGGGTGGTAAACGCAATGTCTCCTTCCACACGGGCCAGCGGCGCCCCCAAACACATATGGATACCGTGTCCGAAGGCGAGATGACGATTAATTGTACGTGTAATATCCAGATACTCTGACTCAGTAAACTGGCGCTCATCCCGATTTGCTGATTTCAATACGGGAATGACCATGTCCCCCTTCTTGATCTGCCGCCCGGCCAGCTCGATATCTTCAATGGCAAAACGCGGGCCCGCAATTGTAGCGGGCCCATTGAAGCGCAGCAGTTCTTCGACTGCCGAGGGGACCAAACTTTGGTCGGCTTTGAGCTTCTCCAGCTGCTCGGGATGATCCAGCAACATCAATGTACCGGTGGCGATCAGGTTCGAGGTGGTCTCATGGCCGGCAAAGATCAATAACGAGATCATCGAGAGCAACTCTGCTTCTTCGAGCCGGTCTCCCTCCTCTTCGATGGCGATCAACTGGCTGATCAAGTCATCAGCAGGATGCCGGCGTTTGTCCGCCACGAGCTGTGCGGTGTATTCGCCGAAGGCTCGTATGTGCTCCGTTACCCCTGGTTCTCGCCTTCCCAGACCCAGACCGTGCGCGATCGCATCAGACCAGACATGGATCTGTGCCCGGTCTTCTTTAGGCACCCCGAGCATGTCGGAAATGACGTTGATCGGTAAAGGATAGGCATAGTCCTTGACGAGGTCCATCTCGCCTTGAGCTTGCACCCGGTCGAGCAATTCGTCAGCAATCATCTGTACCCGGGGGCGTAAGCTTTCCATATATCTGGGCGTGAAGGCTTTAGACACTAACCCGCGCAACCATCGATGATCGGGCTCATCGACAGAGAGCATGGAATTGGCAAAGAAGTTAGGGGGAGCCGATGGATCAGCGTTGCCGGTGAAAATTTTCCGAATGTCGCTGTTGCCATCGATAGAGCTTGGGTCTACAGTAAAGCGGGCATGATCTTTGAGCACCTGCATCGCCTCTTCCATACGCGTGACCAGCCAGGCTTGACGATCCGTCCCACCCATCGGAAACTGAACAGGAATAACGGATCCCACCTCCCGCATCTGTGCGAATAATGGAAATGGGTTTTCACCGCTGTCACCGCTAAACAGGCTGAATGCTGCTTTCACAATTTGGTCCGAAGTATTCATGACGACCTTCCTTTCCCATAATAGGCTCTATACTTTCGTTAAAATCACTGTTGTTTAGGTTTAACATCGGCACAAAATTCCATACCTGCTCATCAATTGCATCGAGTATCTCGTAATTAACCCCCAGGTGTTATGATAAGTCAACGATAACCTTTATAGCCCCTTTGGCTTCGATTGCGACGTTGAATGCTTCTTGGATATCGTCCAGTGCATAGACTTGTGTCACGATATTCGCAATATTTGTTTTTTGATTTGATTTGATTACAGCTTTAAAATTTTCAGCAATAATTGGTTCATTTCATCAATAGGTTCTTCAAAATTGTGATAACACCATTCCATGACTACACCCAGGATTGCATTTGCTTGATAAGATATATGAAACTCACTGACCTCCTCAAGCATGGCCATGGAATCCATTGATTTTTTTACAAGTCTTTTTATCCGTATATAAAACATCTCATAATAAACAAAATTTGAATTTGCACTGAATATGAAACGATAAAAATCTTTATTATCGTATACATGTTGGAAAAGATGAATCATTTGGGGTTGTAAACGATGATAATCCGCTTCTTGACGATACTTGGAAGTTGCCAATAAGGATGCCTCTAAATCTACCAAAAGCTGCTCAATTTGTTCTTCTAACAATTTAGAAACACTTTCATAATGTAAATAAAAGGTTCTTCTGGTGATACCAGATTCCTTACATAATTCGGAAACGGAAATTTTGTCTAACGATTTTTTCTTCAATAAAAAAATCAATGCGTTTTTTAAATTGTTTTTTGTTTTGATGACGCGTAAATCTTGCTCATTCATTATTCACCTCCGAAAAGATTTTTATTACTCATGTGTATAATAACTTTAAACCCATTATTCTGAAATGTCAAATTATTCCTCCGTTTGAAAGCTTCCCATAATAAAAAAGACCGCAAATAAATGCGGTTCATAATAAATTTAGACATATGTACAAGCAAAAGTTAAATCGCAAACGTATAAATAAGACGTATCGAAAAATGGATTGTGAAGGGAGGAAATGAACATGGGCGCTAGTTGTGCAGGTTACGGCATGGGAACAAATGTGGCTGCTATCTTGGTTCTTTTTATTCTTTTGGTAATCATCTCGGTAACTTTCGTTTGGTAATCTAAAACTCAAAAAAGTTACTATTTCGTTAAGAACATGGAGATGATTTTGAGTGAAGAGTCCAAAAAAATTAGCTAAACACAAAAAATCCGTTAAAACAAGTGCATTTTTCACACCCTTCAGTCCATTCGGATTCTTCCCGTTCGAAGAAAGATTCGAGCGTTTTGAGCCATTCGAATTTTTTGAGTCCCCGTTCTTTTTTAGAAGAGGTTTCTTTTAAAACAAAATCGCATAAGTTGTAAAGAGCAAAAGGAGCTGCCGAGGCAGCTCCTTTTTAAGTTCTGACGGACTGGAACAGAACACACGTTCTCCAATCAACTTAATCCGTTCCTGTGAGCAGACTCCCGGGGTTAAAAAGGTTCTGAATGTTTATTGTAATTTTGGTCGTAATTGGCCCTAGCCTCTTTGACCTGAGAATCATAGATCCTTACCCATTGCCTTAACTCTCTCATTGGCTGAAGCAAAGCTTCCCCCATAGGAGTAAGCGAATATTCGACGATCGGGGGCACGACCGGTGTAATATGGCGCTGAACCAACCCATCCCTTTCCAGCTTTCGCACCGTCTGGGTCAGCATTTTTTTGGAAATGCCCTCGATTCTTCTTAATATTTCTCCATAACGAATACTTCCGTTTTCCAATGCATAGATGATTAGTGCTGTCCATTTATCGGAAATCAGCTCAAGAACTCTGCTGTAACCGCAACTTGCCAACGAAATATCGGGCTGTATTGTTTTTCCAGAAGATGACAAACGATCTCCCTCCTCTACCTGTGCACCTTAAAGTACCCAGGGAACAATAAAGTGCCTACTTATGTCATCTTAATTTATATATTATTGTATGTCTATATTCTGTTTAATTAGGAGGAAATGAACATGACGAATATTATTAAAGCCCGCCCTAAGCTGTATGTAATGGATAACGGCCGAATGAGCATGGACAAAAACTGGTTGATCGCCATGCATAATCCGGCTACGCTCGGCAATCCTAACGCCCGGACGGAGTTTGTGGAATTTCCGATCTATACGGTATTGATTGAACACCCGGAAGGGAAAATTTTGTTCGATACGGCCTGCAACCCGAATTCGATGGGTATCGAAGGGCGCTGGGCCAAATCGACCCAGCATGCGTTCCCCTGGACGGCGAGCGAAGAATGCTACCTGCATAACCGGCTGGAGCAGCTGAATGTTAGACCGGAGGATATCAAGTATGTGATTGCTTCACATTTGCACCTGGATCATGCCGGATGTTTGGAAATGTTCACGAACGCTACGATTATCGTGCATGAGGATGAGTTGAACGGCGCGCTGCAGAGCTATGCCCGCAACGAAAAAGGAGGCGGCTATATTTGGGCTGACATCGATGCTTGGATCAAAAACCATCTGCAGTGGAAAACGGTCAAACGCAATGAAGATAACCTGGAGTTGGCCGAAGGCATCAAAATCTTGAACTTCGGAAGCGGCCACGCCTGGGGCATGTTAGGCCTTCACATTGAAATGCCGGAAACGGGCGGGATCATCCTCGCTTCCGACGCAATCTACACAGCGGAGAGCTACGGGCCTCCGGTCAGGCCGCCCGGTATTATATACGATTCGATAGGTTACCGGAACGCGGTTGAGAAAATTCGCACTCTGGCGACCCGAACGAACTCCCAAGTGTGGTTCGGGCATGATGCGAATCAATTCCAACAATTCCGCAAATCAACCGAAGGTTACTACGAATAAAGAGTATTGTAACCCTGCCCAACCATGTAGTTCTTGTCATTCAATTTGGGTAAGAACTTGCATGGTTAACCTAAAAAAGCCGCATAAAATGCGGCTCAGACCGTTGAGAAAGGCACGGCACTTAGTTAGATATAAGGAAACCAAAGGGGTACTAGTTTGGGGGCAACCGTTTTTCCTAACGCGCACCTATCCCGGTACAGATCGTGGAACCGCACAACTTTGCATGAGGCAACCTGGCAGAAAAAAAACCTGCGAAAGTGCAGGCTTTTCCTCCGAAATTGGCTTGTTTTAGCGAAATTCCTGCAAAAGTGCAGGAATTTTCGCTGAAAGTGAACCTTAGCCCCCGTCCCCGCTGAAAAGCCTGCACAATTGCAGGAATTGTTCGTGGGCAGCGATCATGGACGCAAATTCATGTACTTTTGCAGGTTTTCTTCGTGCGCCGGGCTGATTGTGGGCTATCGCCTCTGACGTGCGGCTTTCACCTCTATTATTCCATCCATTGAAAATGAAAGCTTCCCTTTTGATCAAGCCGTTCGAAAGTATGCGCCCCAAAATAATCCCTTTGCGCTTGCAGCAAATTTGCCGGCAGTCTTTCTGAGCGGTAGCTGTCATAATAGGCTAAAGCCGAAGCAAACGCAGGAACCGGAATCCCCCTGGTTACGGCAATAGATACGACATTTCTCCAAGCTTCTTGATAGTTTTCAACGATCTCTCTGAAGTAATCGTCCAAAAACAGGTTTTTCAGAGCCGGGTCACGGTCGTAAGCATCCTTAATGTTTTGTAAAAACCGTGCGCGGATAATGCATCCGCCGCGGAAGATCATCGCAATGCCGCCATAGTTCAAGTTCCATTCGTACTCGTCGGAAGCGGCTCGCATTTGTGCGAAGCCTTGCGCATAGGAAGCTATTTTGCTTGCATATAACGCTTTTCGAACGGCCTCGATAAATTCCTTAGGATCGCCGTCATAGCTGGAAACTGCAGGTCCGTTCAGACGCTTGCTTGCGGCTGTGCGTTCTTCTTTCATGGCGGAAATAAATCGCGCGAACACGGATTCAGTAATTATGGACAAAGGGACTCCCAGATCCAATGCGCTTTGACTTGTCCATTTCCCGGTTCCCTTTTGCCCTGCCGAATCCAGGATGACATCCACCATAGGTTTGCCTGTTTCAGGATCTGTTTTTGCGAAAATGTCGGCCGTTATTTCAATCAAATAACTGTCCAGTTCACCACGGTTCCACTCGGAGAAAATGTCATGCAGCTCGCTTGTATTCAGGTTCAATACATCCTTCAGCAATTGATACGCTTCGCCAATAAGCTGCATATCTCCGTATTCGATGCCGTTGTGGACCATTTTGACGTAATGACCGGCGCCGTCTTCTCCGATATAGGTTGAGCAAGGATCGCCGTTAACTTTGGCCGATATGGCAGTCAAAATGGGCTCAACCAGCTCATAGGCGTCTTTTTGTCCTCCCGGCATAATCGCCGGACCCTTCAGCGCCCCTTCTTCGCCGCCCGAAACACCTGCACCGATAAAGCGGAAGCCTTGAGCTTGCAGCTCTCTGTTTCTTCTTTGCGTATCAGGGAAATAAGCGTTTCCGCCGTCGATTAGAATATCTCCCGGAGCCAGGTAAGGAACAAGCTGATTAATGGTATCGTCCGTCGGCTTGCCCGCTTTGACCATGATTAATATTTTACGGGGCGTCTCCAAAGACTGGACAAACTCTTCGACACTGAACGTGCCGACAAAGTTTTTCCCCTGTGCTTCCGCCAATAGTTCGTGCGTTTTTTCAGGTGAACGATTATACAAAGCAACCGAGAACCCTTTACTTTCTATATTCAAGGCCAGGTTTTTACCCATGACGGCTAATCCGACCACACCGATTTGCTGTTTTTTCATCGTAACGCCCTCCTGCTGTTCAAATCGAATTTGTTCGTGTCATTTCTCTGCGGATAAACGCTTCAGGAGTTCGGCTTGCTGCGCTTCATAACCAGGCTTGCCCAGCAGCGCAAACATATTGTTCTTGTACGCTTCCACGCCAGGCTGATCGAACGGATTCACCCCAAGCAGCAATCCGCTGATGCCGCATGCCTTCTCGAAAAAGTACACCATTTCGCCGTACGCATATTCATTGAGCTCATCCAGTTCAACAATCAGGTTAGGGACGCCTCCGTCAACATGGGCAAGCCGCGTGCCTTGGGCCGCCTTTTTGTTCACTTCATCCATTGTCATGCCGGCGATAAAATTCAATCCGTCCAGATTGCTTTCGTCTTCTTGAATGATCAGCTCTACGCGCGGCTTTTTCACCGAAAGCACTGTCTCAATGAGGTCTCGCCGGCCCTCCTGGACGTATTGTCCCATGGAGTGCAGATCGGTCGTAAAATCGACGGACGCGGGATACAGCCCCTTCAGATCTTTCCCTTCGCTTTCGCCGAACAACTGTTTCCACCATTCGGAAACAAAATGCAAAGACGGTTCAAAGTTAACCAGCAGCTCGATCGTTTTTCCCTTACGGTAAAGAGCATTGCGAACGGCCGCATACTGATAGCTTTCATTGGCGGAGAGATCGGCATTGTTATATTTTCGTGCAGCCGCGGCGGCTCCCGCCATCATTTGATCGATGTCGAGTCCGGCAGCGGCAATAGGCAGCAGCCCCACGGCTGTAAGCACCGAATAACGCCCGCCTACATCGTCGGGAATAACGAAGGTTTCATAGCCTTCTTCGTCGGCAAGTTTTTTTAATGCGCCCTTAGATGAATCGGTTGTAGCAAAAATACGTCTTTTGGCTCCGCTTTTTCCGTATTTCTTTTCCATATATTCGCGCAGAATTCGAAAAGCGATAGCCGGTTCCGTCGTTGTGCCTGACTTGGAAATGACATTCAGGGAAATATCCTTGCCCTCCAGCAGCTCCAAAAGATGAGTAATGTACGTAGAACTGATGTTTTGGCCGGCAAAATACACCTGGGTTTTACCGTTCATCTGGTTATGAAACGTGTGGGACAGCGCTTCAATCGCAGATCTTGCCCCCAAGTATGAGCCGCCAATGCCGATGACAATCAAGGCATCGGAATGGCTGCGAATGCGCTGTGCGGCATGTTTGATTCTCGCGAACTCTTCTTGATCATATTGAAGCGGCAGATCGACCCAGCCCAGATAATCGGACCCGGGGCCTTTTTTTTCATGAAGCATATGGTGAGCCGCTTTTACAAAGTCACTGAAATAATCCACTTCATGCTGTCCGACAAAGGACAAGGCATTGGAATAATCAAATGAAATAGCCATCCGGAGCGTCTCCTTTGAACTCGTATTTCGTTGCCTTTTAATGTTGAGCCGCTTTTTTCCAATCAGCAGCGAATTTTTCCATCCCTTGATCCGTTAAAGGATGTTTGGATATTTGTTCGATAACTTGGAACGGAACCGTGGCAATATGCGCGCCTGCCATCGCTACGCGAGTTACGTGATCCGGATGCCGAACGGATGCCGCGATAATTTGCGCGTCCAGGTTATGAATGCGGAACAGTTCGGCCACTTTGGATACCAGCAGCACGCCATCTTCAGAAATATCATCCAAACGGCCTAAAAACGGAGAAACATAAGTTGCCCCTGCACGCGCAGCCAGCAAAGCTTGGTTGACGGTAAAGATCAGCGTAACGTTTGTTTTCACGCCTTTTTTCGACAGGTAACGGCATGCCTCAAGGCCGGCCAACGTCATTGGAAGCTTGATCGTGATGTTCTTGTCTCCTCCGTTGATTTTGATCAGCTCTTCAGCTTGCGCGATCATATCTTCCGCCGTCTCGGCATCCGGAGTAACTTCAGCGGATACCGATTCGACTTCAGGAACAGCTTGCAAAATTTCAGCAATACGGTCTTCGAACTTCACGCCTTCTTTGGCAACCAAAGAAGGGTTTGTTGTCACGCCGGACAGAACGCCGATTTTATACGCCTTTTTAATATCCGCAAGGTTAGCAGTATCAATAAAAAATTTCATAGTTTTTTGCCTCCATTTTTTTAAATATTTATTAGTTTATTTACTAAGCAATTCTTTAGTCAACCGAATCACATTGCTTTTGGAGAAACCGAAGTATTCCATGACCTCATTGCCGGACCCTGAAGCGCCGAAGGTATCGATAGACAATATTTTTCCGTGTGGTCCCACGTATCGCTCCCAACCTAAAGAAATGCCGGCTTCAATCGCTAAGCGCTTCGAGACGGAAGCAGGAAGAACAGCCTCTTTGTATGCATCGGATTGGCGGTCAAACAGCTCCCAGCTCGGCATGGCGACGACGCGTACAGAGTGGTTTTCCCGCTCAAGCTCCGTTTTGGCGCTCACGGCCAGAGAAACTTCGGACCCGCTTCCGATCAGGATGACATCCGGCTTATTATTGGTTTCCATCAAGACGTAAGCGCCTTTGGTTACCTCTGCAACATTGCCCTTGGTCGCTTCGTACACAGGAAGGTTTTGCCGGCTTAACACAAGAGCTACCGGACCTTCCTGCTGCTGTAAGGCATACGCCCATGCACTCGCCGTTTCGTTCGCATCCGATGGCCGAATGACGGTAAGTCCCGGAATAGTTCGCAATGCAGCGAGGTGTTCGACGGGCTCATGAGTAGGACCATCTTCCCCGACGGCAATCGAATCATGGGTAAATACATAAATAACAGGCAGCTTTTGCAGAGCGGCCAAACGTATGGACGGCCGCAAATAATCGCTGAATACGAAGAAGGTGCTTACGAACGGTTTTACGCCGCCGTGTAAAGCCATGCCATTGCCGGCTGCGCCCATCGCATGCTCGCGAACACCAAAATAAATGTTGCGTCCCGCATAGGATTGAACGGCAAATGCCGGCTCTCCGCTTATATCCGTCATCGTAGAATGCGATAAATCCGCGCTGCCTCCGAATATGGAAGGAACTGATTTGACGAAATGATTGATGGCCTCGCCGCTTGCCACGCGGGTTGAAATGGTTTTGGAGGAGTCGAACGTCACAATATTGGCCGGGTCAATCACGACAGAACCGCCGATGACCTGCTCAAGCTCCTTGCCCAGTTCAGGATACTGCGCTTGATAGGAAACTAACAACCGGTTCCACTCTGCTTCTTTTGCCTCGCCGTTAAGTTTAAGCTGATCAAAGTGGGCTCTGACTTCTTCCGGAACGGTAAACTCGTCCTCATACTGCCAGCCATATGCTTCCTTCGTCGCCTTTGCCTCTTCTTTGCCGAGCGGAGCACCGTGCGCTTTGTTCGTTCCTGCTACTTTTTTGCTGCCATAACCGATGATTGTCCGTATTTCGATAAGAGTCGGCTGCGAAAGATTCCGCTTAGCCGCTTCAATCGCTTGAACAATTTGCGAAACATCGTTGCCGTCTTCGACCCTTAGATATTCCCATTGAGCCGATTCCGCTCTTTTTTGCATATTTTCCCCAAAGGACAGGTCAAGTTTCCCGTCCAGAGAAATATCATTGGAATCATACAATACGATTAATTTGCCCAGCTTCATATGTCCCGCCATGGACATCGCCTCGTAAGAGACGCCCTCCATCAAACATCCGTCTCCAACGAGCGCATACGTATAATGATCGATAACCGGAAAATGGTCTTGGTTGAATTTCGAGGCCAGGTGAGCTTCCGCCATCGCCATTCCGACAGCCATGGCAAGCCCTTGCCCCAATGGTCCTGTAGTAGCTTCTACACCATCCGTATGCCCGAATTCGGGGTGCCCCGGCGTTAGGCTGTTCAGTTTGCGAAACTGCTTCAAGTCTTCAATCGACACATTATATCCTGACAAATGCAGGAGACTGTACAGCATCGCCGAACCGTGACCCGCAGATAGAATGAAGCGGTCGCGGTTGAACCATTTGGCGTTGCGGGGATTGTGATTTAACTGCTTGGACCAAAGCGCGTACGCCATCGGTGCGGCTCCCATGGGCAGCCCCGGGTGACCTGAATTGGCACTGTTTATGGCATCGATGGACAAGGTTCGGATCGTATCGATCGCCAACTGATCAATGGTTTGTGTGATAGGCATATTGTTCTCCTTTGCTCGCTTCTATTTCTTGTTCGGGCTTGGAATCAAACCACCAATGATAACCGTCTTTCGTGGGCAGCTCATCGGATTCGGCAGGCCCGTATGTGCCCGCTGAATAAAGATGAAGCGGAACAAGATTTTCTTGGAACGCATCCAGGATCGGCTGCACCCATTTCCAAGACAATTCGACTTCATCCCAATGGGCAAAAAATGTGGGATCTCCGTGCAGAGCGTCGTAGATCAAGCTTTCATAAGCCTCGGGCATATCCTTGTGACTCTCGTGAAAGTCAATGTGAATGGGCTTGAACTCCCCTTTATGCTGAGGATCGCTCGCATTTAACTGCAGCGTGATGCCCTCGTTCGGACTGATCTCAAACACCAAAAGATTAGGAATCGGATGATCGTCATTTGTTGAAGAATGCTGATTTAACGGCTCTTTGAACTCGATAACGATTCGCGTCGATTTCTCCTTCATCCGTTTGCCCGTACGGATATAAAAAGGAACATCCCGCCAAAAAGCGGTATCCAACTGCAGTTTTGCGGCAATAAACGTATCGGTCTTTGAAGTTTCAGGAATATTAAGTTCGGAAGTATAACCGACAACCGGCTTTCCTCCGATCGTTCCTGCTCCGTACTGCCCGCGAATAACGCTGGATACTACATCCTGCTTTTGCAGCGGCTCAAGGGATTCCACCACTTTTTTCTTTTTGAAGCGCACCTCTTCGAAGGTACTGTTCTTCGGCACTTGAATCGCCAGCATCATTAGCAATTGCAGCATATGGTTTTGAAACATGTCCCTTACAGCGCCCGCATGATCGTAATACCCCGCTCTTTCTTCAACACCGACCGTCTCGTTTGCCGTAATCTGCACGTTGGCAATGTAACGATTGGTCCATAAAGCATAAAAGACCGGATTCGTCTGCTGCAACACCCCAAGCTTCTGTACCATAGGCTTGCCCAGATAGTGATCAATGCGGAAAATTTCATCCTCCGTAAAAGCTTTGCTCAGCTGTTCATTCAACTTCCGGGCCGATTGCAAATCGCGGCCAAAAGGCTTTTCGATCATCAGACGCTTCCAGCCTTCGGTAGAACCAAGCCCGCTTTCCTGGATATTGGATGCTATCGTTTCAAAAAATTCAGGCCCAACGGATAAATAAAACATCCGATTTGACGGAATGCTCAATTCTTTCTCCCGCTGTTCAACCAGCTGCAGCAGTTTCTGATAATCCTCTTTGTGGCCTATATCCAAAACACTATAACGAAATGTGCTCAAGAAATTTTTCATTAAGGCACTATCGTTCGCCTCGCGTCTGGAAAAGTTGTGGAGAGATTGCTCGACACTTGCCTGAAAGGCTGAATCGGATAGCTCTCTTCGCCCAAGACCAATCACGGAGAATGATTGCGGCAGCTTTTGATCGGCAAATAAATTATACAAAGCAGGGTAAATTTTCCTTTTAGCTAAATCTCCTGTCGCCCCAAACAAAACAAACGTTACAGCCTCCATGTGTATCTCTCCTTCCAGTGTAGTCTCTTTGTAGTATGGTTTCTCTTTCTGAGTTCAACTATAATACGAATATGACCTATACAGGTAATTCATATATTTCACAGGAGCTATAGACCACATCTATGAACAATTATGAGCTGTACAAAGTTTTTTATTGGGCCGCGAAAACAGGCAGCCTATCTCAGGCCGCAAAATCCCTTTACCTTACTCAACCGAGCGTCAGCCACGCCATCATGCAGCTTGAAAAAAGCTTTGGCATCACCTTGTTTTACCGCAATTCCAAAGGTGTTGTTCTGACGCAAGAGGGCGCCATCCTCTACTCCTATATTGAGAAATCCCAGATACTCATTTCGCTGGCGGAAGAAAAAATGGCCGCTCTTAAAAATCTGGACAACGGCGAGCTGCGGATCGGAGGAAGCGACTCGCTGTTTAAGCATTATTTGCTTCCCTACCTGGAAAATTTTCATGAGGAACATCCAAACGTCAGCCTTCGTCTGATTCACGGCACTACGCCGGAAATCATTTCTTTCTTAAAAGAAGGCCGGATTGATCTGGGCGTTGTCCGCATGCCTATCGTCGATGCCCAGCTTGAAGTGAGGGAAGGTATTCAGCTGCAGGATTGCTTTGTCGCGGGGGCCCGTTATGCGGAGCTTAAAGACACGGTGCTGTCGCTTGAGATGCTGCTTCAGTACCCCGTCATCCTGTTCTCGCGCAATAGCCGGGCACGAATGGCCATTACGGAATTATTTCGAGGCTACGGCTACACACTCAACCCCGAAATCGAGGTCGGAAGCGTAGATCTTCTCATCGAGCTTGCCCGGAAAGGACTCGGAATCTCTTACGTTACTAGAGAATTTGTATCCAAAGAGCTGCAGGACGGCTCTCTTTTCGAGATCCAGCTGGACGTGAAGCTGCCGCCCTCTAAAGTGGGGATTATGATTATGCGAAACATGCCGCTTTCCAGTGCGGCGAGCGAGTTTATAGAGCGTATCAAATAGCTGGGGAAGAGATCGTGTGTCGGAATCATCGGCGGCCCTTTTGGACGATATGCCAAAAAAAAGACTATCCCAAAAGTCATCCTAGATGACGGGGATAGCCTCTTACGTTCGCTGCGGGCGACTCGCGACTCGCCTACTCGGTCACCGTACCGTAAATCAGCACCGGCGCCTGAGCCTCTGCCGTAATTCGTATGCTTCCATAAATTTTGTTAATAACCTCGTCTACTTGTTCCTCATTGGTATGAATGGTTACAAGCGACTCGCCGGCTTTTACGGAATCGCCGATTTTCTTGTTCAGCATCAAACCGACCGCCAGATCGATCACCGATTCTTTGGTCGCACGCCCCGCTCCCAGCAGCATCGCAGCCGTTCCGATTTCGTCGGCAATCATCTCCGCCACTACGCCGCCCTCTTTGGCCGGCACTTCAATGCGGTAGAGGGCCTGGGGCAGCTTTTCCGGCTGGTCCACTACGGAAGGGTCGCCTCCTTGCGCCGCGATGAATTCCTTGAATTTCTCCAGCGCCTTGCCGTTGCGGATCACTTCTCTCAATTTCCGCTCCGCTTCTTCAAGCGTCGCCGCTTTTTCGGCCAGGACCACCATCTGGCTGCCGAGCGCCATACACAGATCCTCCAAATCCTTCGGACCGTGGCCGCTCAGCGTATCGATCGCTTCCTTCACTTCCAATGAATTGCCGATTGCCTGGCCAAGCGGCTGGCTCATGTCGGAGATGACCGCCATCGTCTTGCGGCCGACGTTGTTGCCGATGCTGACCATGGCATGCGCCAGTTCTTTGGCAGCCTCGGCTGTTTTCATGAAAGCGCCCGCTCCGGTTTTCACGTCCAGTACGATGGCGTCAGAGCCGGCGGCGATTTTTTTGCTCATGATGGAGCTGGCGATAAGCGGGATAGAATTTACCGTGCCGGTCACATCACGCAGGGCGTACAGCTTTTTGTCTGCCGGCGTCAGGTTACCGGATTGACCGATGACGGCGATCTTCTGCTCGTTTACCTGCTGCACGAACTGCTCCTTCGTCATTTCCACGTGGAAGCCTTCAATGGCTTCCAGCTTGTCGATAGTGCCGCCCGTATGTCCGAGGCCGCGGCCTGACATTTTGGCAACCGGTATGTCTAATGCTGCAACAAGCGGCGCCAATACCAAAGTCGTCGTATCGCCAACGCCCCCGGTGGAATGCTTGTCGACCTTAATGCCTTCGATGGCGGATAAATCAATCGTATCGCCCGAATGCACCATCGCCATCGTCAAATCCGCACGTTCACGGTCGCTCATATCCCGGAAAAAAATCGCCATAGCCATTGCGCTGGCCTGATAATCGGGAATGTCCCCATTCGTATATCCGGTAACGAAAAATTGGATTTCCTCTGCTGTCAGCTCTTTACCGTCACGTTTCTTTTCAATCAGATCTACCATTCTCATTATTGAAACACTCCTGTTCGTAAAATGGATAAGTGCATGCTATGAATCGGCCAAGCGCAAAATTTCTTTTCCGCAACTGTGCCGCGTATCTCATTGCCCCGTCCAAGGTTATAGGAATAAGCCGGCAATGGTGGCAGACAGCACACTGACCATCGTAGCGCCGTACAGAAGCTTCAGACCAAAGCGTGCAACCAGATTCCCCTGCTTCTCGTGCAGGCCTTTAACCGCACCCGCTATGATGCCGATGGACGAAAAGTTGGCAAAAGAAACAAGGAACACCGAGACGATGCCCGTCGTACGGGCAGACAAACCGGTATGCTTGCCCAGGTCCAGCATAGCTACGAACTCGTTGGATACCATTTTGGTTGCCATAATGCTTCCGGCCTCCACCGCTTCCTTCCACGTCACACCCATAAGAAAGGCAAATGGAGCAAAAACGTAACCAAGCAGTTCCTGAAAAGAAATACCCATAATTCCTCTAAAAATGCCGTTGATCATCGCAATCAAAGCAACGAAGCCGATCAGCATCGCGGCGACGACGACGGCAACCTTGAAGCCGTCCATAATATATTCGCCGAGCATTTCGAAGAACGTCTGCTTCTCCTCCTGCACCTCAAGAATATCCTCCTCCGCCGGAACGGTGTACGGGTTCAAAATCGATGAAATGATAAAGCCGCCGAACAGGTTAAGCACCAGCGCGGTTACTACATATTCCGGCTTGATCATCTGCATGTACGCACCGACAATGGACATAGATACGGTCGACATGGCGGAGGCGCAAAGCGTGTACATCCTTTGCTTCGGCAGCAGGCCGATCTGCTTTTTCACCGAAATGAAAACTTCGGACTGTCCGAGAATCGCGGAGGCAACGGCATTGTACGATTCCAGCTTGCCCATCCCGTTGACCTTGCTCAGGGCAAGTCCAATATACCGAATAACGAACGGCAAAATTTTGGAATACTGCAGAATCCCGATCAACGCCGAAATAAATACGATAGGAAGCAAAACGTTCAAAAAGAACGGCGCCGAATTGGCGTTGGCTATACCTCCGAATACGAAATTCACACCCTCGGCGGCATAGGAAAGCAAAAAGCCGAATACCGACACGAATCCTTTGACCAGCGTCTCGCCTATGCTCGTGTTAAGCAGGGCGAACGCTAACAACGCCTGCAGCAAAACCATGACGATCAGCGGCCGGTAACGAATGTTGCGACGGTCACTGCTTGCTATATAAGTAAGGCCAAAGATGACCAGAATGCCCAAGATCGCAATCAGAAATTTCATGGTGTAGTGTCTCCTTTTTGCAAAATCTTGATGTTAAGCGCTTACATTCGATGCGGAAAGGATCAACCTTTACAGGTTCAATCCTCATCTTTCGCTGAATGAATTACTTGTCCATGTCCGTTGAACGAAAAAAGCCGGGCAGCAGTTGATCCATCGTCCATTCTGTCGTATTGCCGTGCAGATTCGTGAGGTAAATCCGGGTGTCAGGTGTGCTGAACTCCGCGATAACTTGCCTGCAAGCACCGCAAGGAGACACCGGCCCTACCGTATCGGCGACTACTGCAATCGCTTCGATGCTGCGGCAGCCTTCCGACACCGCTTTGAAAATCGCCGTGCGCTCTGCGCAATTGCTCAGGCCGTATGAAGCATTTTCCACATTGCAGCCGCGGTACACTTTGCCGTCTATTTGAACGGCTGCGCCTACTTGAAAATTTGAATACGGCACATAAGCCTGTTTTCGAGCCTCGATGGCTTCCTGAATGAGCAAGTCCTTCAGATCGGTTGTATCTTTCATATTGTTTCCTCCTTCGCGGCGAAATACTCCGAGTTTAATACGAAGCCGCCGACCGTCCGCCCTCCATAATTTTGACGCCGGAGCTAGCCCCGATCCGGGTTGCGCCGGCTGCTACCAATGCATCCAAGTCTTCCTTGCTGCGTATGCCGCCGGACGCTTTGATACCGATGTCGGAACCGACTGTTTTTCGCATCAGCGCTACATCTGCCGGAGTTGCTCCATGCGTAGAAAAACCTGTGGACGTCTTGACAAAATCCGCACCCGCCTGAACCGCCAACCGGCTTGCCGCCACCTTTTCTTCATCCGTAAGCAGGCTGGTTTCAATGATCACTTTCACGAGCGCTTTACCGGATGCGGCCTGCACAACCGCCCGAATATCATTCTCGACCAGCTCATGGTTCCCGTCCTTCAAAGCGCCGATGTTGATAACCATATCCACTTCCTGTGCACCGTTTGCGATCGCATCTTGCGTTTCAAACGCTTTAACGGCCGAAGTTGTCGCCCCGAGAGGGAAGCCGATGACGGTGCATACTTTTACATGGGTACCCGCAAGCGCTTTGGCCGCATGGGCCACCCAAGCCGGATTCACGCATATCGATGCAAATTCGTATTTTTTTGCTTCTTCGATCAGTTTGTTAACTTCCGCCAATGCTGCATCCGCTTTCAAAAGCGTGTGATCAATAAGTTTTGCAATATTCATGCTGACACTCCTCAATGATTAAAATGGGTTCGTTTGCTTCTTGTCTCCGAAAAAATATTCATCTTTTTTTGTAATTATGTTCAAATAAGTGAAAGAAAAGATTCCAAGCTGGTAAGAGCCGGTTGTTATTTATTGCTTTTCATTTACTTCTCATGGATGAAAAATACATTTTCACTCATTTTTAGTTTTCAAAGAACGAATTCTCTTTCTTGCCCACCCTGCACTTGCTCCCGGGCACAAAACGAGTATATCATAGGTTTGAAATTAATTTCAATATTGTAGTACCATATGTGCAAAATAGCGCACCAGACTTTCGGAATCTAAGGCAACGTCTCAACGAATTCGAAGCTTGTCCAATCGTCGTTAGGCAAATAAAAAAACAGCCATTATCTGGCTGTTGGGAAACGACCCGCCAGAGCTGGCCGGTCGCACAAATTCGCCTCGTTGCGTGAAGAAAACCTGCAAAAGTGCAGTTTTTTGCAGGGTTGATACGCTAGCCACCAAAAATTCCTGCAATTGTGCAGGCTTTTCGCCGCGAACATGGGTGCAGATTCACATTCATCGAAAATTCCTGTACAATCGCAGGCTTTTCGTCAAAATGAGGTGCTTTCATGGAAAAAGCCTGCACTTTCGCAGGTTTTCTCCCTACCAAGCGTCTTGTGTCCCACCGTTTCAGCTCCGCAACCGTGTAGAAAGATCGGCTCTGCCCCCGGCCCCTCTCCTATCCGGCGTGTTCGCCCGGGTGCTTTCCGGAACGGGACAGCGAAGCGGCCAATCCGAGCAGCGTGGCGATCATCAGAGCGGCTAGCGCCCAGCGGTAACCCCGGACGATCAAGGCCAGATCGGGACGGGACAGGACGGCGTCCGCGCCCGAATACAGCACATTTTTCAATCTCGGCGGCAGCCCGATTCCAACGATCATCAGCGTAACGGCCGTGCTCAGCACTTGGCCCATATTGCTCAGCATGGAACGGAGCCCGTTGGCGACACCCCGCCGACTGCCGGGCACGGAGTTCATGATGTCAGTCGTATTCGGCGTCAGGAACAGCCCCGCCCCGCTCCCTACCAGCAGCATAGCCGCGGCGATAAGGCCATACGACAGCTCCGGTCCGATGGAGAGCAGCAGCAGGACCAGGCCTGCCATCGAGACGATTAGCCCGGTCGAAGCAAGCAGCTTGGTGCTGAAACGGCGGGTCAAAAAGCCCGCTATCGGCGATATGACGAGCATGCCGATAACCGTCGGCAGCACCCGCAAACCGGCTTCGAACGCGCTCATTTTGTAGGCGAACTGAAAAAACAGCGCAAAAAGAAGCACCACAGCGGAACGGGCAAACGAATTGAGAAAGTTAGCCACATTCGCCATCAGGAAGCTGCGGCTTTGAAGCAGACGCAAATCCAGGAGCGGAGAAGCGGCGCGGCGTTCCCGCCATATAAACAGCGGAGCAAAGACGGCAAACAGCGCCAGTCCGGCGACCACCGTGCCGCTTTTCCATCCCAGATCGCCGCTTTCGGAAAGCGCCATGACCAGACCGCCGAGCGCGATGAAGAGCAGCACGCCGCCAAGCCCGTCGATTCGTTCGCGGACAGGCCGGGCCGGAGCGGACCGCAAAATCCAAGTGCCCCACAGGACGGCGATGACGCCGATCGGCACATTGAACCAGAATACCCACCGCCAGCCCCAGCTTGCGGCAATGAGGCCGCCAACGACCGGCCCGAGCAGCTGCGCCGCGGAAGCCGTCAAAATATTGACGCCTAGTCCGGTACCGAGGCGGTTGGCGGGAAAGGCGTCGGTGATGAGCGCAGTCGTATTCACGACTACAAACGCCCCGCCCACCGCCTGCAAAACTCTAAGCGCAATCAATATAACGGCGTTGGGAGAAAAACCGCTCGCCAGACTAGCCAAGGTGAAGAGCGCCATCCCGCCGAGATACAGCTTTTTGCGGCCGAAAATATCGGAAATCTGACCGAAAACAAGGATCAGAATCGTATTGACCAGCATGAATGAAAGCAAAATCCAACTCGAAGTTAACGCGTCGGCATGAAAATGTTTGCTTACTTCAGGCAGCGCGACATTGAGGGAGCCGATGCTCACCACCACGAGAAAAGCTCCCAGGCTTGTAACCGTCAGCACCAGCCAAGGGTAAAGTCCGCTCTTTTCGCCAGGTTCGTCTGCCGGCCGCGGCTCCCCGGAACGGACAACAGGGTCGTCGTTCATCGCTACTCACCAGTTGTCTGCAAAATTTGCTCCGTCGTGCGGATGCGGCCAATACGCGGAAAAATAAATTGCCGGACATAATCGTGCTCAGCTTCGGAAATACCCGAAATAGCGTCGATGGCGAAAACCAGCTGGTAGCCATGCTGGAACGCTTCCCGCGCCGTCGTGTCGACGCCGATTCCGCTGGCGACGCCGCACAGCACAATCGTTTCGATCTTCCGGCGGCGCAGCTGCAAATCCAGCTCCGTGCCGTGGAATGCGCCCCACTGTTTCTTCGTAATAAAACAATCGCTCTCCTTCACGCCGATTTCGGGCACGATCTCGTCCCAGCCGTCGGGTCTGACCGGCTGCGGCTGCTCCTGATCCAGCTTGGGCCTCAGCATATCTTTGCCGTCCTTGCTCGATACCCGCACAATTCCGACAAAAGCGCCTTTTTCCCGAAAAGCTTGAACCAGCGCAGCCGCCCGACTCACGACCTGTTCGCCGGTGTATGGCGCCAAATTGTACCCGACAATACCTTTTTGCAAATCGATGACAACCAGAGCAGCCGTCTCCCAATTGAACAATGATTCCATGTTCCAACACTCCTCCCAATTCGTTTAGCCATCATGACCGCAAGTCTCGTTAACTAAACTATAGGTCATTATTGACTTAATGTTTATTATTATGTACTATGAGTCATAACGTGTCAAGACATGTGAAGGAGTGAATGATCATGAGCATGACGAAACAGGAGATCACCCGGTCGGCGGCCAAACTTTTTTCCTTGCGCGGCTTCACTGCCGTCTCGATTCAGGATATAGCTGATGACTGCCGGATTGCCAAAGGGTCCGTGTACAAATATTTTCCGTCCAAGGAAGACCTATTTAACGAGATTATCGAGCAATTCCTGAACCGGTATTTCGATGAAGTCGAGCGGATCAAGCGGCTGCCGGGTCTTTCCCCAAAGGAGCATTTTCTGAAGCAGGTGATTTTTCGCTTGCAGTATTTTATGGAGCACAAGCACATTCTCGCAGAATATAACATGTCGGTTCGCCAGGACGATAAATTCATCCCGCTTCGGGTACAGACGAGAGGACGGATGTTGACCTGGCACAAGGAATGTCTGCTGCGCGCCTACGGTCCGGACATCGAACCGTACGTATGGGATCTGGTATTTGTTTATAAGGCGCTGTTGAAGGAATTTTTGAATTGGGTGACGTATGAGCGGGAGCTGTTGTCGATGGAGGAGACGGCCGCATTCATCATCGAGAGGCTGGATGGAATGACCGCGCAAATGATCGCCGCAGGCAAAAAGCCGCTGTTATCCGCCTCGTCGTTTATGCAGTACACCCATTATGGAACGATGAATGATCAACAGCCGCCAACAACCGGCGTTCTGCTGGACAGGCTTGCCGCCGCGGTCATGGAACTGCCGACGGGCGAAGCCGAGCGAGGGGAACTGCTCGAACTGATCCGCCTGCTGCGCGAAGAAACCGCCAAAGAACAGCCGAACGGACCGCTCATCCAGGCCCTTCTCGCCTATCTGGAACGTGAAGTCGAGCTGAAAAGCTTAACCGCACAATTTAAAAACATGATCGCACCGTAACCGGTGTCATCGGACGAATACAAAAAGAAGGCCTTGCGGTTGGCAAGACCTTCTTTATTATGATTTTCAACTTCCGGATAGATTCAGATTGACTTTCATTAGAGAGGCGATCTTTTGCTCATCCGCATTTGGTATCCGTTCCAGTTGACTGATAACCAGCTCCTGCCGTTGTAACGAATGGTTTTGGCTTAACTTTGCTTTCCCCTCCATGCTGCTGATTTTTATTTTGAATCCTTGAACCCCCTTATTCATACCGGCGAGAAACTCAGCGTCCACATCTTGCAATTTGTATGAGCTGTCAGGAGCTTCATATTTCAATACCAAGTCGCGCAAGGAAGCCATTAACTCGGCCTCGTCCTTCACAAGTTCGACTTCTCCGTAGACATGAACGGTCACATAATTCCATGTCGGCACGGCTTTATTCGTCTCATACCAAGAGGGAGAAATATAACAATGAGGACCGTGAAAAACGGCCAAAACGGTTTGATTCTCCATATCTTTCCACTGAGGATTCGGGCGGGCAAAATGGCCATATAAATACTTGTTCTCCTCGTCCAACATTAACGGTAAATGAGTTGCGAACGGCATTCCATCGTGCTGAGAAAACAGAGTGGCGAAACTATGTTCTTTTATTATGTGATGAACGATTGATGCATCTGTAATTTGAAAATGCGACGGAATATACATAATTTTTTTCTCCCCTACGCCAAGAGTTATTTATAGTTATTATGATAAACAGGCTAATGGTAGAGGAAAAGTGCCAATTTCTTTGATTATTAATGGACCAATTCTACTGTGACGGGTTAAAAGGACTGGAGGAGCACAGCACAGCCCTCTTCGTCAATCCATGCCTCTCCTACACGGATTGCGGAGCTGAAGTGAGAGTGTAACAAAAAAAACCTGCGATTGTGCAGGTTTCTTCCATAAAAATCGTTCGTTTTGGCGAAAAACCTGCAATAGTACAGGAATTTTCGATGAAAATGAATCTAAGCCCATGTTCACGGCGAAAAGCCTGCACATTTGCAGGAATTTTTCGCGGCCAGCGTATCCATCGAGTAAAAACTGTACTTTTGCAGGTTTTTTCCGCGCAATCAGGAGGGTGCCTTAAAACCCGGCACGCAGGGCATCCTGATTAGCCTCCCTTTGGCGCGATTCATTTTCGGTCAGGCTTGTTTATGAATGAAAGTCTTGCCCGGAACGAACTTCTTTGACATAGCCCGCGCGAATGACAAAATCGCCGAAATGCTCGTTTCCACGCCGTTCCTTCGCATATTGAGCGATAATCGGCCGCAGCGATTCCAGGATCTCCGCTTCGCCAATGTTTTCCTTGTACAGCTTGTTCAGCCGGTTACCGGAATGGCCGCCACCCAAATACATGTTGTATTTGCCGGGCGCCTTGCCGATGAACGCGATTTCCGCCAGCATCGGGCGGGCGCATCCATTCGGACAGCCGGTCATGCGAATGACGATCTCCTTGTCCTGCAATCCGGCCTCCTGCAGCATAGGTTCGATCTTATTCAACAGATCCGGGAGGTAGCGCTCCGACTCGGCCATCGCCAACCCGCAAGTCGGAAGAGCGACGCAGGCCATGGAATTTCTCCGCAATGCCGAGTAATTGTGTCCGTCGGTGAGCCCGTAATCCTTGATCAGTTCTTCAATCTTTTTCTTTTTCTGTTTGCTTACGTTCCCGATAACCAGGTTCTGGTTTGGAGTAAGCCTGAAATCCCCAGTGTGAACCTTGGCAATTTCCCTTAATCCCGTCATCAAAAGGTAATTGTCGTCGTCTTTGACCCGTCCGTTTTGGATAAACAAGGTGAAATGCCAGTTTCCGTCATTCCCTTTCACCCAACCATACCGGTCCCCATTATGATCAAAATGGTACGGACGCGCTTCCTCCAGTTTCCAGCCCAGGCGAGCGGTAAGTTCTTCAATGAACCAATCGATACCGCGGTCGTCGATCGTGTATTTAAAACGGGCATGCTTGCGCACCGAGCGGTCGCCATAATCCCGTTGAATCGTAACCGTCTTCTCCGCCAAGTCAATCATTTGTTCAGGCTTGATGAATCCGATGACTTGCGCGACCTGCGGGTACGTCAGCGGATCGCCGTGGCTCATCCCCATCCCGCCGCCTACCGAAACGTTGAAGCCCTTCAGACGTCCTTCTTCTACGATCGCGATGAATCCAAGATCTTGCGAGAATACGTCTACGTCGTTGGAAGGCGGTACAGCCATGCCTATTTTAAACTTGCGCGGCAAATAAACGGGCCCATAGATCGGCTCTTGCTCTACTCCGTCCCGGCTGTCCACCACTTTTTCGCCGTCAAGCCAAATTTCGTGATAGGCTTTGGTCCGCGGATCAAGATGATCGCTGACACGGCGGGCCCACTCGTACACTTCGGAATGAACGTCCGACTGGTACGGATTCGGGTTGCACATCACATTGCGGTTTACGTCGCCGCAAGCGGCCAACGTGCTTAGCATCGCATCGTTTACTTCCCGAATCGTCTGCTTCATGTTCCACTTGATTACGCCATGAAGCTGAAAAGATTGACGGGTCGTCAGGCGGATCGTTCCGCCGGAATATTTCCGTGCGACCCGGTCCATCATCAGCCACTGCTCTGGCGTGACAATCCCGCCGGCGGCGCGTACGCGGAGCATGAATTGATAAGCCGGCTCCAGCTTCTGCTTTTGCCGTTCATTTCGCAGATCCCTGTCGTCCTGCATGTAGCTTCCGTGGAATTTCATCAACCGGTTGTCATCCTCGGGAATGGACCCGGTGATGCGATCCTCAAGCGTCTCTTCTAGGCTGCCGCGCAAGTAATTGCTTCTGATTTTGATATGTTCTACGTCGCTATGCGGCGCACTGTTCGCTGAAAGTAAATTATTTTCTGACATATTGCCCTCACTCCTCTTGCGATCTTTGGGATGCGAAACTTAATATACATCCCGTTGATAACGTTTTTGCTGCTGCATCCGGGTCAAATATTCCGCAGCTTCTTCCGCGCTGAAACCGCCCTCTTGTTCAATGATCGTTGCCAAAGCTGCATGGACATCGTGCGCCATTTTCTTTTCGTCGCCGCAAACGTAGACGCATGCCCCTTCCTGAAGCCATTTATAAAGCTCAGTGCTCTTTTCAAGCATTCTGTGCTGCACGTAAACTTTTTGGTCGGTATCGCGGGAGAACGCGACGTCCATGTGCGTCAACACGCCGTTTTTGAGCCATTTTTGCCATTCGATCTGATACAGAAAATCTGTGGAGAAATGCTGATCGCCGTAGAAAAGCCATGTTTTCCCTTCGGCTCCGCTCTCTTCCCGTTCGCCTAAAAAAGCTCTGAACGGAGCAACGCCGGTTCCGGGTCCGATCATAATGACCGGCGTTTCCGGATTGTCAGGCAGCTTGAAATTCGGGTTGTTTTGAATATAAACCGGCAGCGTATCGCCAGACTTGATGCGTTCCGCGAGCTGCACGGAGCACACCCCGTAACGCTCTCTTCCGCGCAAATCGTAACGTACCGTGCGCACCGTAACGTGAACCTCGCCGGGGAAAGCTTTGGAGCTGCTTGCGATCGAATAAAGCCGGGCAGGCATTTTTCGCAGGATCGATACGAATTCGCCGGCGGATACGCCCTTAAAGGAGTAATCTTGAACCAGATCCAAGAGATCCCGTCCGGCAAGATACGATTTAAGATCCTGCTCACGTCCTGCAGCCAGCAGTTCTTGCAGCCCATTATCCGGACTAAGTTTCGAAGCTTGCTCAAGCAGCGGCTTCGTCAGTACGGTAATTTCATAATTACGAAGCAGCGCCTCTTGCAGCGGACGCTTTTCGCCATTTTTATTTATGGCAACGGGCTCGTTGGCGCTCCACCCCATAGCTTCGATGAATTCGTCTACAAGACGAGGGTGATTTTCCGGATAAATGCCCAAGCAGTCGCCCGGTTCATATTGAAGATCGGACCCCTCCAGCGAGATCTCGATATGGCGAGTTTCACGATCCGAACCGCGGCCGTTCAGGTTCAAATTTTCAAGAACTTCGGCTTGAAACGGGTTCGTTCTGGAGTATTGCGATTCGCCCCCGCTTTCAACCGCCGCCGCTCCCGCTCCGCTTGCAACGACTGAGGCTGCTGAAGCTTCGCTTAAAGAGCTTACAACTTGATTCATCCACTCCGCGGCAGGCTCATCGAAATCCACGTCGCAATCGACGCGCTGCGTAAGCCGCTTGCCGCCCAGTTCTTCCAGCTTTTTGTCAAAATCTTTGCCTGTTTGGCAGAAAAACTCGTAAGACGTATCTCCGAGCGAGAGTACGGAAAAGCGCAGATCCTCCAGCTGCGGCGCTCTTTTGCTATGAAGGAATTCATAGAATGAAATCGCATTATCCGGCGGCTCTCCTTCCCCGTGGGTGCTCACGAGAATAAGCAGGTTTTTGAGCTTTTTCAAATTATTCGGTTTGAAGTCTGCCATTGAGGAGAGCGCCACCTGAAATCCGAGCTCTTCCAGCTTCTTGGACACCTTTTTGGCTAGCCCCTGGGACTTGCCGGTCTGTGATCCGAAGAGTACGGTCACTTCTTTGGGAATCGCCGGGGCACTCGCTGCCGGAGCCGCTGCAGCTGCCGAAGGCGCCGCGCCGGATACCGCTGCAGATGCCGATCCTTGAAGAGCCGCGAAATAACCGGTCAGCCAGATTCGCTGGGTTTCCGTTAGCGTAGAAAGCAGACGATTTAGCAATTCTACCTGTTCCTGATTAAAGGGACTGTTCATGACTTGAAGTTCCAAAAAATATCCACCTCTCATAACATGCAAAAAATGATGAATTCCTAGTATGCGTATCAGCTTTTAATTTACTCTCTTGAACCTATCACAGGTAGAGCAGCGGGTCAATTAGAATGATCTTATATAATTTATCAATAATATTGATAAAAGGATCAAACGCTTGCGGAGACCCCATCATTTGGGTTCGTCCGCCTGGCTACTGACAGGATGGGGGATGTTCGGCGCATGTACACTGGCGTGCTCGATCTCGAATCAGGCTGCGTCGGGTGGATGCTGTAACCGGTTGCAGTCCCTTCTGCGCTATTCTGTTTGATTTTTTGCATACAAAAGTCATTTTTCCCGCTCAAGGAACGATTCTGTTCGATTTTTCATGCCTATTTTTCGATTTTACGAAATCAGTACAATTTCTGTATGAAATTTCAAGCAGATTTCCACAATTCGCAAGTGGTAGCGGTTTCCAGTCCGGCTCCCAACTTATTATTCGAGTTCAAGGGATGAGTACATTTAGATCGTCGAACAACAACCATACGGCAGGATCGATCAAGCTTGTTCGTATAGCTGCCGGCGGCTGTCGTAGGCATCCATTTCGCTTGAAACTGCAAAGCGGCTATGTCAGCGGCGTTGCGATGCGTTCAAGCATACGGTCCCCGTATACTTCCGCCATGCGAAGATCCGGCAGATGAATATAGCCGATGTAGCAGCCGCAGCTTTTCATCCTGCACGTCTGCGGGCCGGACAATCGTTCCAGGCCGTCCCGGTACAGATGGCCGATCACCTGGCGGTCCTGATAACATCGTTTCACCAAGCCGGAGCCCTGCACATAAAATACCGACTCCCCTGCCGCACAGCGCCTGCCGGCGCTCTCGTAATCGATTAGATTGCGTTCGAAGTGCGGATCGATCCCGCGCAAAAATGCGCGGTCGGCTTCGGTATAATAGCCGCTTTTATCCTTAAAAGCGTTGACCCACACATACACGTCATCCGGCAAAGCCCGGCGCAGCGAGGCAATCGCCTCAAAGGCCGTTTTTACCCCGACAGTCCCGACGCTGAACGGTATGCCGCGGCCATGCAGCTCGCCGCACTGCGCCAGGAAAGCCGATTCGCCCGTCTGTCCCGGATGGTAAGTGGCCCAGAAGGCCGCTTTGTGCGGATTCAGCTCCGCCGTCCATGCCAAAATGGCCGACAGATTCGTCTGGATCACCACTTTATCGACATGCTCCATATGCGACAGCTCCGTGATCGCCTTCCTGTACCAGCGGTGGATCAAACCCTCGCCGTACGGGTTGAAAAACACCGACAGCCGGTGCCCCTCACGCGCTTGCCGGCGCACCCAGTCCACAAACACGTCCACTTGCATCCGGTCCTTGGCAAGCGTCTCGGCGCTATCCTTGTTTTTGCTGAACGGGCAGTACGGGCAATCGTAATTGCAGGAGGACAGGCTGCCCCGGTAGTATAACGTCGCCTTCATGTGAACACGTACCCTTCCATCCGCTCGCGTACCTCTGGTGAAATAAGCCAATCTCCGATCGCGTCGGAATATGCCAAACCTTCATCAGTCAACCGAAGCACCCCTTCCGACAGCACAGCCCACTCCGTTCTCAGCAGCACATCCAGCTCCGGAAAATCGCCAAGCGGATCGCTTGCGAACCGCGCTTTGTAGGAGTGAAGCGGCAAGCCTTCACGATGCAAAATCGCTTTTAAAATGAAGCGCCGCTTCTGCTCCCGTTCGCCAAGAACAATGCCGTAATCCGCAAAATCGTACCGCGCGGCGGCAACGTAATCGGCAATGATGCTCTCCGTCGCCTGCCGGCTGACGCCGTAGCGGGACGAGTAGTGAACGCGCCGGGTGTACGAACGGGCCCCGCAGCCCAACCCGACCATGCCTTCCTCCTGGCAGCCGTAGGGAAGCGGATGTTTGCGGGAGCCCGCCCGCTCCTTGGCGAACCTGCGCATCGAATACTGCGTATACCCTTCGGCCAGCAAACGTTCGCGCGCGGCGGCATAGCAGTCCATGCGCACGTCGTCGCCGCTCAACCGGCGGTCCCCCGGCTTCACAATCGTGTGCTCCCGGGTGTACAGCGGATAAATAAAAATTTCCTCCGGTTCAAAAGATAGCGTCCGCTCCAGCGAATACAACCATGATCGAACCGTCTGTCCGGGCAGGCCGTAAATCAAATCCAGATTCAATATCGGAAAATCGTACCGCTTCAACACATCCAGCGCCCGCTCCGCCTCCAGCGGATTTTGCGGACGGTAAATCGCGGCGGTTTCCTTTTCGACAAAGCTTTGGATGCCCATGCTGATCCTATCCACTTGCCGCTCGCGAAGAATGCCCAGCCTCTCCGGCGTCACCGTCTCGGGAGACGCTTCGACGGAGATGGACGCCTGCGCCGCATCCAGTCCCATCACCTCTTCGGCGATGCCGAACAGCCGTTCCAAAAGCGCAGGCTCAAGCAGCGTAGGCGTTCCGCCGCCGATGGCAAAACGCGCAAACGGCTTGCGGCTCACATAGGGCGCCCACTGCCTCGCCTGCCGCTCAAGCGCGTCCACATATTGCCGGTGCGCATCCGTACGCTTGTCCGGCAGTGTAAATAAATTGCAGAAGCCGCACCGGGCGCCGCAAAACGGAATGTGCATGTACAGGAAAAAAGTTTCCGCCTCTTCGTCCCGCCACAGCTCTTCCAAAGACAGCTCTGGCGTCAGCTCGCGGTAAGCCGTTTTGTGCGGATAAGAATACAAATACGAGCGGTACGGATCTGCTTGCATGCGCTCTTTCCAACGAGCATCGTCAGGATCGGGCATACGGGAATTTGGCACCTGTAACCACATCCTTTCCATATAAATCTACAAAATAAATTCGCGGTAAGGCACGGTCCAGACGACCTCATGAGCCAGCCGGTGCCCTTCGTATCCATCTTCTCCATAAGCCGTTCCGTGATCGGAGAACGCAAGACACAAAACCGGGCGCTTGCGGGCGCTCATCGCCGTGAACAAACGGCCGAGCTGCCCGTCGACATAGCGCAGCGCCGCACGCTGCGTCTCCACCGAATCTTTCCGGGCGCCCGGCACATAATAATGGTTCGGTCCATGAATGGCCGAAACGTTCAAAAACAAAAACAACCGCTCATCCTCGGAAATTCCGCTGAGCAGCTTTATCGCATGGTTGACCTGGTGCTCGGTGGAGCGCGGATTGGTCACTCCGAATGTCATGCGCCAGTAGCTGTGCTGAAAATATCCCGGCAGCACGCGCGCCAAAGGCACTTTCTTCGTGAAAAAGATGACGCCGCCTATGCAGACGGTCGTGTAGCCTTCGGCCGCCAGCCCGGACACGATGTCCGGTGCATCGAACAGCCATGTGCGAGGATGTGTCTTCAGTCCGGTATGCTTGGAATGAAACAGCCGGATGTGCTCGGCTTTGTTCGTGGTGGCGGGAGTCGGCAAAAATCCGCCAAAAAAAGCGTGATGCGCCGCATAAGTGAAGCTGCCCGGCGTATGCCTCTTCTCCCAATGCCCGCCGCCGCACAAATTCGGGCAGTTTGCCTCCTCCAGCACCGCGGCATCGTAGCGCAGCGTATCCAGCGTAATCATCAGGATGTCGTGGCTGCCCACAATCCGGTTCATATCCATCAAGTCGTTGTCACCTTCCTGTTTTGAACCGCTTCATTCTCGATCGAAACAGCCGTCAGCCGCTTCAGTTCCCAAGTGTATGTATCATAGCCCTTGTGCAGCACGCGGTATAACAGATCGCCGAACGGATTCACATCCGCCACAAAAGGCGTCAGCGTGCCGCTGCGCAGCAGAACGTCGATCCCCGCCACCCGGGAATGCGGGAACGCGAACAACGCCCGCTCCGCGCATTCCCGCACAGCTTGCTGCACATCGGCCGAGAGTCCGATCTCGTCAAGCCCCATCCGCTCGCTCCGCAAATGCAGATTGGTGATCGGCGTACGGCTCACCCGCGCTACGCTGTGGCAAGCCTCGCCTGCGACCACCAACTGCCGGATGTCGAACGCCCGTCCCCCGACGGAAGCTTTCGCGATCCACTGCTCGACATGCGCTCCGTGCTGAAGCAGCCAGTTCAGCACCTGTCTTATCGTTGCCGGATCGCTGTAGCGGCGCGGCTTGACGGCGTTATAATAGACGGGCGGCGTGGCGATATAATTTTCCACGCCGATCGTGGTAACGGCAAGCTCTTCGCCGGTCCGCGGATTGAGCTGGTAAGCCACCACGCCGCAGGCGCCTGAACCGGCGGCCAGCTTCACGAATACGCGGTGCATCCGCCCCTCCAGCATCTCAGCCCGCAGCGCCTCGTAATCGGCAAGCGCCTCTGCGGGCGCAAGCAGCCGTGGCACGGGGACGCCGGCTTCCGTCAGCGTCCGGTGAGTCTGCCGCTTGTCGAACATGCCTGCGATATCGGCAGGCGCATTCAACCAGCGGGGCGCAGACCACAGCTCCTGCGCCTCGCGCTCAAGCCGGGCGAGCAGCCGTCCGAAGCCGCGAAACCATTGCGAGGGATGATAGATGCGCCCCCGCTGCTCTTTGATCGCCAGCGCGGCTTTCATCGAGACGGGCTGGCGATCGGGTCTGCCGCCGAAGGGCAGCAGGCGGTCATCACGCCATTCCGCCCTGGCATCCGGCGCCCCCAGCGCGATGATTTCGCGCTCCACCTCGAAATGCTCGCCGGGCGCATCGATGCGCAGCAGCGGGGAGCTGTCCCCTTGCCGGGCGGACTGCTCCGCAGCTTTGGCAAGCGCATGCTCTCCCCGCAGCAGCTCCAGATACGATACAACGTGCGCAGGCGGAAGCCCGAGTTTTTGCCGGGCTTCCTGCAATCCCGCCGTTCGCCGGTTATCCGGATTGCCGATTACGATCATCGGCTCCATGGCTATTCCGTTAAGGACGGATAACGGTAATCGTCATCAGACGCATCCTGGACGTCGCTAATATCGACATTCAATCCGGATTGCTTCCAGCGCTCCATCATTTCTTCGGACATATAATGGTAGCTTAAATCAAGAAATTGCAGCTTTTTCACCCGCTCGCTGTTCAGCAGTGCCTCCGCCCCGGCATCCGACAGCGTTCCCTGCGATAAATCCAGCGTGTGCAATTGGTCTAGAATCGGAGACTCGGCGAGTGCGATCGCAATCTCATCCTGAATTTCGCTGTCTTTTAAGCCTAAATAAGTCAGTTCAGGGAATTTGCCCGGCTGAGCCACCTGCAGTACATCCTCCAGGTTCCCGTCGAATCCGTACCCTTCCACGCCGAGATACAGCTCCAGCTTTTTCAGCTGAGGAAAATGGCCCCCCGCGATGCTGTCAAGCACATTTTTGCCGAGGCCGCCGCAAATAATGACCAGTTCTTCCAGCTTCTCGTGGCTGGCCGGGGTCAGCTCCAGCTCCGTACTTCCTTTAATGATCAGCGAGCGAAGCTCCGGATAAGCGGTTAACAGCGGCGCCACATTGGATTGCCTGATCCAGGACACTTCGCATTCGTCAAACTCCATATCGCCGATAAACAGCTTGCGCAGCTTCGGAAAGCTGTCCTTTAACCGGACAAGCGTCTCCACGACAGAAGCGGAATCGTTCTCGTAAGAGCCGCCCCAATCGCCGATAATTAAGCTTTCCAGCTCTTTGCTTTGCGGGCCCTCCGCCAATTGTTCAATCAATTGCGTTATTTTCACGCCATCTTCATAATCGTCATAGCCAATAACCAGCTTAGTTTCGGACATATGTATTCCTCTCCATTCGAATGAAATCGATATGTTTGATTGTATAATGACGAATCAAATCGCGCAATCGTTCAAACCTTTGTCCATATGCACCGTTTCATAGGAATCAAATGACTCCAGACGCAGCACAAATCCCTGCTTCTCCCAAAAACGCACCGCCCCAGGCAAAAAACGATGCGTGTGCAGGTACATGGTCTCATACCCTTTGACGCGGGCGAGCTGGAGCACTTCCCTTACTAATTCGGAGCCCAGCCCTTGGTGTCTCAGCTCCGGTTTCACGTAGCATTTCACCAATTCCGCCGTCTTCCGGGATGAATAACGGCCTTTCATGTCTTGAATGCGATCGTCATAACGCAAAAATGCCGCTGTTGCGGCAATCGCACCGTCTTTATCGAAAGCCGCGAGAAATGCAGCCTTCTCCGACCGGTCATATACGTTTTGAAAATCCGCCAAATCGGACGGCAGCGTATAGGGATCCAGCATGGGAAAAACTTCTCTGCGGATCCTCATAGCGAAATCCACCGCCGCAGCCGCCTCCTCCAATTCGATTTCCCTGATTTCGTAATCTTTTAACAGCAAGTTCATTCGGCTCCCCTCCGGTTCATGCAAATATCGATTGGAACAACAAACGTGTATAAGGATGTTTAAAATGCGAGTCGTCCCAATCCGTGAATGTCTCCACAATTTCTCCCTGATACATGACAGCAACCCGGTCGCAGAATGATCGGGCGGAAATAAGATCATGCGTAATAAACAAATAAGATAATTGTGATTGCTTTTGCACGCGTTTTAACATTTGCAGCATGGAAGTTTGCGACGACGGGTCCAGGCTTGCGACGGATTCGTCAAAAATGATCGTTTCGGGCCGTACGGCCAACGCTCTGGCGATACAAACGCGCTGCTTCTGTCCGCCGCTTAATTGATGCGGATGCTTGGATAAATACGAGTCATCGAGATCGACGAGCTTTAATAGGTCTGAGCACCGCTCTTGAACATTTGCTTTTTCTTCCGGAAAATAATTGCAGATCGGTTCTTCCAAAATTTCACTCACCGTCATGCCCGGATGCAAAGAGGAAGACGAATCCTGCAGCACCAGTTGAATACGCCTGTAAATATCGAGATCGTTCGTCCGTTTGCCGGAAATCGGCTGCCCGTCAAGCAGGATTTGCCCCGAAGATACCGGCTCCAGCCGCATGATCAATTTGGCGAGCGTGCTTTTGCCGCTGCCGCTTTCCCCGATTAAACCTAGGCATTCTTCCTTATGCAAAATCAAGTCAACCTGCTTCACCGCCTGGACGCCGGTTGTCTGTGCCTTAAAGCGCGATCGATGCCTTGTTCTAATCGGATATGACTTTGTCACCTGCCGCAATTCCAGCTTGATCATTGAAGGATTCCTTCCGGTTTCATTTGGATAACGCGATCTGAAATCCGCCTCACGCTTTGCCTGTCATGCGAAATCAGCAGGATGGTCAGCGCGTAATCGTCTCTCAACTGTTTGAACAAGGTCAACACCTTGTCCCTGTTGATCGCATCAAGGGCCGTTGTCGGTTCGTCGGCAATCAATAGTTTAGGCCTCAAACTTAACATCATGGCCACCAGCACCCTTTGACACATCCCCCCGCTCAATTCAAAAGGATAGGCGGATAAAATATGCTTCGGGTCCGAAAAGCCGACTTGGCTCAGAAGCTCGCACAGGTAAGGTTCGATATCTTTTTTTAAGTACGTTTTCCTGTGCCGCAAAGTTTCCGTCATCTGTTTTTTTACCGTCAGGATCGGATTCAGCCCGTTCAACGAGTGTTGGATCAGCAGGGCAATTTCTTCCCGGCGGAGCTTTTGCCATCCTCGGTCATCGTTGCCGGCGATATTTTGACCGTTATACATCATCTGGCCCCTCGTTACTTTCAATTCCGGTTCCAACAACCCGACGATCGCGTGTGCAGTTAAACTTTTGCCGCACCCGCTCGGCCCTGTAAGCGCGACAATTTCACCCGGATATAATTGAAACGATACTTCCCGGACAAGCGGTTTTGGCGGATCGGATGCCATTTGTGAAATCGTTAACTTCTCGACACTTAACAAAGATTTCCGGTTCGCTGTCACGCTGCACCTCTTTCGGAACGGTCTCCCATAAGCTGGCAAGCCCATACAAACAGCATAATCGCCAGCCCCGGAAACAGCATGACATGTGGAGCCAATTGGAAATATGCCGTCGCATCGTGCAGCATGACTCCCCATTCGGGTGTCGGCGGCTGCGCGCCGAGACCGAGAAACGAAAGACCGGCAATCATGAGTACGACCCTCCCCATATCCCATGCGCCGAATGCGGCGAGCGGGGAAACGATTTTCGGAAAAATATAGCGCCTCATAATGCGAAAGTGCGAATTGCCCGACAGACGCGCATACAAAATATAATCTTCGCGGCAAGCTTTTTGAACGAGGGTGCGAATAAAACGAACATAGGTTGCCCAGCGAACCATAATGATAGCTGCAACCATATTCGTCAGACTCGGGCCTAGAATGCCGACGGCCGCAACCGTGATCACCATGTCGGGAATGGCAAGCATGCCATCAATCGCACGCATCAAAATGCGGTCCGTTAGACCGCGCAAATACCCGATGAAAAGACCGATAGGCAAGCTGATGCATACCGTAAACACCATAATCATACACGCAACCGTTACAGTCGTTCGTATGCCGTACATCGTTCGCGACAATACGCAGCGTCCCAAATGATCGGTACCGAAAGGGTATTCCAGGCTGGGGACGGCCAGCCGGTTCAATAGATCAATTTGCAGCGGATCGTGAGGAGCGAGCCAGGGCGCGGCCACCCCGATGATGACGATAACCGTCAACAACCCAATTCCGGTTAGTAGACTCCCGTTGAAAGTGAACCGTGTTGTATTCAATCCGTGTTTCCCCTCTCCTATTGGGCCGACAGCCGCGGGTCCAGAGAAACTTGTACAGCCTCCACCAGCAAATGAATCGACACGATCAGGAAAGTCGCGAAGATCACATACCCCTGAATGACCGGATAGTCTCTAAATGCAATCGCGTCAATCAAATATTTGCCCAAACCCGGCCAGGCAAATATCGTTTCGACAATGACATTGCCGCCCAGCATAAACGCAAAATTCGTACCCATGATCGTCAAAAGAGGCAGCACTGCATGTTTAAGCACATGAAATATAAAAATACGGCTTCTGGACAGCCCTCTCGCTTTGGCAGCTTTAATAAATGGCATATCGTGCAATTTCAACATATTCGCGCGCAAAACCCGTGCATACATAGTACCTAGCCCAAGACCGAGCGTAACTGCGGGTAAAACCAGATTGGACGCGCCGCTGCGGCCCATGGAGGGAAACCAGCCGAGCCGGACGGAGAACAAATAGATCAAAAGAAAGCCGAGCAAAAACGAAGGAAGAACAGACCCCGCAAGCGCCAAAAACCTGCCGGTTCGATCCAGCCATCCGTTGGAAAAAATAGCTGTCGTAATTCCCAAGCCAAAAGTAAGGAATACCATGATGGCAAATCCGGCTGCAGCCAATTCTAAAGTTGCGGGCAACCTTTTGACGAGTTCGTCCAGTACCGGTTCTTTGGAAACGTAAGATTGACCCCACTGCCATGTGAAAACGTCGCGCAGCCAATGGATGTACTGCATCCATAGCGAATCCGTGAGCCCCAGCTGCCGGCGCAATGACGCCAACGCTTCCGGGGAAGCGGGCACATCGTGCGCCTTCAGCAGGATGGCAGCCGGGTCTCCGGGAGATACCCGCATCAAAATGAAAGTCAAAGTAGAAACCATAAATATAACGATGACGAGTTGGGCCACACGTTCCAACCAAAAGCGAATCATTGAATGCTTCACCTGTTATTCCGTCATATCGACTTTAGAATGAATGTAATAGTACTCGATCGGATGAGGAGTAAATCCTTGCACGTCTTTTTTAGCGCCAAATACATTATTGGGATGAACGATAAACGACTGCGGCAGATCGGTGTTCACAATTTCCTGGGCTTGTACGGCCAATTGATTTCTTTGGGCCGGATCCGACGCCAAAAGAAGTTGATCCAGAATCTGTTCCAACGGCTGCGACACGTACCGGCTGACGTTGGACTCGCTATTCGACCGGTAGAACGTGTTCAAAAAATATTGCGGTTCGCCTGTATGCGCCGTTAACATGCTGTACATCGATAAATCCCAATCATCCTTCAGCAAAGCGTCATCGATATTTTCCACTTTGCGAATGTTGATCTTAATGCCTTCTTTTAATAACTGGCTTTGGATGACCTCGGCCATGACGGACAGCTCCGGCCGCTGCGGGAAAGTTAACAGTGTCGCCTCGAACGGTATCCCCTGTTTTTCCCAAATCCCTTGCGCATTTTTCTGCCAGCCGCCCTGTGTCAGCAATTGCCCGACAGTGAGGTTTTGCGCCGCACGTTCTACTTTACCAAACGGAAGTACGCTTGGAAATGGGCCTTTTGCTGCAGTGCCGTAACCCTTCATAACGGTACCTGCAATAGCCTCCCGCGGAATCGATTGATCTACCGCCCTCCGGTTAGCCGCATCCTGGAACAAGGGGGATTTCATATTAAAAAGCATCATGTGTGTCCGAAGCGACGGGGCCGACAGCACCTTGGTCTTGTTGTCCTTTTCCAACAAGGCCGCACTGTCGATCGGAATATCGGTCGCGACATCCGCTTGACCCGACTGCAGCGCCATCAAACGGGCATTGCCATCCGTTACGAATTTCATCGTGACTTCGGACAGTAAGGCCGGTTCTCCCCAATAATTCGGATATCTCTCGACGACAAGCGAATCGTCTTTGTTAAACTGTTTGATTTTAAACGCCCCTGTCATGGCGGGGTAACCGCTTTTCGCATCCATCGACGCCGTATCCAAGATAATCGTGGACGGATCTGCCAAATTAGATACCAATGCGGCATTCGGCTTGTCCGTTACGATTTTCAATTCATGCGGCGCGACGACCTCCACGGATTTCAGCTGCAGCAAATCTTTGGCTAAATGGCTCTTCTCAGTCGAGCGCTGCAGCGAGCTTTTGACACTTTCCGCATCCATCGCCTTTCCGCTATGAAAAGTGGCGTTTTCCTGCAGTTTAAACACCCATGTCGTCGGATCTTCCTGCTTCCACTCTTTGGCCAGCCAAGGAGCGGGCTCCAACTTTTCGTTGAGACGAACCAGTGTTTCACCGGCGCCGGAACGCATAACGTCCCAACTGTCCGCTCCGTGGGGGTCTACGCCGGAAGGCTTCCACGTGTAAGCTACGGTCAGCTTTTTGGCTGCGGACGATTGCTTGGTGTCCGTTCCGCTCGTTTTGTCCTGCGTAGAACATCCCGCCAGCGAAAGCACAACCGCTGCAATCACTCCCCATTTAATCAGCGAAAATCTGTTTTCCATTGTTCTCATCTTGCATCCCCCTTTTAGTAAAAAACAAAAAAAGCACACCCGACCCAAGACAAGCAGTCGGAAATGCTTTTTATACGCGTACATGGCTAGACAACGGCTAAAACCGCTTCAGCATGAAGGGGTTCATGGACTTAGACATTTTACAAATGAGCACATCCAACCACCTCCCTAATATCCCGTAGATCTAACAGTGATGTTGAAACAGGCAGGTCTCCTGACTAAGAGTATGACTTCCGGACCTTCCCGGGTTTATGGCCCAGTGGCTTTTCCGAAAGAAATCAGCCGGCATGGCTGAACCTCATGTACAGTGGCGGGTCCGTGCCGGAATGTAACCGGACTTCCCTTTTAAGCGATTAAAGCTTAGATACAAACTTTAACTACACCTATTTCCAAAATATGAAGTTGTGAGAAACTCTCTTAATATTAGTTATGAAACCCGAAAATGTCAATGTACGAAAGTTCGCACGCTTAACCGATCATTTGCTGCGAAATGGAATGAGTTTGCGCACGCGCTCGTCTCTCAGCCAAACTCCACCCCAAGCCAGGACAGCAAAATATACCGGAAATAAAATATGCGTAAAAAGCGGCGCGTCCATTCGAATATGCGTGGCAACCACCCCGCCAAAATAAGCGGTCAGCAGCAGCGCACCCAGAAAAGATGTACGAGGAACGGCGTACAGAATGGTAGAAATCAGCCCGAGTATGCCAATTACGGCGATATGGTGCTCGGCATAGCCGAGAGCAACTGTGCCTTCTACAACGGGTACGGGTTGAATGAACTTAAAAATGCTATCGAACAGCATAAACAAAATAACCAGCCAGCTCATGATTCGTGCCGTCCAGAGCCTGCCCCTTGATATTTCGGTTCTCATGATTTCCTCACCCTTCTTAGCAAAGTCATGCACTCATATTATCATAAACACAGGGGCAAGATTTCTTCTTAATTGCTATATTCTAAAAAATTCCTCTCCCGCATTGGCAGGAAAACGGTCGGTCATTCCGGCATTGCCGGGCGTTCCCTGCCGTCCATCGGATACCATCGGATTACTTCGCGCGGCGGTCCAGCCAATCCTTCCTCCGCCAAAACGCCCTGCCAACGGACCCCGCCCGGCCCGTCTGTCGTATCGCCATTTTTAATAACGGGGCCGCTCTCGTATACATAATTCGATATGTTTCTTAGAAAGTTGGCGACTTCGGCAGGGTCGTAAACATGACGATGAAAAATCGCCTCATGATCGGTCACATCCAATTGAAGCATGCCGACCGAATCCATCAATAGCCAGTTTTCATCGCTGGGAATGTTAAACATCCTGACATTGGACCACAGTTCCAGCGGAGGCAGCGCCGTCTGTTCATAGCGTTCATACAGTTCATGAAACATCTCTGTAGAAGCGAGGCACTCCCCGCTCGGGTTGAAATAGCAAAGCGCTTCGGGCAGTTGAAGCAGAACACCAGCGATGTCGGTCACGGCCAAAAGCTCAGGAAGCGATTCATAATCCTCAGGCAAAAGCGGCGCTTGATCGTCCATTTGACCAAACGTATACGTGGAACGGATGCGGATGAACGCCTCGTGATCGGCGCAAGCCTGCCGTCCTTCGGGATATCCCCACGCCTGCTGCGCCGCGCGCTCCAAATTGTTCGGGAACGTATAAGGCCCGAAAAAGCCCATTGACCAGGCCCCGAATATCATGGCCTCCTCCGACGGGTCGCCCATGTCGTCCGGCCAGGGCCTGTCGACGACGTCAACCTGAATATACCCGTTGACTTCCGGACGGTATGGAACAAGCAGGCTGGGGCCGCCGAACACCCACTCTTCATAGGTTTCCTTTATACTTACAATTTCGAACCGCCGATTAAGCATCTCTTCTATTTTGCGGATCGAAACGGCCTCCGACAAGAGCACCATAACTCCCTGTGAAAAAAATCCTTTAGGCATATATCGCACCTCTATCCTCTCATTCTTCTTTCCATATATCGGCAAATTATACTGCGTTCTGGATAGGTCTAAAGCCTCGTTCTGCCGCCTTGACATGCACCCAAAAGGCTGCATATAATAGTTGCCGTTGAATGGCAAGGACGAAATAAACTGCATGATTTGAACGCCGCCCCTATCGGGGAAATTTACGATCGCTGGATTGGAAAGTATGAGCGGCAGCGGATCGATGCTTTGCGCGAACTTAAAGAAAAACTGGAGGAGAATAAAAATGACTGATACGACCTTTGTTTATGTTACTTACATCGCCACGACACCGGAAAAACTGTGGGAAGCTCTGACAAGCGGCGATTTTACCAAAAAGTATTTCTTTGGAAGCGATGTTCAGTCCGATTGGCAGGAAGGCTCAAGCATCACCTATTCCCGTAACGGAGAAGTCTCCGATCACGGAATTATCCTGAAGTGCGAACCGCATCGATTGCTTTCCTTTACGTGGAATTACGTGAATGATCCAATCGTCCGCGAGCAGCCGTCACGGGTCACTTTTGAGCTGAGACCGATGAAAGAAGCTGTAAAATTAACGCTTAAGCACGAAAACCTGCTGCCCGCCGACTTGCTGGATAAAGAGGATACGTTCGAAGGATTGAACAACGGATGGCCGGCCGTCCTAAGCAACTTGAAAAGTTTGCTCGAAACGGGAAAAACGCTGTCCCCCATTTCCATCTAACCCTGAATCGAATAGGGATGTCACTCGTTGAATAGGCTTCCTTTCCGGTTGGCGGCTTAGCCGTTCCCAGCCTCGCTTGGCAATCGCGACACTCTGTGAGGGTTAGGGGAACGAGTGTGACTAATTTGGGGGACAGCCGCTTTTTCTGAGCGCGTGCCTCACCCGGTGCAGGTCGTGGAATTGCACGAATGGGCAGAAATCAGCTTGCTAGGGAGAAAACCTGCGAAAGTGCAGGTTTTTTTCTCGAAATTGGCTTATTTTGGTGAAAAGCCTGCAAAAGTGCAGGAATTTTCGCTGAAAGTGAACCTGAGCCCATGTCCCCGCTGAAAAGCCTGCACTTTATACGAAAATAAAAAGTAACTCTAGCCTCGTATGATGGCAGAACGCGTTTGAAAACGGCTGGGTTTGGACATACTTATCTCTAAAAAAGCAAAAAAAAAGCCCACTGCCCGAATTTT
>NZ_JBYLHY010000022.1:0-148921 GCF_057749925.1 Paenibacillus sp. sgz302191
GCGAGCAGGTGAAGCTGCATCTGAGCGTGGACCGCGAGCAGTCGAAGGACAAGGCGCACTGGTTCCCGTTCGCACCGGCGACCGGCAGCGCCATGTACAGCATGCCGAAGGCGGGGACTCGCGCGAGTCTGTACATTCCCGATGCCGAGGGAAAGCAGGCGCTCGTCGTAGGGGCGGTGCGCACCAATGGCGGCAGCTGCGCCAAAACCGGCGACCCGAGCAAACGATACTTCGGGACGGAGCACGGGAGCGAGCTGGAGCTGACGCCGACGGCGATCAACCTGACGGGCGGGAGCAAAGAGCCGCTGAAGCTGAGCTTCGACGACGCGGTGGGCGTGACGATGACGAGCCACAAGAAGCTGACGCTAAACGCGAAGGCGGACATCTCGCTTTACACGCCCAAGCGTGTGGTCATCTACGCGCAGAGTCAGCTCATGGCGAAGAAGCTGAGCGCACAAAGCGGCTTCTCGATCGAGAGCGAGTACCACTTTCTCGGAGCGAACGTAAGGGCGGAAGGAAGAGACCGCACCTCGTATGCGCCGTTTGACGACGAGCCGAAGCAAGGAACGCCACCTCCTCCGCCCCCGCCGCCGGAGAAAAAGAAATTTAGCTGGGGGAAGCTGGCGGGCAACGTGCTGGGCGCACTCGCAGTTGTGGCCGTTGTAGCGGTAGTTGCGGCAGTTACCGTAGCGACGTTAGGAGCCGGAGCGGTGGTAATCGGGGTCGTGGCAGCCGGCGTGATGGCAGCGGGAGCCGTCGCAGTAGGAGCGAAAGCCGCCTCGGATGTCCAGCGAGGGGAAGTGAGCGACTTCAGCGATTACTCCCCCGCCGATGCGTTTCGGGAGTTGATGAGCGGTGCGACATCCGGTGCGCTTTTCGGACCCATCAAGAAAGCATGGGAAGCGTACAAAGAATTTGATCCGATGAGCGCTGGCATCCTGGCAGGAATCGGCACGGTTGTAGAGGAAACCGTTCTGGGGTTGGCAGACTTGTTATATAAGGAATTGGATTTTGCCGTAAAGAATCCTCTGGAGGCCTTGGAGTTTGTCGCGAACCCCATCGTTTATGTAGGCAAATACTACTCCAACAAGGAGCATCGAGATGAGCTGCTGAGAACACTGGCGGGAGTCTGGGAAGGCGTAAAGCGGGATTTCAAGGATGACGTCATCAATGGAGATACCTATAGTCGAAGCAAATATGGAACGGAATTGGTACTTACCATAGCCTCCTTTTTCGTCGGTGGCGAGGCAGGAGCGGCATCCAGGGCCATGCAAGCTGAAAAGTTGGTGCTGAGTGGCACGAAGTCGGTGCAGGTGACAGAGGTTGCAAGCATAAGCGCAAGATTCGATCAGTTTGTACGATCACTGGGTGAAAAGGGCACTACCCTGGGGAGAAGTTACACGAAGCTGACTCAGGATATGAATAAGATTTTGGATGCAGAATTTATTAACCCGTTTGCACCGCAGAAGGCAGGAGTGTTTGGAGGTATACCTGAAACAACAACGCTAAGGGAACTCTTTCAGGAAGCAACGGGGAAAATATCGAATTATATGAAAAGCGAAGGCGATTCAGTCGGCCATGGAAAGGGTGGAGGTGGTTCAGGCTCTAAGGGGACGGGTAATGATGTGCCCATATTCAATGAACCAATCAAAACTAAAACGAATAAGGGGTTAGAAGTCGAATTTACAAATCCATTGGGTAATACAATCAAATGGGTTGAACAAAATCCCAAAAACATACCTAGTGCAATTGAAAGTGCTAAAAATAGTAGCAATGCTGGAAAATCCATTGAGGGTAAAGTTGGAGATTATGTTCAACAAAGGATGGAAGTAACAGGGTTCGGCTTAAAGCTAGATAACATTTCTACTGGTAAACCAGCAGGAGATATTGATATTATGACAAATAATCAAATTATAGAGGTTAAGAAGTCAATGTCTGCTGTGAAAATGGATCAAATCGATAAGTATATTAATCCAAGTAATCCTCAATTCTTTAATTATGAGGGTAGAGAGGTTATGCTATATGTTGATGAGGTTATTGATACCTCAAATGCTCAAATAACTAAAATTATTCAAGAACTCAATAGTAAAGGTATAACAGTTGTAAATTCGCTCGAAGAGTTAGGAGGAGTATTCAAGTAATGGGAATGTCAGCCTTTGTATTATTTAAACGTGGAGAGAGTGCTCCAGCAAACGACCTATTGAGGAATCTTAATAATATATGTATTAAGGAAACCCTTTTTTTTGATAGTGATGAAGAAAATTTTAATATTGAAGGAACACTAAAATATTCTCGAGTGTATATAAGTGATATACCATTTAGAGATAATTATTCAAGACAGCTTTGCTTTAGCGTATATGATGAACCTTATGAATATCAAATAGTTAGTTTTAAATGGGATGATACGAATAGTGAATATTTTAAAGCAGTAGTGTCTGATGATTTTTATGATAATGAAGATTTATTATTACGATTTGCCCATGCCATTCTCAATATATATCCGACAGCAAAAATGTGGGTTGAGGAAGATTGGTTTTATACTTTAGAAGATTTGGAGAATATCACTAATTTGCCGTATAATAATGATTGGTGCTATAAAAATCCAAGAGATATTGCCCAAGAATAGTTATGGTGGCTGATAATGGGTTTGTCATAAATTTTGTATAAATACATTTACAATTTCCACAATAAGATCGTACAATACAACCAACAAAACCACAATGCGAGTTAACCGCCCGTATTGTGGTCTTTTTTTGCCGCGGTACCGCTAACGGTAAATAACGCTCAGAGAGTATGCGCGGCGCAATATGAAGAATTATTTTCCTAAAACACTTCAAATCGAAAACAAGCCGAGCAGCTTTGATGTTTTGCCGTAAAGAATCTTCTAGAGGCCATGGAGATACCTATAGTCCCAGTTTAAGATTACAACTTAGGGGACGGGGGTGTAAAGCAATTGACAAATCTGTTTAAATCTAAAAATATGGATATTGTTATTAAATGCTTCCCTGAATAGGTCCAATTTAATGAGTTGTTATCACGGTATTCTTTTTTGAAGAACAATGCCAATTCAATACCTTTGGACAAACCAAGCATTTATTATAGTATTTATTTTTGGTTCGTACAGGTTAAAGAACGATATTTTGAACTGTATGGGTATGACGCAGGCATTGAGCAAGAAGGATTCAAATTATTGGAAGAGATAGATGTTGAACTTGGAGAAGGGGTAGATTGGACATTAATTGAAAAAATAGAAAATAGGTCTATTTAGCCGTTGGGAATTACATTACTGGATCAACGTCCGGGAATGGACTTTCACTTCTATCGAAACGACGAACAGTTAAGATGAAAATGACGCAAAGGAAAAGAGATTGCCGCGGCAAGCTCCTTTTTCTCGTTCACCGATGAAATCCATGAGGATCGATAATGACTAGTTTAATGATATTTATGTGTTACATTTCGTTACATCAATTCATTCATAATTTACTTTTATTCAGGAAGATAAAAATTAACTATTATATTTATATATAGAAAGGCAGTATTATGGGATTATATATTTCTTATATTGTTAAATAATATAACACTATCAGGGAGGTCATTGAAAATGTCGACAATCAGAAAATCGTTTTTAGCCAGCGTGCTGGCTGCCGTTGTTTTATCAAGCTCCGCGTGCGGCACACAAACAACCGCTCCGGCGGCCGGACCGCAAGATGCATCGAAGACGGAGGCGGGAGAAGAAAAGGTGCTTCGGGTAGGCACATCGGGCAGAAGCGTGCCGCATTCTTACAAAAATGAGAAGCAGGAGCTGGACGGCTTTGATATCGAGGCGATAAAAGCGATCGCGGGCAAAATCGGTTACAAGGTGGAATGGATAACGGCCGATTTCAGCGGACTATCCGGGATGCTGGACGCCGGTAAAATCGATACGATCGCCAACCAGGTGGAGATATCGGACCAGCGTAAAGAAAAATATTTGTTCAGTATTCCTTATGTATACTCGGGCGGCCAACTGGTTGTCAAAAAAGGAAATGATTCGATTAAATCGCTGGAAGATTTGAAAGGCAAGAAGATAGCGGTCGGGTTAGGCACGAATAAAGAAAAATTTCTACGCGATTATGATAATGAAAAAGGAGTCAAAATGAACATTGTCACGTATGAGGATCCGAGCGGTATTGTCTATGACGTTGCCAACGGCAGGGTGGACGCCTACATTGTCGATAAAGCGAGCGGTCTTGTCAAAATTGAAAAATCCGGCTTGCCGCTGCAGTTCGCAGGGAAACCGTTTGAGGATTACATTATCGCCTTCCCGTTTGTAAAAAACGATAAGAACAAGGCATTAAAGGACAAGTTCGATAAGGCTCTTGAGGAATTGCAAAAGGACGGGACTATGTCGCAGTTGTCTATAAAGTTTTACAAGCAAGATATCAGCAAGAAATAAGCTTCCAGAGCGGAGAAGCGCTTAAAGCTTAACTTCAATTTTTCCGGGTGGTGAACGCAATGAATTTTGACCTGAATTATATGATAAGTCTTTTTCCGCAGCTGCTGAAATATGTTCATCTCACGCTGATTATGGCGCTGGTCGCCATGTTCTTTGCGATTGTACTAGGGTTGATACTGACGGTTATTACAAAAAGCAAAGTGAAGATAATCAGCCCGCTGGCCAATCTGTATATATCTTTCTTCCGTGGAACTCCCACCATTGTGCAAATTTTCCTGTTTTACTTCGGGCTTCCCCAGCTATTTCCGGCAATGAGCTTCGTTAATGCTTTTACTGCCGTGATCATCGGTTTGAGCTTTCGGAATGCCGCTTATTTATCTGAAGTTTTCCGGGCGGCGATTACTTCGGTTGACAACGGGCAATTGGAAGCGGGTTTATCCGTGGGTATGACCAAGTGGCAAACGATGAGGCGCATCGTGCTGCCTCAAGCGACGAGGATCGCTGTACCGTCGACCGGAAATTTCTTTATTATTTTGGTGAAAGAGACCTCGCTCGCTTTTACTGTGGGCGTAGCCGAAATTTTTGCCCAAGCGAAAATGTCTGCGGCATCGACGTATAAATTTTTCGAAAGCTTCCTGGCCGTCGCTATTGTTTATTGGATTATTACCGTGCTGTTTACGATGATCCAGACCAAAATCGAAGTCAAATTAAACAAACCATACCGTTAGGGGGGAGCACGGAATGATTAAAGTGAACGGCTTGCGGAAAAAATTTCATGATCTCCAGGTGCTGCATGATATTGAATTGGAGGTTAACAAAGGAGAGGTTGCCGCTATTATAGGTCCCTCCGGATCCGGAAAATCGACGCTGCTAAGATGCCTGAATTTATTGGAAGTACCCGAGGAAGGAACGGTTATCATAGACGATGTCGCCGTGAATATGCAAGAGTTGGGCAAGAAGGATATGTACCGTTTGAGACAAAAGAGCGCTATGGTATTCCAAAACTATAACTTGTTCAAAAACAAAACCGCTCTGCAAAATGTGATCGAATCGTTGATTGCCGTCAAAAAAATGAAGGAAGGCGAAGCCAGGTCGATTGGCGAGCGATTGCTGGAGCAGGTTGGACTATCGGGCAAATTCGATAATTACCCGTCCACCTTATCCGGCGGGCAGCAGCAGAGGGTCGGAATCGCCCGCGCGCTTGCCGTGGATCCCTATGTTATATTGTTCGACGAGCCGACCTCCGCCCTGGACCCCGAATTGGTCAGCGAAGTGCTGAATGTTATGCGTCAGCTTGCTGACAAGAATACAACGATGATTATCGTCACCCATGAGATGTCGTTCGCCCGTGAGGTTGCCGACAAAGTTATTTTTATGGCGGACGGGAGAATAGTCGAAACAGGCGGACCGGAGGACATTTTCTCGAACCCGCAAAACGATCGTACGAAAAAGTTTTTGAGCCAGCTTTCCAGTTAATGCCAAGGGGATTGCTGCAGGTTAAATGCTTATAAAAGAGGTGGCATAATGAGCGGATTAGTGCGCACACATAATTTCGACGAGATCATAGAACTTAGAGGAACCGATTCCAAGAAGCATAATTTTTATCCTGAAGATGTCATTCCGATGTGGATTGCAGATACGGATTTTAAATGTCCCCAGCCGATCGTTGATGCCATGGTGAAAAGAGCGGAGCTGGGGGTATACGGATATACGCTGAGCGGCAAAAGCTTTAATTTGTCGGTCAAAAGCTGGTTGCACGCACGTTTCGATTTTCATATCGACGAAGATTGGGTTGTTTATGCTCCGGCGGTAGTTAACGGACTGGTTAATGCGGTGCAAGCATTCACGCAAGCGGGAGACAATATATTGATCCAGTCCCCGGTGTATCATCCATTTCACCATCTCATCGCCAACAACGGAAGAACCAAAGTGCAGAATAATTTGCTGCTTCGAAACGGGAAATATGAAATCGACTTCGAAGACCTGGAACAAAAGCTGAAGGATCCGCAAACGAAAATGATGCTGCTGTGCAACCCGCATAATCCTGTATGTCGGGTATACACCTGGGAAGAGTTAACCCGCATCGGCGAATTGTGTCTGGAGTACGGCGTTATTGTCGTGTCCGATGAAATTCATTCCGATATCGTTTACGAAGGCCATAATCATATACCTTTTCCGTCGTTGTCCGGGGAAATTAGGGATAATTGCATCATGTGTCTGAACCCGAGCAAGACGTTCAATATCCCCGGACTTCGCACGGCAGCTATCATTATCCCGAACGAAATGCTGCGCCGTACCTATGAGAAGACAATTGCGGCGAACAAAGCTGACGGTAGAACCGTTTTCGGTACGTTGGCCTTTGAAACGGCCTATAAGGAGTGCGGTTATTATGCGGATCAGTTGGTTCAATATTTGGAGGAAAACGTACGCCTTCTGACGGGTTATTTTGAACGCAATATTTCCGGGATTAACGTCATTAAACCGGAAGCGACGTATTTAATGTGGCTGGATTGCAGGCAGTTGGGCATGTCTCAGCAAGAACTGCGGGCCTTTATGCTGGAACGGTCCAAGGTGGGCTTGCATGACGGCATGATATTCGGCGAGGAAGGGGCGGGTTTTATGCGAATGAACATCGGCTGCCGCAGGGCCGTCCTGCAAGAAGCTCTGGAACGGATTGAGCGTGCGGTGAATGCATGGCGTTAGCCGCTGGCGGAGGCATGCATGCTGCGTATGGATATTGGCAGAGTGTGCCGCCGTACAATTCCGGTTTGAATTACTTGTCCTGTGAAAGAAGGTTGCTTCATGTTCGGATTGACCGGCATTAAAAAGATGCATGTATGGCAAATCGTCAAAACGGTTCTGATTGCCAGTATAGGAGGTTCCCTTTTTACGATTTTGCATTTTCCGCTCGCCTGGATGCTAGGGCCGCTTGCAGCGGTTCTGGTATGGCAGGTTGCTTTTAAGAGTAAGTTATACTGGCCGACAGGCTTGCGAAACGGGGGACAAATGCTTTTGGGATACAGCATGGGGCTGTCGTTTACCGCAGAGAGCGCCCGGCAAATAGCCGTTTCGCTGCCCTCTATGGCCATCTCCACCGCCTTGCTGACCGGTTCCAGCCTGGGATTGGCTTTCTTTATAGCCAAACGTACCGGAATCAGTCTTCCGAGCAGTATCATGGGGTGTATTCCCGGAGGGATTTCGCAAATGGTTCCGTTAAGTGAAGAAATTGAAGGTGCGGAACCGACAATCGTTACGTTCATGCAAACAATCCGGATGCTGGTGGTTACATTTATGGTGCCCTTTGTCGCTGTACACGGTCTGGCCGCTGCAGCCGCTGCGGAGGACGGTTCCCGGCCGCAAGCGTACAGCATCCTGTCAATCTCCGGCACTTCATGGTTCATGCTACCCGTCGCAATCGTGCTGGTACTGCCGGCAGCCATTTTCGCCGTAAGGTTCAAATTTCCGAACCCTTGGCTGATCGGACCGCTTATCGCTTCCGCCGTTATCTCGGCGTCCGGCATTGCCCTGCCGCACTTGCCGCAGCTTGTTGTCATTATAGCGCAGCTGTGCATCGGCATCTATCTTGGGCAAGGCATCAAGCTCAAGGCGTTAAGCGGCTGGCGCCGTCTTCTTCCTTACAGTCTTGCCGGAAGCGTTCTGCTTGTAGGCATGACGCTGGCGATCGCGTACATGCTGAGCCTGACCCAGCCGATCAGCTTTGTAACGGCGTTTTTAAGCATAGCGCCGGGCGGCTTGCCGGAGATGGGGGTTACGGCAGCGGCCATTCATGCCGACGTTTCAAATGTTGCGGCCTATCAGCTGTTCCGGGTATTCTTCGTTTTGTTCATCATACCGGTTGCGTTAAAAAAAATATTTCGCCGGCCCTTTAACCGAGAACATTCTTAAGATCATTACTCATAAAATCAACAAATGCTTTGACAACCGAAAATTCCAACGAAGCATTGCGATAGATAAGCATCGTTTCTCTAATAATCGGGTCGCCGTTTTTGGTCCGGAGATTGTGAACGAACAGCGACTTATGATTTTGCAGGCTCATGCTCGGAACGATTCCGTAGCCCATCCCGCTGTTGACCAGTTCGACGCAAGTTTCGATGCTGTCGACCTCCATTGTAGTAAGGGGCGGTACCGAAAATCTTTCCATCCACCATTTTTCGATATCTTGCCGCAAGCGGGAATCATTAATGACGTAATTGATTTTCGGAAGGCTCGGAAGATCATGGAGATCGATCGGTTCTTTAGCGATGAGGCAGAGGGGCTCGCTGGTCAGCAGCAGCGATTGCTCCGACCAACTGTGGTTTCCTCTCAGGATGCCGAGATGCACTTCTTCCTTCTGGACATAGGACAACACTTCGGGGCTTAATCCGGTTTTCACATTGATTTCCACTCCGCCGTACTGACGGACAAAGCTTTTGAGCAGCAGCGGCAAATAGTAACGTGCGAAGCTTGCGGAAACGCCGAGCCGCAATGTGCCTACGACCTGATCGTTCATATTCAAAATGCGCTCCTTGGTCCTTCTGAGCTCATGCAGCATTTGCTCCGCATATTTGACCAGGTATTCGCCCTGGGGAGTAAACTCCACACCCGTTTTGCCTCGGGATACGATCTTGGCGCCGAATTCCTTCTCCAACTGCTGTATGCGGTATGTCAGAGCCGGCTGGGAGATGTAAAGCTGCTCCGCAGCTTTGGTTATATTTTTTTTCAAATATAATGTTTTCAGAATGATCCAGTCTTTTTCTTCCATTGGTATGCTCCTGCCATAAAAATAAATTATAAAAATGGACGATAACCATTTAAAATTATTATGATTAATTATACAGGAACAGCCGGAAAAATTAAATACTCCAACATACCTTGTTACGCTAAACTGCCTGATAGCGCAACGCGGCTGCCGATACATACCCGGCAGCCGCGTCATCACAAACAGTTCGTAAGGACCATACACATTCTACAGAACGCTTGAGTTCGGTATTAGCGGTAACCGGAAGCATTCGCCGGTTTGCCTGCTTCCTGTACTTCTACAAGATACCGCCAGCAGTCTGGCTGTGAGCCATCAAGATCATAAAAACCATACACTTGTGCGAGCTCGCCGCTTGAAACAGACCGACCGTTCCATCGGGCAACTTCCGGATCTCCGGCTAGCGCGGCAACGGCACGCCCTACAAAACGGGGCGATTCCGAGATGATGAAATGAGGTTCCTTCGCAGTCGCGTCACGCCAGCTTTCTTCCTTAACACTAAAGTGATCAAGCATGATTTCAGAACGCATCCAACCTGGAGTCACTGCTACTGCAGTGCATGTATATGGCGAAAGTTCATGGGCTAAAGACTGAGCCATGCGAATGACAGACGTCTTGGCCAGATCGTAGAACAGGGATAGACGGTAGTTTCTATCGTTGTATTCTGCCGTGCCGTCCGTTATCTCAATGGCTAGTCCATTCTTTTTTCGGATTAAAAGGGGGAGCGCAAAGTGACTGGTAATAATATGCGTGTCAATCGCAAGCCGAAGCATGCGAAACCCCCGGTCAAGGGAGTGCTCCCACACGGGCACGTTCCACTGCGTCAAATATTCAGCTCCCCATACATCGTTGACCAGGATGTCCAGTCCTCCTTGTTCATTCTCAATGCGGGCAATTAGAGCCTGTACCTGATCAGGATCCAGATGATCCACTTGAACCGCTATTCCTCGACCGCCCGCATTACTTACAAGTTCAGCGGTTTCTTCAATAGTTTCAGGACGATTGTACTCAGAACTTTGCGTCCGTGTCGTACGTCCTGTCACATAAACAGTAGCCCCAGCCGCTCCTAATTCGATAGCTATTCCTCTGCCGGCGCCGCGTGTCGCACCTGCCACCAAAGCTACTTTTCCATTTAAAGGTTTCATCGTTTGTTACTCCTTTCGTTGATCTATCACCCACTATAAACCTTAAGTATGTCAGCTTGTGTCATAGTAATTGAAGGTTATTCAAAATCGCATTGGTAACAGGAGCTAGCCGGGGTCGGAAACTTGCTGCAGTGATGAAAGTGCTCCGGGAGAGAACTTACACAAAAGACAAGCGTTTCAAACGATAAAAAACCCCAGTTCGACTGGGGTTCAGGAAAGTGATAAGATGGGAGCCGGTCTGGCAACCGCTGCCACTTGCACATCGTGGAAATCTGTTCTAAATTTCATACAGAAATTGCACTGATCTCGTAAAATCGAAAAATAAGTATGAAAATTCGAATAGAATCGTGCCTAGACATGTCTGTCTAATTCGTTAAAATCTTCGGGCAACCTCGCGCGCTTGTTGAATCGCCTTTTCTTTTATCGCAGGCTCTTGCTCGGGTTTCGCAGCCATGCCTTCAACAAAAATCCCTTCGAAGCCAGGAATTCCAACGAATTCCATAATGGCCTTCAGGTGACGGTGACCCATTTCTAAGTCCGCATCATCTGAGCCTGGTGACAAGAAGCTTCCGCTAGCTTGAATGTGAACTGCTTTTTTATCACCCAGCAAGCCAACCCGGCCGACATCCGGTAAATATTTGAAAGTCTTGCCTGCAACGCAAATGGAGTCGATATATGACTTCATGACGGGTGGGTACGAATAGTTCCAAATCGGAGTAACAAATACATATTTGTCTGCGGCCACAAATTGGTCCACCAGCTCACTAAGACGGGTTAGTTTCATTTTCTCCGCTTCGGTCAAATTTTCAAATGCAGTACCTGCTTGCAGCTTGCCCCAACCGCTGAAAACATCGGCATCAAGTTGAGGTATATCGAATTTATACAGATCAAGATGGATAACTTCATCATTCGGATTTGCAGATCGGTAAGCCTGTACAAACTCATTAGCCACTAACATGCTGTATGATTTTTCTTGATTGTGCGGATTTGCCGTAATATATAATACTGTTGTCATATTGGAAATACCTACCTTCTCTTTTTATGAAAAGCGATTGCCTACCGTAATTTTTGCGATCTGTCTTGCGGAGACGTTAGGGCGACATTATGATTGCATGTGAAACACTCCTTTATTTTTTGATAAGAGCCGATTTTGGCTCCTTACTATGCTGACGAATGGACCCTCGGGATCTGTGACAAATAATCGGCGTCGTGTCTCTCGTCACATTGTCCGGATTTCATTCGTCAGTATTTATGGAGGCTTTTTTAGCGGAACAGCATTCTTATTGGCGAATAAACCTACCTCTAAACGCGGTCGCTCTACTTCGAAAGACTTCGATAGAGGTTTATCTCATTTTTGTACAAGGGAGTATGAGTGATGAGCGAATTGGTTCGGCTGGCTAATGAATTCGAAGCACACAGGAATCACCTTCAGGCAGTGGCTTATCGTATGCTCGGGTCATTGAGCGAAGCGGAGGACGCGGTACAGGAGACTTGGCTGCGTCTTAGCCGTGCGGATGCAAGAGGGATAGAGAACATGGGAGGCTGGTTGACCACCGTTATCTCGCGGATTTGTCTCGATATGTTGCGGTCGCGAAAAGCTAGACGTGAAGAATCAATAGAAACACACTTGTCCGAGACTTTCGCGAGCCATGAGAATATGATCGATCCTGAACAAGAAGCCATATTGGCTGATTCTGTCGGTATTGCTTTACTAGTCGTGCTCGGTAATCTGAATCCTGCGGAACGGATCACATTCGTGCTGCACGATATTTTCAACGTGCCTTTCACAGAGATTGCGCCAATTGTGGGGAAATCGGAGACCGCTGCAAGGCAGTTGGCGAGCCGGGCACGCCGCCGCGTTCGCGGGGCAAAGGCAATGCCGGAAGTCGACTTTGCTCTCCAACGCGAGGTTGTCCAGGCTTTTCTTGCTGCGGCGCATGCAGGCGATTTTGATGCTCTTGTCGCTGCGCTCAATCCGGACGTTGTACTTCGAGACGATCGCCAGACCGGGTCTTCAAGGGTAACACGAGGGGCGGTCGGGCTGGCAAAACAAGTTTCGGGACGTGCACAAACCGCAGCACAGCCGGTCCTCGTGAACGGAACAGTAGGAATCGTTGCAGCCCCTCGAGGCAGGGTGCTCTATGTGCTCAAATTTACGATAAGTCACGGAAAGATTACCGAGGTCGACTTGATCTCCGATCCCCAGCGCATAAGCCGGCTTGATCTGGCGGTGTTGAGCGATTGAGTCGCAGTTGTGTCACGGAAGCAGATATTGCCTAGTATTACGCTATTTTGCCTGTTACTTCAACGACAGAATCCATTATACATGTTTATACTATTTTAAGAAAAAGGTGGAATGGAAATGAAAAAAATATTAGCTTTTGCATTATCTCTTGTCTTCGTTTTTACTAGTGTTTTTTCTGCATCAGCTGCTTCACCTGAAAAAGAGAATCCTTTGGGTGATCTAAAAGAAGGAACAACGGTAATTCAACATGACGGTTATACCGAAACAGTTACAATAAAAATTTATAAAAATCAGGAAGATATTGATCGTGTCTTGACTGAAGCAAACAAGAAAAAGAAGGATATACTTGATAAAAACGCTAACAGCTTGCCACTGTCTGGTACTGATGTGGATTACAGTTTGGGAGGGAATAACTGTAAATATGAATCGAGTAATTCAAAAAGAGGATGTGCGTATGTTTCTGGAACATATACGGTTGGAACATTGAATAGCCATTTAGCAACAACGGTAATTGCTCAAGGTGATTATCCTTCAAAGGCAAAAGGACAAGTGGAAATCACTAGATATGGATTCGTGGGTGGTAGTCAACTGATTACTGCTACAAATACTTATACTCAAAAGATGTGGCTAGCTTTGCCGTAGATCAATCTTTTACAGGACTTGTCTTTTTATCTGTCATTTATCACAGAGGATTATTTGAGTGGAACAACAATGGATCTGTTGTAGAATGGTCCGCTGAAGTTAAACAGCAAGAAATAAAAAAGGGAGATTCACTTGATATTGTGAGTCTCTCTTTTTTATTTTTTTTTTATATAAATAATTAAACCCACGACAAGTATTGCTAATATTCCCAAAAACAAAAATATGTTACTCCAGTGAATAAATTAATCCCCTCCTTTCCTCCAATTTATTCCCATTACATCGGAATTATAACAAAGTAAACATAAATGGGGGAGTTCCAACGAAGTCCTTAGCATTAGTTTTCCGTATTTTGATCGCCCTTCTCAGATACAACTTCCTTTGAAATTCACTGGACTCTTTCTGTTTCTTTATCAGCAAAGACGCAATCTGTTCCTTCGTCAGTTTATAAATGAGAAGTCGTGTGCGAAATTTTGTAGCGTCCGAGATACACTTCGGGAGAGTACTGCCATTTCCTCGGGCTGGAGGTAGTGCGCGACCACAGGAAGAGAAAGTTTCTATCAACATATATGCGTTGTGATGTCAAATATTTTGAACTGAATTTGAAGATCGGGAACACCGTATTGTATACTGGCGGTAATAAACAAGGGCATGGATGGTGAAGCCGTGGCAGCCGATTTTACGTTGTACGAAGAGCAAATGATCAAAAAGCTGAAACGTTGGGAAATCAGGCTGCACAAGGCGCCGGGGTTGGTGGAGAAAACTTCCAGATCCGTCCAGACGCGCATAAACAAGATGATACCGGAAAAAGTGCACCAGACGATTACAGTAACGGTGAAAGGCATCGTTCAGTCGACTTTATTCGGAATGAATTTCATTCCGAGCCATGAACCGATGTTCGGTTCAACGCTGGCCGAGAGCGATGCGAAAGCCGAAGAGCTGCTGTCCCTTTACAAAAAGATCGCCGCCGCCGAAGGCGCCGGTACGGGAGCGGGAGGGATACTGCTCGGGCTTGCGGATTTTCCGATCCTCATCGGCATCAAGATGAAGTTCCTGTTTGAGCTGGCCCACGCTTACGGTTACTCGACGCGGGATTACCGGGAGCGCCTGTTTATTTTGTATGTGTTTCAGCTTGCCTTCTCGAGTCAAAGCAAAAAGCCCCAGCTTCTGGCCGCGATTCACGGCTGGGACGATATAGCGGTGGCGCTGCCGCCGGCCGCGTCGTACACGGATCATGTGGACTGGCTGCAACTGCAGCAGGAATACCGGGATACGATCGATTTTCGCAAAATGCTGCAGCTTATTCCCGGCATCGGGGCTGTCGTGGGAGCATGGGCGAATTACGGGCTGTTGGAGGAACTGGGGGAGGCGGGGATGAACTGTTTTCGCATCAGAAGGCTGCATGATAAAGAGAAGTTATCCGGGGGAGATTGACGACGGTGCGGCCAGCCGTTCGTTAAGCGGCTTGGGAAGCCGGCAAAACCTGCGAAAATGCAGGTTTTTTTGTTGGGAGCGGCTCGTTTCGGGGAAAAGCCTGCGATTGTGCAGGAATTTTCGCTCAAAATGGGTCTGAGCCCATGTGTTCGATGAAAAGCCTGCACATTTGCAGGAATTTTCCGTTATCAGCGTATGAACGAGCAAAAAGCTGCACTTTTGCAGGCTTTCCCCGCGTTGCTAAGTAAATGTGCTGGTGGCTCTAGCGTGCGAGTTGCTCAACAGCCTGACTTTTGCAGTTTTTGCCTGTTGCGACATGGTCGCCCGACCGCCGACATGCGGTACAACACCGCGCGTTGAGGGCTGTGTGCGGTGCGTCAGCCCTCAAGCCAGGGTGGGCAGTTTGAGCCTGGCGTAAATCGGGAAACGGCCAGGCGTTGACACTGACAGTGACACAGATGTAGACGGTGGCGGTGGCCGGAAATCAGGGCATTTTAGTGATTTACAACACAAGCTGATTGGTTATATAATAGTGCTAAACCGACGATGTGATTTTTTTCACAACCTAACCTGCAGACCGTCGATTCGGCTGTGACATCTGGGACGGCGGGTTTTCAGCCAGACGCTTGACACACACAAAAAGGTCGACTGGGGAACAGCCACGGGGTAAATTGTGATAATTTTCACATTCCAAAAACATGCAAGAGGCGCAAACAAGTCCAGCATTTGCCCTCCGTGCATCCAAACACATGATGGATTGCTGCCAAGTCAAAGCGCATCCTTTTTGCCGCTTATGCATGTTCTTTTTTTCACAAACTATTGGTTAGTCAAAAAGAATCGGAGGAGTGGTTGTTATGGGCACAAAGCTCAAAGTTGTCATTCTCGGAGCGGGTTACGGCGGGATTGTGACGGCGATCAGGCTGCAAAAGAAAATCAGGTCTGGCGAGATCGTAGTGACTCTCGTCAACAAGCATCACTATCACTACATCACAACGCATCTGCACATGCCGGCGGCAGGCACCGACCACCATGACAATGCGCGGGTGAGCATTGCGGAGCTGATCGATGAAAAGAAGGTGCAGTTTATTAAATCGACGGTCACCCGAATTATTCCGGAGGAGAAGCAGGTCGTACTGGAAGATCGAACTTTATCGTACGATTATTTGGTCGTCGGGCTGGGCAGCGAAACGGAGACGTTCGGCATCCCGGGAATGAAGGAGCACGCCATGTCAATCAAAAGCATCAACAGCGTCCGCTTTATCCGCCAGCACATCGAGTACATGTTCGCCAAATACAAAATGGAGCCGGAGCGCAAAGATTATTTGACCTTTGTCGTCGGCGGAGCGGGCTTCACGGGCACCGAATTCGTCGGTGAGCTGGCCGACCGTGTCCCCGTGCTGTGCAGGACTTACGATGTGAGCCCGGCGCTGGTTAAAATGATTAATGTGGAGGCGTCGCCGGTCGCCCTTCCGCCGGGTATGCCGGCCGACCTGGTCGAGTACGGAATGGACGTTATGCGCCGCAAGGGCGTCCAATATAAGCTGTCGACTCCGATCAAGAAGTGTACGCCGGAAGGCGTGCTGCTGGGGGACGGCGAGTTTATCCGGTCGGCGACCGTGGTATGGTCCGGCGGGATTCGCGGCAACTCGCTGCTGGAGTCGGCGGGTTTTGAGGTGCAGCGCGGCAGGGTCAAGGTGGACGAATACCTGCGCTCCTGCCAGCACCCTGACGTATTCATCGTCGGGGACTGCTCGCTCGTGATCAGCCCGGAGGGCGCGCCGTATCCCGCCAATGGACAGATCGCGGTGCAGCAGGGCGTAAGCGTGGCGCGCAATCTCATCCATTTGGCGCGGACGCGGCCTTTGCAGCCTTTTGCATATGATTACAAGGGAACCGTAGCCTCGCTGGGAAGAGGGGAAGCGATCGGGCTGTTGAAGGTGAAAAAGGTCAAAGGCCGCCTGGCCGCACTTTTGAAAAAAGTCATTGACGCCCGGTATTTGCTCATGATCGGCGGCGTGCCGTTGGTCTGGAAAAAGATGATTTTCAAGCAAAGGTCGCTGACGCGAAAAGATCATGTCTCGGGCTGAGGGGAGCGCCGGAACGGAATGGAGCGGCGAAACAAGCAAAGAGCTGCGCTTTAAGCAGCGGGGCTGCCGAAAGGCGCAACTCTTTGGCGATTATTTCACCTGATTAATAACTTGTCAGCAGCCAGTTTTGCTTGGCCCAGCTCAGTTTGCCGGCGCCCGACCCGTTGGAAGCGGTAAGTCTCGCTTTTAGCGTGGAAGGATCGCCTGGCGTATAGCTGTAAGGCAGAGTGCTGAATTTGTTCCAAGAGAAAGCTTTCACTGCCGCAGGGACAGGAGCGAGCGGACTGCCGGATGTGTCGCTGCTGCCTCTGAACGAGGAGCCGTCCAGGGAGTACATCGTATCCAGCGCGCGGATTTTGCCTGTGTAGCTTGTGTTAGACGCATCCGCCTGATTGTTGCGGATCGGGAACACGACGTCGATGATTTGCGACTTCTCAACCAGTACGGCTCCGTCCTCGGTGGAAATGGCTCCGTTGCTCGTAATTCCGAAATGGTAGCCCTTCGAGCTTATCGCCGATTCCATGGCGGAAGTTATTTTTTTGCTGGCAGCCCGTGCTCCGGCGCTATCCATAACGATATTATAGGCGTGCACATTCCCCCCTCTGAGGCGAGGCATGCGGTCCTGAACGTCCTGATAATAGTTGTGGTGCAGCGTAACCTCAAGGTCCGCATTGTCGGAGGCGAATTCGGTCGAACCGACGAGGTGGCCTTTCTTTTGTGACGCTGCGATAGCGATAATATCGTTCTTGCTCAGGCCCACGGCGCTGCTTCTCAAGTAAGCGTACATCGGATAAGCCGATTGATTGGCCTCCATCGCATTGATTTGCTGCGTTACCCAACTGTTCGAGCTGCGGTCATCCGCCTTAAAAGTGGACCAAGAAACCGTAACGCCGCTGCTTCCTTTTTTCACATCGAGCACGCCGTCGTAAGCTTTGTTGAACGTGCAGTGGTCGACCCACACTTTGCTTGTTTCTTCAATCGTCACGTAATCCCAATCGTTTTTGTCGTAATTGCCTTTGGTCGATTCGTCCCACTCCCACAGCTCGTCGAATTCGAGGTTGCGGATAATGACATTGGAGCTGCGTTTGATCGTAATGGCCCCATGCTTGATCTTCGCGCCGTTAGCGGAAAAGATCGTCAAACCGTTGAAGCTGTCGATGGTCAGCTTGCTGACGCCGGTCGTTTTGAGCACAGGATGCGTAAGGGCGCTGTTATGCGCGCTGAAAGGAGAAGTTTTGGCTGCCGACGGAAGCTCGTTCCAGCCCAGATTCAGGTCGTTCATAATCTCGACGACTTTGACCCCGGAACCTTTCTTGAGCGCAGCGGCCAAATCCGTCGCATTGTACACTTTTTTGTAGCGCGAATCCGTTTCGGCGATGTTGCCGCCTCCCGTATTACCGGCCGAGAAGCCTGTCAGGTCGTACTCGTTGGCGGCTGAAGCATTCAGCGGAGACAGGAGTACTAACGAGATGGCAAGCAGCAGCGACAACATTAACGCCGTATAAACTTCAATTCTTTTTCCCAATTTCAAAGTATGCATGTATGTCCTCCTCGATTAGTGGCCTGCCGCGCCGATATCTGTGCCGGATGGCGTACCTGAGCCGATCAGATCGCTTCCTTTAGCCAGCTTCAGGAAATTCCCGAGATTCGGGGAACCGTCCGCGTTGCGGGACAGAGAAGGCGTCAAGCTGACAAAGTCGGCGTCGCTGGCAACCAGCCCTTTGGCATTCGTGCTTTTGCTGGATTTCCACCAAACATTCGTGCTTTGCACGTCGGTTCCGCTCGTTTTGTCGCTGGCCCCGCCTTTATAGGACAAATTGTTGCTGAACTGGTGCGTGCCTGCGTCAAAGGCAAAATTGCTTTGACCGTTGTCAAACGACGTATTGTTTTTGAGCGTGATCGAGCCCGGATTGCTGTTGTAGGTGAAGCCGTGTTTTTTGTTTTGATACGCGATGGAGCCTGTGACAATGTGATTGACGGCAATTTTATCGCCGCCCAGTTTGAAGCCGTTGCCGTCGCTGTTGCTCGTCGACTGGCCTGACGAAGTTTGTCCGTTATGGTGCGCGATGCTGTTCTTGATCGTTACCGGGCTGATCGCGCCGGTTTCCTGCTTGGCGAAGAGATCCCAACCGTCGTCCGTATTGTAAGCCGCAATGCATCCGTCAAAAACATTGCCCGGTCCGACTGTCAGCTTCGCCGCGAATCCGTCGGCATCTTCCCCGTTGTCCGGGTCGAAGTTATCGTGGGAATAGGAATTCACGATTTCGTTATTGCTTGGCCACTCGTTTTTGGGCGCTGTGGAATTGTACCTGCCGATCTGCAGGCCCGTGTCCCGATTGTGATGGACATCAACATTCTCAACGCGGTTGTTGTTGCCCGCGACATAGATGCCGTTATCAGCCGAGCCTTTAACTTCCAGCCCTTTGATCGTCCAATAGCTGCCGTTGATCTGCAAGCCTCTGGCGTTCTTCGAAACGTCGGAAGAATTATAAGGCTGCGAGGAAAAATCGAGCACAGGTTTTTCCGAGTTATAAGCCACGAGTTGCTTCTTGGCGCTTGATGTTCCGTTGTTCGTCCTTTCGATCGTAATTTGCGTCGAGTAAGCGTAGGTTCCACCGCGCATGTAAATGATGTCGCCAGGGGCTGCTTTGGCAATGGCTGCCGTCAGCGTAGTCGGGCTTGCGAGCGTTCCCGCATTGCTGTCCTTGCCGTTAGGCGCCACATAAATGTTGGTCGCCGCCATAGCCATAGGCGCAGGGGCCATCACTGCAACTGCAAGAAGTGAAGATAAAACGACTGCCGGGGTTTTTACGAGTTTCTTTTTTTTCATATAATCCACATCCTCCTAAAAATAAATGGTTTTATACACCTGCATGTCCGAGTACGGCCGCATGCCGCTCAAACGCTTTCATAAATCACCGCCTTTGCAACTTTGGAATTTTGTGGGCTTGCAAGTTCAGGTATACCGAATTCCGCGGATTGCTGCAATAATCATTATGTTGTTGTCTTGTTTTTGGCTTGAAAATACAGGCTTTTTTTGTGTCTATAATCAATTTTTAAGAAAATAATCATTACATAAGACGTTGGTAAAAAGGCCATAATTTTCTTGTTCTATTGCCGATTGGATGCAGAAGTCCTTGCTTGACACCGCTGATTTTAATGTGATAAATTTGGTTGTGTCAAATTAATCAATCGTTTAATTAATAGGGGGAGCACATGAAACACGCATTATCCTTACTGATGAAACATCCGGCAGCCAAAAGCGCCATTCTGACAGCGCTCATGTTTCAGATTATTTTCTGCGTCATTTGGATGACGGGATACAAAGGAGTAACGGACAACGTCAATCATCTTAAAATCGCCTTGGTCAGTGAAGACTCAGGAGTGGGTCAAACGATCGCCGACAAGCTGAAGGAGCAGCTGCCTTTTTCCGCGGAAAAAGTCGAATCCCGGCAAGCCGCCATGGATAAACTGGAAAACAGAGAGGTTCACCTGGTTGTGGCGTTGTCCGCGGATTTCACCAAACAATTGCAAACTCCGGGTCAGCAAGCGAAAGTTGAATATTATATCAACGAATCGAATCCCCAGATGATCAAGAGCGTCATGCAGGGAGTAACGGCTGTTATTACGGCGAACGCTAATAAAGAGACGGTGGCGGCGGGGGTACAAGCTGCTCTCGGCCAACTGCAGGTGCCTGCTCAACAGGCTCAAAATATGGCTCAAGGATTATCGGAAAAAGTGGTGTCCGATGCCCATTCCCTGCATCCGGTTAACGGGATGAATAATCAGATGCTGCCGATGATGATGTTGCTGGCTTCTTTTGTCGGCGCCATGATTATGCAGTTGAATATGCAGCAAGCCGCCATGGCAGTAGGCGCACGCGCGGGCAGATGGTCGATCTTCGGGGCTCGGGTGGTTATCAATCTCGTGTCTTCACTGATCATATCGGCAATCGGCTCCGCATTGGTACTGGCGTTCGGCGGGCAGAGCGAAGGAGGCTATGTATCCATTTGGCTGTTCCAAAGCTTGTTCCTGGCCACCTTTATGTTCTACTCCCAGATGTTCCTGCTGTTATTGGGAATGCCCGGCATGCTGCTTAACATCATCAGCCTGTCGGTCCAGCTTGTCACTTCGGGAGCTACGATTCCAAGAGAGCTGCTGTCCGGATTCTACCATGGCATAAGCGATTATTTACCGGCGACCTATGCTGTTAACGGCATGATGAACCTGATTTTTGGAGGCCCGTCCGTCGGCTATTCTGTTGGCATGCTGTTCCTGGCAATGGCAGTTTGCTTGAGCGTAAGCGTCCTTGCGGTTATGCTTAAGAAGCCAAAGCCTGCAATGAATGAAGAAAGGTTCGGACATAAGGCTTCAAATCCGGCTTAGAAAGGAAGAGGCTAGTGAATCAAGGCGAACTCGCCGCCAAGCAAAGAATACTCCAGGCCGCCAAAATGCTGTTTGCCAAACAGGGCTTCGATGCGACAAGTCTTCGCCAGATTTGCGAAGCGGCAGGAGCCAACACGGCTCTCGTGTCTTATCATTTTGGCGGAAAGGAACAGTTGTTCAAAGCCATCTACGAATACTATTACAGACCGGAGAGATATGAGCTCTTTTATCAATTAATAGGTGATCCCAGCGCTGCGCTGAAGGCTTTTATTAGCTCTATTGTTGGCTACCGCTTTGAAGAGCCGGAGCTGATGGTGATAACCTCCCGGGAGATGACGACGCGCTCCAAACGTGCGGAGATGATACGCGGGCATTTGCTTCCGATATGGGAACTGCTGCAGCAAATTTTGGAGGAGGGCCGGAGGCTATCTGTTTTCCGGTTCGAATCTATGGACTATGCCATGACAGGCATTATGGGAATGGTGTTTTTTCCTCCCAATACTATGGTGGTGGAACCTTTGCTTGAAAAGCCCATTACATATGAGGATATGTCCAAGTATATAACGTTGTATGTCTTCCGGATGCTTGGAGTCCCGGAGCATGCCGGAGGAGATCCGATATGAACCGGATCGGTGCAACGCCGCCGCGCTCCATCGGGAAAATCAAGCTTGCGCTTGTATGAGGCCGCCTGTGACCGCCTGACGGGCAGCCGGCCGCAAACGACCGCGCTGCTGCCCAAGTCCAGGGCCATCTTGCCAGGCTCCAACTCCACGATTGATTGCGGATTGCCGAATTCGATCCTGATCCCCGATGGGAATCGGCCGGAATAAAAGTCAGTTTCTCTGACGAGCGGCTTCATGTTGCGTTATCCCGGAAAGTTTACATCGTTAACATTTAACGGAATGAATGGGCAAGGTAGTAAGGGGGTTCGAAAAATTCCGCTCATCGCAAGATGACATTCCCTAAATCGGATGAATTCCGGCCAATTCGCGAAACCTTTCCTCTTGTGAGAACATGCAATAACTCGCCGTTGCACTCCTCGAAATCCCCTGCCAAGCCCCTTAGTTCACGATCGAATACAAAGCCCAGCTTTTTTAAAACTCCCAATGACGCTGTATTTTGTGAATGGGCCTTAGCAAACAATCGGTCTAATCCAATAACATCGAAGGCATAGGCTGCCAACGCGGCGGCTGCTTCAGCTGCATAACCATTACCCCAATAATCACGGCCAATCAAATAATACAATTCTTTATCAGGAGCAATGAAATCAAGCACGCCCACACCGCACCAGCCAATGAAAGCGCCTGTTGCTTTGCTTCGAATCGCAAATGAGTATTTAAACGGCATGTCGAAGGGGGTATTGTAACTGTCGATTAGCCACTTGAATAGTCCTTTATATTCTTCAGATGACAAGACGCCCATATGCATATAAGTAAACAATTCCGGGTTTTGCATCAGCTCAAACGATTCCATCAAATCATTTTCAATATAAGGACGAATGATCAGGCGCTCCGTTTCCAGGCGCATCGTAGTTAATTCGGTTTGCATCTCGGTTCCCCTCTTGTCTGTATTGTTATAATACGGGCGGTTTACCACGAAATAAGGGTGCTCGGTTCGTTACATGTAGAAAAACCTTTGGGGAGCATTTTTAAGACTTGTACGTTTCTGTGCGAAATCCGGCATTATCTCTTAGCGTAATCTGCAACCCTTGAAAGATGCTATGGATAGTTTGATTTTAATCGAAGTTACCATCTGGGTAAGATCATGCTCGACTGCCATTTAGCGGGATAAGCTGCTGATATGGTTCTGGGATAACTATATTTTATACAAAGTGCTGAAAGCAGTATAATAGGGGATAGAAACAGAGGTGAATGCAATGGTAAAGAAAAAACGGCCCCAGGCTTCTCTCGAGCCTGCTGCCCAGGAGAAGCCGGCTACGCTCAAGGATTTGCTGCGCCCGGACGTCGTGGATCGGCTGAAGGCGCAAGCGGACGCAATGAAAGCCGAGGAAGCGGAGCGCAGAGAAGAATCCCGCAAGCAGGCTGAAGCAGCGCGCAAAGCGGAGGAGAAGCGGCTCGAAAACGACTTCGAGCATTTGCTGAACAAGAGCAGCCTGGACTGGCGCAAACATAAGTAAACCCGTTCGTGCGGCAATGTCGAACGGTGGCGAAGCGGACGGCACACCATCGAGAGGCAGCTTCAGAATGTTGAGAACCTCCCGCGTCACAGTCGATAGCCACAAACTGCCTGGTTGCACGAAGAATACCTGCAAAAATACATGAATTTGCGTCCCTGATCGCTGCCTACAAAGAATTCCTGCAAAAGTGCAGGCTTTTCAGCGGGGACATGGGCTCAGGTTCACTTTCAGAGGAAATTCCTGCACTTTTGCAGGTTTTTCGCCAAAATAAACCAATTCCACGGGAAAAACCTGCACTTTCGCAGGTTTTCTCCCTGCTAAGCTGCCTTGTCCTACCACTCCAGCTCCGCAAACTGTGAAGGAGAGGCGTGGTACACACCAGCTCCGCAAACTGTGAAGGAGAGGCGTGGTACACACCAGCTCCGTAAACTGTGCAGGAGAGGTGTGGTACACTCCAGCTCCGCAAACTGTGAAGGAGAGGCGTGGTACACACCAGCTCCGTAAACTGTGAAGGAGAGGTGTGGTACACACCAGCTCCGTAAACCGTGAAGGGGTGGCATAGTAGGGGGGAAGAACGGCTGTACACCTCTGCCGCTTATGAACAATCTGAAGCTGCCTCGCGAAGAGGCAGCTTGAATGGAGGACCGCCGATGAACCAGGCGCGGCCTTGGATTCGATTCGCAATCATGCTGGCCATGATTGCGCTTACTGCCTGCGGCGCGGGCGCACAGCCCGCGTCGGACGAGGCGGCGCGGCCTGAAGCGCCGGCCTCGCCGCAAGCGGCAGGCGCCGCGCAGGCGGTTCCCGCCGGGCAGCCCGCCGCAGCCGCACCGGCGGCATTGCCGTCGGCGCAGCCGGCCGCGGCCGGCGCGGAGCCGGACCGCGCGGCGATCGCCAGCCGCTACCGCGCAAGCGTCCCGGCCCGCTGGGGCGAGCATGTGCCCGGCGTGATGACGCGGCTGCGCACGCAGGACAAAGTCGTCGCCCTTACGTTTGACGCCTGCGGCGGCAAGGAAGGGAGCGGGTTCGACAAGAAGCTGATCGATTATCTCGATCAGGAGCAAATACCGGCCACCTTGTTCATCAATGCAAGGTGGATCGACGCCAACCCGGACACGTTTGCGAAGCTGGCCGCCAATCCGCTGTTCGAGATCGAGAACCACGGCTCCGAGCACCGGCCCTTGTCCGTAACCGGGAAAGCCGCTTACGGGATCAGCGGCACGAAGAGCGCGGCCGAAGCGTTCGACGAGGTGCAGCGGAACGAGGACAAAATCGAGAAGCTGACAGGCCGCCGCCCTTTGTTTTTCCGCTCGGGAACGGCTTATTACGATGATGTGGCGGTGCAGATCGTCCAGGATTTGGGGTTGCGCGCGGTCAACTATAACGTGCTGGGGGACGCAGGCGCTACCTACAACACGGAGCAGGTGTACAAAGCGCTCATGAAATCGCAAAACGGCTCCATCGCGCTCATGCACATGAACCACCCCGAGAAGGACACCGCAAAAGGGGTGATGAAAGCCGTGCCGAAGCTGAAAGAGCAAGGCTTCACTTTTGTCCGGTTGGCGGATTACCCGCTGGAATAACCGCGGGGGCGGCTCGTTGTCTACGGCTGCGTTTCAACGCGCGCCCAGGAAGCGCCCCCAGCGATTACGTAAACCAAAGATCTCGAAACCGCACCCAGCCGAGCGATTCCAGCGAAATCCCCCGGATCGCCGGGTGGAACGCGGTTTTCAGGTGCTTGCGGTACAGGAACAGCAGGTTGTGTCTTTCTTTGAGTTCGGCTTCGATTCGCCCGAAGATGCCGGCCCGCAGTCCGACGTCGGGCTCCGCGAGAATCAGCCGGAGGCTTTGCTCCAGCGTCGTGCGCACGTCCGGCAGCGCGTGCTGCTGCATGCTTTTGTACAGATCGATGAGCCGCAGCTCCCGGTGTTCGTCGAGCATGACGGCAAAGAGCAGCAAATCCGCCGCCATGCGGGCTTCGCCTTTGAACTGCTCCGCGGGAATGAGCCGGATGTCCAGCGCAATTCCCGATTGGGCGCACACCTGCCGCACAGCCTCGGCGTCGGCTTCGTACTGCGGAATCGTCGCCAGCGTCAGCGTTTCGCCGCGGTACCCGGCGGCTTCCAGCTTCCGTCTGATCTCTGCGGGGTCCCTGGGGGTCTCGCGCAGCCCGGTATCGTGCGAATCCGGCCAAAAGCTGTCCCCGTATTCAATAACATCTCCCGACAGCCGCTCCAGCAGCAGCGCCCGGTCGATCGCAAAGTCAAGCGCCGCGCGGATCGCCCGATTGGCGAGCGGCCCGCTTTTCAGCTCATTGACGGTCATGAATTTGCAGGTCATCCCCGACTGGCGGACTTGCTGCCACTGATCGGCGTTCATATCGGACATCCGCACATTGTGCATCACCTGAAAAGATTGCCACTGCTCCGGATGGCCGCGCTGCTCTTCTTCCGTCAGCGTCCACACCTCCACCCGGTCCAAAAACCCCCGTCCCTGAAAATAAGGGGCGAAAGCTTCCAAAATCCACACTCCCCGCTCCTGCCCGGCAAGCCGAAAAGGGCCGGTGCCGACAGGCGCTGCGCCAAACTGCCCGCCGGCCGCCTCGCCAACGTCCCGGGGCACAATCGAAGCGCGATTGGTCGTCAGAAAAGCGAGAAAAGCTTCGTTGCGCTCCGCCAGGCGGATGCGTATCGTCGTATCATCGGGCGTCTCCATTGACTCGATTCCCGCATAGGCCCAGCTGTACAGCCCGCGCGGCGCAAGCTTTTGGAGCCGTTCGAGCGAATACTTCACGTCTGCGGACAGCATCTCGCGGTTGTGATGGAAGAGGACGCCTTTGCGCAGATAAAAAGTCCACAATGTCCGAGTATCATCGGTTTCCCACGCATGGGCAAGGTGCGGAACAATCGCGCCGCCCTGCGAATCCATCCGCACAAGCCCGTCGAACAGCTGATTGACAAGATGGGATTCGCCCATGTAATGGATCGCTGCGGGATCGAGAGAATGGATCGTCTGCGGCAGCGGGAACCGCAAAATATCCGTCCGCCTGTACCCCTGAACCTCCGAGCGAAAGCCGAACTGGCCGGACAGCCACTCCTGAAACTGCTCCCGCAGCACAGAAGCTTCCTCCACCGATTGCAAAAGCTCCAGCGCCGAGCGCAAATCCTGCTTTTCGACCATCTCCTGCGCTTCCTGCAGAGCAATCTGCTCCTTGCGGGCCAAAAAGACCATCTCCGAGCGGTTTCCCCGCCCCCTTTTCGGCGTCCATGTCAGCCACTGCTCCTGGCTCATCCGTTTCAAGAGCATGACCATATTGCGATGGGTACAGTCCAGCAAGCGGGCAAGCTCCTCAATGTGAGTATCGAAAGGCGTTTCTTCATGGATGTGCGGAAAAGAGCGCCTCAGCGCCAAATAATGCCGCCGTATTTTCATCTTCTTTGCTCCCGTCGGTCTGCCGTTTGTAAAACATGAAATTTCCCCGGATAAACTTGCACTTTTTCTTCCTATTTTCCAGGTTACAATAAAAGGGAGAAATAAACAAACCGTTCCACTTAAAACGAACACGGGAGTGAAAGTGCATGAGAGATCCGGCGCCATGGCAAAAAAGGTACGGCAGACTGCTGCTGCTGTCCTTATTGTTCGGTCTGATCAGCCAGTATTTGTTTGTCGGCAAAGCGGCGGGGGTATCCGTCATTTTGTTTTTGCTCGGTTTTTACGGCATCTTTTTTTACGCGGTCAAGGGCAGAATCGGCGGCTTCGAAAAGTGGCGGGGGCAGGCTCATTCGGGCTGGATATTGCTCGTTCCGATCGGATTGCTCGCGTTCACGTATGTTATGTTCGCCAACGGCCTTTTTCGGGCGCTGAACGGGATCGCCTTGCCGATTCTGATCGTCGCCCAGACGATGCTGCTGACCCGCAGCGGTACGCATCCCTGGTACCGGATCGGATTTGTGCAGGAAATCGTACATCAAAGCGTCGTGAAGCCGATTTCCCATATTTCCGCTCCGTTCGGCCTGATCCGGGATATTGCGCCTTCGAGCGGCAGACCCGATTCCACTTTGGGCAGGCTGCGCCAGGTCGCCTTCGGCTTGCTGCTCGCCGCGCCGATTCTGGCCATCGTGATTGCTTTGCTTGCATCAGCGGATCAAATCTTTTTCGCATGGGTATCGGAAATTCCCGATTGGTTTGCCGGGGTCTCGCCAGGCGAAGGGATCGTGCGTATCGGCGTAGCCGGCGGCCTTGCGCTGTACACGTTTTGTTACATATGGGGATTGTTGTTCCACAAATCGGACGATCGGGCGGACGGCGTTGCCGCCACGCTGGAAAAAAGGGAAGAGCACGAGCTGAATGTATTTGCGCTCAGCCCTGTGGCGGCAGGCACTTTGCTGCTAAGTGTGAACCTCGTATACGCGCTGTTTGCGGCGATTCAGTTTTCTTACCTGTTCGGTGCGGCCGACGGTTTGCTCCCTGCGGGAGTCGCTTACGCGGAATACGCGCGCAGAGGTTTTGCGGAGTTGGTTTTCGTATCGCTTATCAACCTGGGGCTGCTGTTCGGCGGGCTGCATCTCGTCCGCTCGGCAGGCGAGTGGGCGGAAAGAATCCGCAAGCTGCTGCTGAGCATGCTGGTCGGCTGTACCGTCGTTATGCTTGTTTCCGCCTACAGCCGGCTTTCCTTGTACGAGGACGCTTATGGTTTTACAGTGACAAGGCTTTTGGTTCACGGATTTATGCTGTATTTGGGCGTGCTGCTTATCATCGCCTTTGCCCGGATTTGGCAGGAGCGGTTGTCGCTGTCCAAGGCGTACATTTGCGTATCGATTCTCGCTTATTTAACGATCAACTACGCGAATCTGGATGCGCGCATTGCGGAGGGCAACATCGAACGCTACGAACGCACGGGTGCGATCGACTTCCCTTACCTGGGCGAACTGTCCACGGATGCGCTGCCCGCCCTGCTGGAACTGCAGTCCCGGCATCCGGATCTGGCTCCGCTGAAGAACGCCATCGCAAGCATAAAAACCCGCTCCTCAGACGAGGGACACTGGCCGTCCTGGAATTATTCAAAACAACGGGCGTCGCGGTAAAATTGTTTAACCGGCCTTTACTCACTGGGGCGGGAAAGGGCATCCCAACTGGCTGACCACAGTCGGGATGCCCTTTCATTTGGCCGCCTACGACCGGTGCAGCGGGTCGCGTTATGCAGCCTCGGCAGCGGCAGCCCGCAAAACCCGCGAAAATCAGGCTGCCCAGAAACCTGCGCCCAGAGCCGGTCGCACAATCTGCCTGATTGCGTCGCACCTCGCATCTCCCTGCGCGCAATGTTTCGCTGCATGACGGCGGTCGGTCGACCACGTGCAGAAAACCTGCAAAAGTACAGTTTTTGCTTGGTGGATACGCTGGTCTCGACATATTCCTGCAATTATGCAGGCTTTTCGCCGAACTCATGGGTTCGGATTCACTTTCAGCAAAGATTCCTGCACTTTTGCAGGTTTTTCGCAAAAATAAGCCAATATCGAAGAAAAAACCTGCACTTTCGCAGGTTTCCTCCTTGCCAAGCTGCTTCCTGTCCGGTTTCGCAGTTACACGACCTACTCCGGGAGAGGCGCACGCCCCGGAAAAAGCGGCTATTTCCCAAATCAGGGCCCCTCTGGTTACGCAGCGTTGCCGATGATGGGCCGGCTCGCAAAGCTTGGCAGGGAAGGCAGGGGGAGGTTCGGATAGCCCGTCGAAACAAGCTTTTTGGCGAGCGTTCCATTTTCCCAATCAAAGAAACTTTCCGGTGGAACCTACGTCTAACTTGGCAAAGGAGCATGATCAGGATGAACAAATATTTAACTTTACTGCTGGCTGTAGCTATAGCTCTACCGTCCGGTCCGCAGCTCACCCAGGCAGAGCAGGCTCTTGCCGCGCCAAGCGATATGCCTTATGTTACCCTGCTTGACGAATTTACGTTGTATGCAACCAACAAAGCAAAACCGGATGAGGCAATCGGCTCGCTAAGCGCTCTTCAATCGGTCCGGCTTGCCCCGATCGAGAGCGACAAGCTGTTTGGCATTACGCATCAGGATAAGGTGAAGGTTGTGACGTGGCTTGGCGAAGCATGGATTAACTTGAAGGAAGGCGCGTACAAGTACGGCCAACTGGAAGTTCGGGAGCAAACGCTGACTTTGCTTGAACAGGAAACTCCCATTTACGATTCGCCTATGAGAACAACCGAATATACACTCTCGCCGCAAAAGGTGCAGGCGGTTGCCTCCATCGATGCGTGCGATCCATACACCCCTTGTTATTCGAAAGATAAGTGGTATTTGATCCGAACCTCGTGGATGGGAGAAAAATGGATTCGTCCCTACCATTATGCCGAGAAATATGTAGGCATTCCGGTGGACGGCATGATAGCTATCGCACAGGATAGCGACGTGTACATGCTTCCCTCCGAGAAGCCGTTGACTGACGAGCCGAAGCTGACTCCTCAAGTAGTGAAGCCTGTTGCGAAATATACTCAGCAGTCGCGAATGGTCCCTCCAAGCGTTTGGTATCAGATCGAAACCCCGAAGGGACTTAGATGGATTCATTCGGATGACGCTTATGGGCTTGGATTTGAAGGGGTGGAGCGGGTCAACCTTAAACTCGACATTCCTGTCCCGTTCCAATATTTCGAAGCCCCTTTCTCCTCCTATGCGGAGCCGGCAGGGCAGCAGCAGCCGCAAACCGTTCACGCGATCGGCAAAAGAGAAGACTGGTACTTCGTTCTGGCGGACGGCTCCGGTAAATGGATCAACCCGGCCAAGGAAATCTCGTCCCGATTGACCGGGGATTTCCAGAACGATGCCAAGCTCGGGGTGAAGCTGAGCGATGCCCGCCTCGAGCTGACCGAAGCGTCGATTGCGCTGGATATACCCTATGTGGATAACTCGCCCACGAACGACGCGCTCACTTTTACGCCGCAAACCGTCACCGCTTCACGCGTCTGGAAGTCCCCTAACGGGGAAACGTGGTACTACATCCACACCTGGCAGGGAGCCAAATGGGTGCGGCCGTAAGCGAGTCGGAAGGAACCGGCCATAAATCACGCAGAAATTTTAAAAGGGCCGCCTTCAAGGCAGCCCTGAAATCGTTATTTAGGAACAACGGGGATCAAGACCTCGCACTGGTCAGACAGATAACGATGGTGTATCATTGTTGCGCGCCTTTCTTGTTTGCATGGTTACCGGACACTTTCATGAACCAAACAATGAAGATGTTTTTTTGTCGACATCATAAAAATATAGCTTCAAGAATTGAGGGATGTTATGTGAAGCTTTTTCATTTTAGCGAGGAAAGCTCTATCGAGGTTTTTGTTCCCAGAGTGAAGGAAAACCGCAGGGATATGCCGCCTGTAGTTTGGGCGATTGACGATGCTCATGAATTTACTTTTTATTTTCCGCGGGATTGTCCGAGGATTGTTTATACGAGAAGCGGCGAGATGACCGATGAGGACAGGCATACTTTCTTTGGCGCAACCCGATCGGATATTGTGATAACGGTTGAAAACGGCTGGTATGAGCGTATGAAGGCTGTGACCCTGTACAGATATAGATTTCCTACGGACAACTTTCAATTGTTTGATAAAACTGCCGGATATTACATTTCGCATCAAACGGTACGGCCGCTGGACGTGGAACCGCTCGATAACGTTTTGGACAGGCTGATAAGTCTGGATATAGACGTAAGATTCAGCCCCAATCTGCACCCATTGCGGGATGCTATTTTAAACTCATCTTTAAAAGACTTCGGCATACACAGATTTGCAAATGCCAAAAGTAGTTGACGAACCCGCCAGGCTTCTAACCGTCAAGCTCGGCTGCTGCACCGGTGCCGGAATCAGGCCTGTCTGTTTGGGGAAAACCTGCAAAAGTGCATGCTTTTTCGATGGGAAAGGCTCGTTTTTGGGAAAAGCCTGCGATTGTGCAGGCATTTTCGATTATAATGGTCTGAGCCCCGCGTATTTGCGGAAAAGCCTGCACATTTGCAGGAATAATTCGAGGCAGGGGCATCCGTGAGCAAAAAGATGTACTTTTGCAGGCTTTTCAACCCGGCAAACGATTTGAACGGCGTCTTGGCGGTCTGTACCGAGTTAGGCGAATAGGAGGCGATATGATGAATCACCAGCAGCTCGGTTCGTATTTGCGCCGGCTTGATGAGATTGAAAAAATTCAGATCATGACGAAAACGAACATCAACGATTTTGACGGCAACGAGCTGTTAACCGAGGGCGGGAGCGCGGTGCCCCGCATGCAGGAGTACTATTTTTTCGAAAAAGGGCCGTTTTTCATCAACAAACATCACCGGTTTGCCGATATGCCCCTTCATACACACGCTTTTATCGAGATGAATTATATTTTTTCAGGGGTGTGCCGCCAGGAGATTAACGGCAAGGAAGTGGAGATGAGGGAAGGGCAGGTCTGCCTGCTGGACAGAGATGTTCCGCACCGCATTTATGCGCTTGGCGAAAACGATATTCTCGTCAACGTGATTATGACAAAAGAAACGTTCTCTGCGGCATTGCGGGGGCACATTGATAAACCGGGTATCGTTTCCAGTTTTTTGACGAATGCTTTATCGGAAAATCAACGGCACGACCGGTATATCGTATTCCATTCCGAGGATAACGCGAATTTTCAGCATTTGATCAAAAACATGCTGTGCGAGTTTTTCGATCCGCAGGACGACGCGATGGAAATGATTGGATGTTACATTCCTTTGCTCTTCGCCGAGCTTAAGCGGGTTTACCGGCACGACAAAAATTTCGAGCTTGTCCCTGCAGCGGGGAAATCCAATCTTGTCGACATTTTGCAGTACGTCGAGCGGCATTACCGCGACTGCACATTGACGGAACTGGCGCAGAACTTTAATTTTAACGCGAATTACTTGGGCAATATGCTCAAAGAGCGCACAGGACAAACGTTTGTCGAGCTGGTGCAGCACCAGAGGATGATTCATGCCGCGGCGCTTCTCAATAACACCGATAAAAGCATCGAGCGAATCGCCCGCGAGATCGGCTATGAAAGCGTCGGATTTTTTTACCGCAAATTCAAGGAGCACCATGGGCTGACGCCGAGCCGTTTTCGCCAAAAAAATAACGAACCGCGGGCAGTTAAACAGTAACCGGCCGGGGTCCGTTGTATTTTTTCCTACAGCAAATATTTGCGAATCAGATAGGTCGGCGTGCAGCTCCACGCATGGCAGTAGCTATTGATTAACGGGCTGCCGTACGGCGAAAACGATTTGTTGTCAGGGTCATACAGCTCCCAAAACGTATCCGCCCCGTCGCTCAGCATCTCGCCCCAGTACGCTTTCATTTGTGCGACCGCTTGCTCCTTTTCGCCGACCAGAATGAGCGCTTCCACCAGATGATGGTACATATAAGGCGTAGTCAAGCCGATTGCCGGTTTGTCCGTCAGCAAGCGATTCATCAGCCTCCTGTTCTCCTCCGGCTCCAGCACCCCGGCAAGAACCATCCATATTTGGCTCGCCCATGAAATCTGACCGTCCGCCCCGCTTGTGAAAAAGCCGGCTTCCGTATTCCAGAGATGACGGACCGTCGCGGCTGCAATCGTGTCCAGCGATTGCTTCAGGAACGCTTCTTCGTCTTCGCGCCGAACCAGCCCGGAGAGCTCGATCGCCTGCCTCAATGCATAGATCAGGATGGCTTGAGAAGGGGCTTGCTTGTTCAATTGGTCGTGCCAATCAATGAACGACCACCATCTTGCCTCGTCCTGCACAATATGGCGATCATCCAGTCTTTGCAGCGCCAGCTCGATTTGTTTGTAAGCCGTAGGCCACAGTTCCGCCAGCGTTTCGCGGTCTTCCGACGCCATATAGTAATCATAGAGCGTGCTGACGAATAATAATGAGTAATCGAACAAATACGTGTCGTCAGGGATTGGGGACGATGTGGTAAACACGTTGGCCGTCACCTGGCCGTCGCCGTTCGGAAGCCCGGCAAATAAATACAAGCAGCGCTTCACCAGTCCGTTATTGTGGAACGTCTCGTAATTGGCCAGAGCTTGCAGCCGCAAATCGCCCAACCATAGGCGCCGATCCCGTTTCGGGCCGTCTTCAAAAACGTCCTGCATGCAGTCCTGCAGCGTTTTGATGCTGACGGCGTCGATGTTGCGCAAAATCGGGTCCGCATGAACGAGCGGAGCGACAAGGGCCGTATCCGCCGAAGTTACGCTGACGCATTCGATTTGATCGAACGCAACGCGGTACTTGGGGGATGTATCCAAAATTTCGAATTTGATATATCGAAAGCTGTAACGGCGGGGCAATTCCACGATTCCGGGCAGCACATCGATATGAAGCGATGCCTCCTGAAGCCATGAGCTGCTAATCCAACCGTTGTACGAAGAAAAAGGCTCGGCAAGTTCGACCGGCATTTCCCCGAAAATGAGTTTAAGGTGAAGCGGGGCGTCAGGCGGACTGCCTACCGGACGAATGTTCAGCCGCAAGTTTCCGACCAGGTGCGTGCCGAAATCAAGGACGAAGGAGTCGCCCTTGCCGTAATCGCGGGACGAAAGCTCCGCGGCCGGGCCGACGGACTCGGCACGCCAGCCGTGAAAGGCTTGGCTGTCGGCGGCGATATTCACCATGTTTTGCGGCGCGGCGGGCTGTTTGAGCAGAACCGGTTTTAAGCGTTCAGCCTTTTGCAGAAAAGCTTCATTGCGTTCGATATGGTGCAGGTCGATTTTTTGGATTTTTGCGGAGTTGGTCACGGGTTCACTTCTCCTTATTTTGCGTTTGATTATCTTCATTAAAGCAGTTTACGGAATCGCAAACAATGCGGGTTTTACAGGATCGGCTATTCTTTTTACATGTCCGGTCATGCAGCTCATATAACCACATTTTGCGAAAAAAATGCTACTTGCATAGTTGCAGTTACTGCCATATAATGTGCTTATAAAAGTTGCATTTAACCGCCGGTGCTTGCGGACTGCAGCTTTCATTTTTAGGATTAACTGTGCTTGTCTTAATATCAGTTGACAATTTTAAAAAGGAGAGATGGACGTGGGTATTACAGCTATTGTTCTTGAAGTGATTTTGGGGTTGATGTTTTTGATGGCGGGGGTTATGAAGCTGACCGGGTCCAAAATGCATGTGGACAATTTCGAGCGTTTAAAATTGCCCCAATGGTTCCGGGTATTTACCGGGCTGGTTGAACTGGTGGGCGCGATCGCCGTCATCGTCGGCATTTGGACGCCCAGTTGGGCGGCGTGGGGCGGAATTTTGCTGGCCGTCACGATGTTGGGCGCCGTAGCGGCACATCTTCGCGGCAAAGATCCCGCGGGGCAGACGGTATTCCCGCTCGTTCTGCTGATTATCGCCGTCGCCGTAACTGTCATTCATAGTTCCGCGCTGGCGAGCTTCCCCGGCTGACGGCGGCCGCCGCAAACAAGAAAGAGACCCACAAGCAACGGGCTTTGTGGGTCTTAAATGTATATATTAAAGGGGGGTCATATATAGAATAGCCCAGGTACATTAAAACAAGATGAAAATGATATTTCATTTGCATTACAAATCTGCGACGTTCGTTCGAAGGATCGGCGGAATTGTTGAATGCCGTACGCGATGCGGTTGGCTGGGGTGGAATCGGAATCGGCAGCGGCGCCTCTGCTTGCGGGACCGCCTTAAAACCGAATTTGCGCCCGAACGTTGTGGTAGAGGTGAATTTGCAATGAAAAAAAGAGCGTCAATAAGTATCGCCGTTATCGTATGCGTCGTCCTGGCGCTGTGCGGCTGGACAGCCTATGCCGCGCAATCGTCGAATTCCGCGGCTTCGGAGACGGCGACCGGCACGTTCAAATCCATTAGCAGCGATGGGGCCAGCGTAACTATAACTACTGCCGCCGGGGAACAAACGATGCCGCTGGCCAAATCCGTTTGGGTCTACCGCGACGAGCAAAAGGCGCTGCTGCCGGATTTGAAGCCGGGCGACCAGGTCGAGGTCATCCTCAACAGCAAGCATCAAGCAGCCTACATAAGAGCGGCTTCCGGGCAGGGGGGCGCGTCTGCGGCGGTGCCGACTGCAGCGCCGACAGAGACGCCGGCGGCAACGCCGAGCCCGACGCCGACGGCATCGGCGGCATCGTCCACAAAGGCGCCGATGCCGACTGCAGCGCCGCAAGCGACCCCGCCTGCGCAAACGCAGGGCGTCTACTCCGGTTTGGACGAACTGGAGCTTAAAGTGGACGGCAAAAACTTTAAGCTTCGCATCGACCAAACGCACGGGCCGGGCGGAGCGGGGTACGAGCTCAGCCTGAAGCCTGGCGGCGGCGGCTCGATTCATCTTAAAGGAGCGGAGGCCGCCGCCTGGATCAAGCAATTGTTGGCTTCCGTGGATTTGAAGTCGGATTCCGCCCGTCAGCAGGTGCTTGGACAAATCGCCGATCAATACGGACTCGACGCTGGCAGCATGCAGGTGCAATTAAAAACCAAATGGGCGCAGCAGAACGAGGATAAACACGAGAAACAAGCCAAAAAAAACGGGAAGTCCGAAGGCCGTGACAAACATAGCAAGTCGGACGACGAGAATGAGGACGATTGAGGAAACGCTCCGAAAATGAAAAGACGCCTGTCCAGCCGCTGTACGAGCGGGGATCAGGCGTCTTTTTTGCCGCAGCCGCGTCGCGGACAGCTGCGGTTATTTTTTCTTCCCGTGGCCGTGGCCGGGCTTTTCGGAATGCTCCGTCGATGCGGAAGATGGAGCGGGAGACGGCGCCGCGGCTTCCGGCGCGGCGTCAACAGCCGCGGGAATATCGAATGCAGCGTCCGGCGTCTGCGCCAGGGCGCGGGACAGCATTTCCCGAAACAGCACGGCCGGCACGGCGCCGCCCGACGTAGTCAAGTAATGGTTGCGGTCGGTATAGTCGTAACCGACCCAGACCGCGGCCGTCAGCTCCGGCGTGTAGCCGACGAACCAGGCGTCTTTCGCGGTATTCGCGCCGGCGCCTTTGAATTCGTCCGTGTCCGGCAGTTGGGTCGTGCCTGACTTGCCGGCAACCGGCCGGTTCATGGCGGCATTGCGGCCGGTCCCGCGGATAACGGCTTCCTGCAGCATGGAAGTCATCGCATTCGCGGTGGAAGGCTGCATCACCTGCTCGCCTTTCGCGTTCGCCTCGACCAGCACATGGCCGTCGCCGGTTTCAATCCGGGCAATCGTATGCGCCTTGTGCAGAACGCCTTTGGCAGCGAAGGCGCTGAACGCTTGCGCCATCTGCAAAGGAGAGACGCCCTTGGACAGACCGCCGAGGGCGATGCCGAGCTGACGGTCTTCCGCCGGGAGCGTTAGGCCAAGCCGATCGGCGAAGGCCAGACCGCTGCCGATGCCTATTTCCTTGAGCAGCCATACGGCCGGGACGTTCCAGGAAGAGACGATCGCTTCCCGCATCGTAACGCTGCCTCTCGATTGATGGTCCCAATCTTCTGGCTGGTAGCCGTCGATATTAAGCGGTCCGTCATAGAGGACCGAAGCGGGGGTGTAGCCCTTCTCCAAAGCCGGACCGTAGACGGCAATCGGCTTGAAGGCGGAGCCGGGCTGCCGCTTCAGCTGCGTGGCGTGGCTGAACCCCCGGAACACCCCGTCTCCGCGCCCTCCCGCAACGGCGCGGATGCCGCCGCTGCTCTGATCGAGGATGACGGCGCCGCTCTGGATCAACTGATCCTGCTTGCTGTCCGGAAAGAAGCTGTCGTTGCCGTAAACTTCAAGGGCGGCGTTTTGCGCCGCCGGATCAAGCTCGGTCGTGATCCGCAGGCCGCCGGTGAGGAGCTGCTCCTCCGTGAAGCCGTAACGGTTCACGGCCTCTTCGATCACGGCGTCGACGTAGGCGGGATAGCGGCCTTTCAGCTCGCCCTTCTTGTTGTTTTTGACGACGCCGAGCGGCGAGTTTTTTGCTTGCAGATAAGCTTGATCCGTGATTTTCCCCTGCTCGCGCATTAATGCAAGCACGGTGTTCCGCCGCTCCAACGCCTGGGCTTCGTTCTGAAACGGCGAATAGCGGCTCGGCGCTTTGGGCAGGGCGGCGAGCAGCGCGGACTCCTGCAGGGACAAGTCCTGCACGGATTTTCCGAAATAGGTCATAGCCGCGCTCTGCACCCCCCAGCTGCCCTCGCCGAAATAAATGCTGTTCAAATACATTTCCAAAATGTCGTCTTTACTGTACGTCATATCGATATTCAACGCATAGGCGGTTTCGCGCAGTTTGCGGCCAATTGTTTTGTCGGCATTCAGGAACAAGTTACGCGCAAGCTGCTGGGTGATGGTGCTTGCTCCTTCGGAGTAGCCGCCCCGCAGAACGTCGCGGACGAGCGCCCGGGCAACCGCCTGCACATCGACGCCGGAATGCTCGTAAAATCTTTTGTCCTCCACGGCGACAACCGCATCGGTCAGCGTTTTCGGCATATGCGACAGCGATACCGGGTTCATTTTCGATGCCGATAGTTGGGAGGCGGGCTTTCCGTAGCGGTCCAGCACGAGGGTCGGCTCCGGCAGCGGCTGGTCCAGCTTGGACACATCGAGCCCGCGAATGTACAAATAACAGCCGGCGGCCAAGCCTGCCGCGCCCGCGAACAAAACAGCGCCGACAGAGGCCCACAGCTTTTTGTTTTTCAAAAATGAAGATGAAGCCTGTTTCGGTGTATTCATGAAAATCCTCCTTACCCGCGCCTATAGGATTCGCAAGGCAGGCAAGGAATGCGACGCTATACAAAAAGACGCCTCCAAAACCCATTGTGCAAATGGGAATAAGGCGTCTTTTTGCGTTGGCGTGGCATCCCTTGACGGGGAGGAGGCAACCGTTTCAGCCGAGTCCCGGGCACGTCCCAGGCTCTTTGGCCCCGCCGGTCGCCGGTCGAAACACATTCCTGCCCGACAAGACACCGCCAGAAATGCAAAGGAACCCTGCAAATCTGAGGCTGCTGAAAAAACTCGCACGCTGAGGGCAGCACATCTACCCGGCAGCGCGAGGAAAACCTGCAAAAGTACAGTTTTTTGCCTGTTGTGATGCTGGCAACGAACAATTCCTGCAATTGTGCAGGCTTTTCAGCCGGGACATGGGCTCAGGTCCATTTTCATCGGAAATTCCTGCACAATTGCAGGCTTTTCGCCCGAACGAGCCGCTTTCTCGGAAAAAGCCTGCACTTTTGCAGGTTTTTCAACGTTTGTGTCAAGGCGGTTCAATTAGGGGGCTAAACAGCTTTCGCAGTTTTTTCGGCGTTCGTGCCAAGTCAATTCAAATAGCAACTAGTTTGTAACGGTGACGCTGACAGTGGCTGTTTTGCTGCTATCGTTGGTGGTTACGGTAATGGTAGCTGTTCCGGCTGCTTTGGCCGTTATTGTGCCTGATGTGCTCATTGCTGCGATGCCGTTGTCGCTGCCGCTAAACGACATGTGGCGTTGGTTGGCGCCAGGCAGTGGGCCATAACTATATAGCCGGATCGTGCATGTTTTCCAACATATTACAAATACTAGCGGTCAGGAGGCGAAACGCTTTGGTGCTGCTTGATACGGCTTTTCGGACGCTGATTGCATTTATTCTTATGATGGCTATTACCCGTGTTATCGGCAAGCATACGATTGCACGCATGACCTATCATGATTTTGTCGCATCGGTTACGTTGGGGGCGATTACGGCCAATCTCGCGTTCAACACCCAGCTAAGGATATGGAATCCGATCGTTTCTTTTTTAACGTTCAGCCTGATTGCGTATCTCATTTCGTACATTTCTTTAAAATCGCGCAAATCGCGCAAATGGTTGGCAGGCAAGCCTACGGTCGTCATCGAACACGGCAAAATTTTGGAGCAGAATTTGAGGAAAATCAAAGTTTCGCTCGATTCGTTAAATCAGGAATTAAGGGAGGTTCAGATTTTTGACCCCGGAGAAGTGGAGTATGCCGTCCTGGAAATCAACGGGAAGCTGTCCGTGTTGAAAAAGCCGGAATACATGCCTATTTTGCGCAAGGACCTGCAATTGCTTTACCCTGCTAATAAGCCGCAGTTCCCGGTTGAGCTGATCATGGACGGACAAGTCGTAACGGAAAATTTGCGCCTGACCGGGTTATCGCCGGAATGGCTTTCCGCGCAGCTGAAAAAGCGGGGGGTCAAGGCGGAAGAGGTATGTTACGCGGTCAGGGGGACCAACGGGGAGATGTTCTACGATTTGTATCAGGATCGTATTCGGCATCCGATCGATGTGGAGTAACCGGGGCGATCGGAGCAGCCGGAGCAACTTAAACAACCCAAAATACCGCAAATCCTGCGAAAAACGACGGGTTTGCGGTATTTTGGTGTTTGCGGTCCTTTGGTTCATGTTTCGAGCAAAATGCGTCCTGTCTGAGACAGGTCGTAGCCTTGGATGGAGCGCAGCTCGTTTTGAAACGGCTCGGATTGCAAAACCTGTTTGACCTGCTCGATCCATTCGAGATTTTCCGGTTTTTTGAGCATGACCAGATCGTAGCGCTCCCGGATCATGCAGATGAAATCGACGCCGCCGACCAGGTGAGCGGCCTTCTCGTTGCCGACGCCGACGTCGGCTTGTCCGGAGGCGACTTTGCCGGCTACGCCAAGGTGATTCGTTTCTTCCTCGTCATACCCCAGCAGCGATTGGGGGGAGATGCCGTGGAGCCGCAGCTGCTCGTCCAGCAGCACGCGCGCGCCGGAGCCTTTTTCGCGGTTGGCGATCCGCAGCCCGGGCTGCTTGAGATCGGCCCAACTGCCAATTTGCTTCGGATTCCCTCGGGGTACGTACATACCTGCATTGCGCGAAACAAGATTGACGACGACGTAGGAGGAGCCGATCAGCAGCTTGCGGATATAGGGGAGATTGTATTCGCCGGTATCCCCGTCCAGCAGATGGGTGCTGACGATATCCGACTCGCCGCGGTACATCGAAATCAGGCTGTCCAGACTGCCGACATAGGAGCGGAGCGGCCGGAAGCCGGGCGCTTTTTTTTCCATGTATTTGGCCAGTATGTCCAGACTGACGTCTTGTCCGGTAATGACGAGTGGCCGGGCCGAAGATGCCGGAGATTCGCTTCGTGCCGCAGGCGCGGGGCTGTCCGCTCTGAAAGCTGCGGGATTCCCGCTTTTTGCCCGATTTTTGTAGGCCTCCAGATCCGTCGCGTCCACGCGCATCTGCTTGCCGACCCGGTAGGCCGGAAGGTCGCCTTTTTTGATCAAGTCGTATACGGTCAGCTTGGATATTTTCAAAAGTTTCGCTATTTCTTCAGTCGTATAGGAGATGTCGGCTGTCATAATGGCCACCTGCTTTCCGTTTGCATGTATATTCATCATAAGCGGATCGTTCCGGCATTTCAATTTTAATGTTAGATATTTACTAGTATACAGGGATTCAGTATAATTATTTACAATTAAATAGGTCTAAATATATTTAGATAGATTATATTTTATAGGTGGAGGGATTCATATGTTTAAAAGAGTTAAAGCCAGTAGTCTGTTGTTGCTGCTCGGGATTGCCATTGCCGTCTTCACGGGTTGCGCAGAGAAGAAGGAACAGCCGGCGGCAACTGCCTGGACCCAGTCGCAAACGCCTGCAGCCACTGCTCAAACGACCCAGACTCCTGCTGAAAAAGTGGAGCTTACGATTTCGGCGGCGGCAAGCTTGACCGATGCGTTGAAAGAGATTCAAACCGCTTATGAAGGCAAGAACAAAAATATAAAGCTGAACTTTAATTTCGGCGCTTCCGGCGCTTTGCAGCAGCAAATCGAGCAGGGAGCCCCGTCCGACGTATTTCTTTCGGCTGCAACCAAAAATATGAAAGCTCTCGTCGACAAACAGCTGATCGATAGCGCACAGCAAAAAAATTTGCTGATCAACGAATTGGTCGTTGTGGTGCCTGCCGACGGCAAAGCTTCCGTGCAAAAGGTCGAGGATTTGTCCGGTGCGGATATTAAGCATCTGGCCGTAGGCGAGCCGCAGACGGTACCGGCGGGAACTTATGCAAAAGAAGCGCTCACCAACGCCAAATTGTGGGACTCGCTGCAATCCAAGCTGGTGCAGGGCAAAGATGTGCGCCAAGTTCTTACTTATGTGGAATCCGGCAACGCAGAGGCCGGTTTCGTATACAAAACCGATGCGCTCACTTCGAAAAAGGTGAAAGTGGCCTTCAGCGCCGATCCGAAAACATACACGCCTATCGAGTATCCTATCGGCATCGTGAAAGCGACCAAGCACAGCAAGGAAGCCGCCGATTTTTACGCCTATCTCCAAACGAAAGAAGCGCTGGACGTGTTCGTAAAATACGGTTTTACCGTGCCTAAATGATCATGCCGTCAATCGATTGGAATGAGTTTGTTTCTCCCATTCTGATCTCCTTGAAGGTGGCCGTCTTTTCCAGCGTGTTTGTTTTAGTGCTCGGAGGATTATCGGCATGGGGGATGTCGCGGCGCAGCTTTAAAGGGAAGACGCTGGTGGAAACTTTGTTTTTGCTGCCGCTGGTGCTTCCTCCTACGGTCGTAGGTTTCATCCTGCTGGTGTTTCTGGGCAAAAAAAGCTGGATCGGCTACCTGATGGAGCGCTTGTTCGACCAGTCGATCATTTTCACCTGGGGGGCTGCCGTGATCGCTTCGGTCGCGGTAGCTTTTCCTTTGGTGTATCAAACGATGAAGACCGGGTTTCTTTCGGTCAGCCGGGACCTCGAAGACGCAGGCCGGTCGTTGGGGGCGGGCGAGTGGCAGGTGCTGCGGTTCATTACGCTGCCGATGGCCTGGCGTTCTGTCGTGACGGCGTACATACTCGGGTTTGCCCGCGGGCTGGGCGAGTTCGGTGCGACGCTGATGATTGCGGGAAACATTCCGCACAAAACGCAGACACTGCCGACAGCGATCTATATCGCCGTGGAGTCGGGGGATTCGACGCTTGCCTGGTGCTGGGCCGGTGCGATCATTATTATATCTTTTATCATGTTGTTTGTGGTTAGCGGTAAAAAATAAGCATCGCCACGGTTATCAAGACCTAAATTTATTAAATAAGGGGTTTCACATATTAGACGTATCTAATATGTGAAACCCCTTATTATTAAGCTATCGTTCCTCGTTTGTTTAACTTGACGCTCCTCTATTTGTAATACTCGATAATAGAAGCATGCGGTACTTCACCTATCTCTCCTACTAGGGTACGAAAAGCCATTCCGTGCCCAGTAATTATCACCTTTCGATATTCAAGATACTTAGCAATTACTTTTCTTTAAAATGGCTTAACGACCATAAGCACCAATATGGCAATCATCAGCAGCTGTACTGCCGTCTCGATTGGTACGATCTTTTTTATCAGCAGTCCGAACTCGGCGGGTATTTCATTACCATGGTCTTGACTTTCAGATATGATCTTTATGATCTTTTTCATACGCGGCTCGATCCATCCGTCGATCATGACGACCATGAGCAGCGATGAAAGGATGGATACATTCAGCCACATTTGGGATAACCCCATCTTGGTTATGATCATAAGCCAAACCCCGGTTAAAATAAGTACGGTTCCGCCAATTTTAAGCATTATGGCAAGTCTGGTCGTTATACCAAAAGCAAAGTGCATCTGGCCCACGGTTCTAGCGGATCTTCGAATGATGGGCATCACGATAGCGGGGCCAATTACGGCGATCGAAGCCAATATATGCAAAACGAGCAGTAATCCAAACAAACCCATTATCCCCCTTCTCCTCAGTGCACCGTAATATTGCTTTGATAGGCTAGACCGACCCTTTTTCTTTTAAACGCTCCTCCGAGCTCAAGATGGTTCAACATACATATTGCGACATCGTCATAAGCAACATTCAGCTCTTGAAGTCGGCTGAACAAGTGACCGGCTATATCTGCCTCGGAATATTCCCTGATCGTCTCCGGAATCGGAACGGGCAAGGTTTCCGTTGTTACATGTAGATGAACCGGGTCTGGATGCTCTCTCGAATCAATCATTGTTCCCGGACACATAATGGACCAATCGAGCCCAGTCTGTTGTAGCCTTTCGAAATTCCGGTTGTGATTTCTATACTCAGGTGGGAAGCCGGGTAAATTGTTGCCGATAAGATCAGTATATGGAATATCCAGCAGGCCGGCTCCTCCCATTATCCATACCCGCCCAGAGAAACTAGGTTGGGATTCACATTGGCTTATAATGTTATCGACGATACGAACAAACTCTTCTCCCTGGCCCGCATGGCCGGCCGCAATAATAGCGGCGTCTTGATGCGCGAGTGCCTCACCGACGCTCACTGGGTCCATAATATCGTCCACGATCACCTTCACATGCTTTGCGGAATGCTCACCTAGTTGATCATAAAGCTTCTCAGAATTTCGCACAAATGCGGTCATTTCATGCCCCATTTTTATCCCTTGTACCAACACTCTTTTCCCTGTATTCCCCGTCGCTCCAAAAACAATAATTTTCATTGTTCTTTCCTCCTCTTAAATGGACCCCAACATTTGGTTAACTCAAGCTTAGCATCGCTTCAAAATTATGTTAAGAACCCACTTTAAAGTAGGGTACTTACTTTAAAGTAAGCATGACCAACCCGATAATTAATTCATATCAGGAGTGCGACTGTAGGTAAACAAAAGCTGCCCGGAATCCCGTGGCAGCTTTTGTTTTGAGTTGATTGAATTAGTGTACAAGTTTATTGAACCAGCTTTATGACGCTGGCTCTTCATATTTCCGCTTATTATGGTTTTCTCCCCAAGCACACATGACTTCTGCTACAGGAATCAATGTTCTGCCGTATTCACTAAGAGAATATTCTACTTTTGGAGGGACAGCAGGGTAGACCGTTCTATCGACTATGCCTTCTCGTTCCAAATCTCGGAGATGTTGTGAAAGCATTTTTTGTGAAACATCAGGTATAAGCTTTTCCAGATCGTTGAATCTCTGTTTGGATTCAATCAAATGCCATAAAATCATTGGCTTCCATTTGCCACCTAAAACATGAATGAGTGTCTCAATTGGACATTCACGCTGATGAATCATTGATACATCATCCCCTTACTTTTAAGTAAGTGCATTACCTAAAATTAACATAACAAAATTTTACGATAGCTCTACAATCAAGTCAATCGTTGAAACTAAAAAGGATAAAGACATTAACGAATGCAGTATTCACCTCCGCCCTACTATCCCATAAAACAAAAATACATTAATTCACATTCTTAAGCTCCAGACCATGGCATTTAAAGTTATAATTCGGATTTTTACTAACCTCTTCTTTCTGAAGTTCATACATGGCTATTTTATAGTTTATTTCCTCCAAGTGCCTTAAGTCTTCTTCAATTTTCTTCTGCACTTCCCATTTATGCTTCATCAACATTTCTTGTCTTTGCAAGAAGGTAGCATTTCCTACTTCAAAAAGATCCATATATTCTTTTATCTTAGCAAGAGACATTCCTGTCGCTCTGAGACAACGAATAAAAGATATCCAATCTATATGTTGTTCGGTATAAACTCTTCGACCGTTTTCATCACGAGATACATTTGGCAGAATCCCTTGCTCTTCATAAAATCTAAGTGTCTTTGCCGATATATTTAAGTTCTCCACTACATATTTCATTGAATACAACATTTACCTGTCCCACCTCTAGTTACAGTTACTGTAACTAAAAGAATATCATAGAGGATTATGAAAATCCAATAATCTTGGCTTATTCATATGAAAATTTACGCTTGACTTACCCTAACGTCAACAAATTACATTAAGGTAGAACCTGTAACAGGGAGGGTTGCGATGGATCAGAATGGTAATAATAGCACCAGAAAAATACTGGATAGAGAGGTTAATGAAATGAATCAAACATACAGTAAGTTATTTAAATCCTTCACATTCAGAAGCGGAATAACAATCAAGAATAGGGTCGTTATGGCACCTATGACAACCTGGTCAAGTAATGACGACCTTACCATTTCGGATGAAGAGGTACACTATTACAAACAAAGAGCAAATGGAGTAGGACTCGTCATTACAGGTTGTACTCATGTTACACCTAATGGGCAAGGTTTTACGAATGAATTTGCCGGATACAACGATGAATTTATTCCAAGTTTACGAAAATTAGCTGATGCAGCCAAAAGTGGAGGTTCCCCTGCTGTACTGCAGATTTTTCATGCAGGCGATAAAGCCTTGCCTGGATTGGATGCAGTCAGTGCGAGTGCATTGCAACCTGAGGTTACTACTTTTGGTCCAAGTGCAGAAACAAGGGAGCTATCCCATGAGGAAATCGTGTCAACTATACGTGCTTTTGGCGATACAACGAGAAGAGCGATTGAAGCTGGATTTGATGGCGTCGAAATTCATGGAGCCCATGGATTTTTAATTCAAAACTTTTGGTCTCCGGCAACCAATCAACGGACAGACCAATGGGGGGGAACACTTGAGAATCGACTGCGTTTTCCATCGGCAATTATTGAAGAAATCAAAAAGGTAATTGAAATGCACGCTACAAAACCATTCATGTTAGGATATCGTTTTTCCCCTGAAGAATCCTCCAAAGTGGGCGGATTACGAATGAAAGACACATATGAATTAATTGATTTCCTTGTTGAACAAAATTTAGATTATGTACATGCTTCATTAGATCATGTTTCTTCCAAGCCGGTAGATAGTCAAGATGAAAAAACAAGGCTTGAATTGATTCTTGAGAGAGCAAACGGTAAGGTACCTGTGTTGGCGGCCGGTTCCATAATAACACCGGATGATGCTCTTAAAGCTATGGAATTAGGATTACCGTTAATCGCCATCGGGCATGCGTTAATGATGAACCCCGATTGGGTTGAAAAGGTTGCAAATGGACGTGAAGCCGAGGTCGCTTCTGAGCTGAGCGTTTCGAAACGCGACCAGCTTCATATTCCAGAAAAACTTTGGAATGTTATTCAAGCATCGCCAGGTTGGTTTAAAATTGGTAAATAGAAAAGTAGCCTATAGGCTACTTTTTCTATTACCTTGAAGTAACCTGCCAGTTAGCTGGCTTGACACGAAACCAAAAGGTTTCGTAATATATAAAGAGAAACCTTTTGGTTTCGTATTATGAACTGGAGGTACTACTGAGCTATGGAAAACAAAAGCCAGCCGACACTGCCGGATATTCGCCAGACTATTGTATTGAACGCGCCGATTCAGAAAGTATGGAACGCCGTAGCTACATCGGAAGGCATTGCCGTATGGTTTATGCCCAATGATTTTAAGCCTGAAGTAGGGTATGAGTTTCACCTGGAAGCGGGTCATTTCGGCAAGTCTCCTTGCAAAGTAACGGAAATCGATCCTCCGAACCGCCTGTCTTTCCGGTGGGGCAAAGATTGGACGCTCACATTCGAGCTCGCCGATCAGGACGGCAAAACGGAATTTACGCTGATCCATTCGGGCTGGGACATCGACCAGGTTACCGAATTTGGACAGCCGCACACGGTCGTTCGCGGCAACATGGCACAAGGCTGGGAAGGAATTCAAAAAAAGCTGGCCGCTTACGTCGAGGCCTGAAATGGCTGAACCGTCCCCGAAACACGACGTGTTTCAGGCCATCGCCGATCCGACCCGCCGCAGCTTGCTGAAGCTGCTCAGCGACCGCGAAATGCCCGTCACCGCCATCAGCGGCCACTTTCCGATGAGCCGGACTGCCGTGTCCAAGCATTTGCGCATTTTGGCCGATGCGGGGCTCGTGAAAGAGCAGAAGGTCGGCCGGGAGACGCGGTACAGACTGGAGCCGGAGCCGCTGCTCGAATTGAAGCGCTGGCTGGCTTATTACGAGCGATATTGGGAAAATCGCTTGTCCGTGCTCAAGCATTACGTGGAGTCGGACGAGTCTCCGGAATAGAAAAAGAACCGCGCGGAATGGGCATCTGCGCGGTTCTTTTTCTATTGTTTAGGAAATTATGATTTTCATCGTCTGTGGATAAGATGTATATAAATTTCTGAATAAGCGAAGAAGTTGCTTATTCACACGATAAAATTACCATAATTTTACTTGAAATATTTGTATGATGATGTTAAATTGTATATGTAACAAACATATATTTACATTAAAGGGGTGATTAAAGAAATTAATTCCTTTATTTGGTATTTTTGTGAGACGGAAAAAATTTATTAAAGAGGAGTGTTTTAGCAATGAAAAAACTGATCGCATCCACTTTCGCAACGTGTCTTTTATTTGCTTCTGCTGTTCCAGCTTTCGCTCAAGATAACAATCAGGCTGCTTCCTCAACCGCTGCAAGTGTAGTAGCTGCTAATCAAATTTCGAATGCTCAGCTAGCCTCATTTTCTATTAATTTTTCTTGGAGGTCAGTTCCTAATCTATATAGATACGACTACAGTGCTATTAATCTAACTGATAATTATACTTATGAATTTGGTTCTCAGACTGCGACTGGTAAATATATTACCGGATTTGTACCCGGGAAAACTTATCTGTTTGCAGTTACCGCATATGATGCAAACTTTAATAATATTGGTTCAGGGAACGTTCAGTTTGTTGCCAGCCCTTCAACGACCAGCTATTATATTAATTTAAGATAAATAGCACGAAGAAAGCGTACCTATGCAAAAAAAAGTAATATAAAACCGACGGATCGCGAGTTCATCGCGATAGTTCAGCAGCAAACCAACAAATACCGCTCACTTATTGGTTTCTACAAAACCGGTAAAGGAGCGGTATTTTTAGTTGTTACGACCGGCAGCACGTTGAACCAATGCGCGAAGGCGATCAAGGAAGCGGTGCCCGCAGAAGTGTTCGGGACCACATGAATAATGGGAATTTTTAAGGGGGGGGGCTGACGAATGAGTCTGAATGTAGGAAATTGCCCGAGATGCGGCTGCATGTATGTCAAAGGCGGCATATACGATGTTTGTCCCGGTTAAGCGTGGGCTGCACCCTTATCCGCCGGTCCGTTTCATTTCGAAAAACTCGCAAGCTTCACGGTCGTAGTAAGTCAGCTCGCTGACCCTGGTCTGAACGACGACAGTCGTATCGCTAAAACGCAAAATAACGGCGTTCGAATCTACGATATGATCATCTTTGAAAATCCGGATGCTGGCTTGCCGTTCTACAGCCTCCTGAAAATCGGCATCGGTGTGCAAACGATAGTTGCGGGCCATCGCACCATCTCCTTTCTCTCTGCATGGTTCAAAGCTTCCGCTCTATTGTACCACAAGTTACGGATTTACCGTCAAATGCCCTGATTGCAAAATGCGGGTAAGAAAGCGTAAGCGTGCCGTTCGCATCGCGCATCGCCGTTACGCTGTTCGAGCTGGCGAGAAGGAACCTGCTGCCGATGCTGATCGGACTCGCGGTAACGACGGTTGTCGTGATGCTTTTGGTGTAGTCTCGGAGGAGGGGCCCGAGAGGGGCCCACGTCCGCCGCGGCCAGGCGTCGGCTCACGACAGCCTCTCGGAACGATGCGAGGAGGTCGTTGGGAGACTAGCCTGGGCTGGAGCCCACATCGCTGGCAGAACGCAGAAAGCCCGCGAAAGTCAGGCGGCTGAAAACCTCGCATGCATGGGGGTAGTGCACCTACTTGGGGGGTGCGCAGAAAGCCTGCAAAAGTGCAGCTTTTTGCCGATTAATACTCTGGATTCTAAAAATTCCTGCAAAAGTGCAGTTTTTTTTGCTGAATATGGGGCTCAGGGCCATTTTGATCGGGAATTCCTGCACAATCGCAGGCTTTTTCTCCAAATGACCGGATTCCTGAGAAAAAGCCTGCACTTTTGCAGGTTTTGCAGTCGGTTCAGCGGCTCCGCCAACGGTTGCGCTGTCTTTAAAATCATCCTGCCAGACAAACCTTTGCTCCGCATTTTTCTCCGTCAGTATCATTTCATGTGGTACGCAGCAAAAAATTTGTGATCTCCACGTTTAATTCATGCTGGAAGCTCTCGCGATTAAAGCCCGGCGGGTCTTGCGAGGGAGGAAAAGACGGATTAGTCATGGCTTCCGGAAATGGGCTCAGAAATGAAAAATGCCCGGCATTCTCAACGATTCTGTGTTGAACCTTTTCACGATCGGGGACCCCGTTCAAAATAATTTGTACATGAAAATAAGGCGTAAAGGAATCCTTTTCTCCAGCGAGCATGAAAATGGGGATGTCGACCGCATTCAATGCGCCATCGGCTTTAAACCAGACGGATGCCGGTGCCAAAAGAACCAATGATTTGATTCTGGGCTCGGGTGTAACATGGATGTGATGGGATTGCCCGTCCGCAGACTCATTCGGGAACGAAGTCGGCACGCCTCCCGCTGCTGCCAAGGCCGAGTATCCGCCCATGGAATGCCCGATTAGCGAAACGGCACCCGGTTTTAAAACACCCGCAAAATCCTTGCTGCTGAAAAACCAATCGACAGCCGCCCGAATATGCCGGGGTCTTTGGGTCAGGTTCTCGACCGTATTTGCCATGGTGTTATTTTTCACATTGTTGAAGGGGTGTTCAGGCAGGCCCACGATAAACCCGTTACGCGCCAAATGGCGGGCAAGCGTCCGATAGACAAGAGGCGAACCGCCGTTGCCGTGAGAGATTAAAATCAAGGGGAATACGCCTTCTTGCGGTGCGGCGTTTTTCGAAACATCCAAATAGTAGGGGCCTAGTCTTTCGGTTTTTTCAGGAGTACATGTCGGGTACATAACTATCATAGGAAAAGTTACACCTGTTTGCTCATCGACGAGTTCAACCTCCCGGCAGCCGGCAAGCAGACTTCTGTTCACTTCTTTCTCTTCTTGCATATTTATGTCATCTCCTCGAACTTCATCCAATGCTAAACGTATCCATTAATTTATGCAAAGAACCCTGTATGAGTGAATAGGGCATACGAACTGGAGGGAAACACTGTACAAACCATTCCTTCGGGAATAGTTCCCTTTTCCTGTTCAATCCAGACAAAGTGATTATACACGCAGAGTTCGCAGCCATTCCATACGAGGATTAGGATTGAAGCTGGAGGCGGGAGGAACCCCATGAGGTTAGCCAGCGGGTTGGCAAGCCGAAAGCCTGCGAAAGTACAGGCTTTTTTCGCGAATGTGGCCCATTTGGCGGAAAAGCCTGCGATTGTGCAGGAATTTCTGGTGAAAATGGCCTTGAGCCCCGCATTGAGCGAAAAAGCCTGCACATTTGCAGGAATTGTTCGAGACAAGCGGAACAAGGCGAAATAAACTGCACTTTTGCAGTTTTTCTGCACCTGTGTTGCAGTTAGCCAGCAGGTTGGCAAGCCAAAAGCCTGCGAAAGTACAGGCTTTTTTCGTGAATGTGGCCCATTTGGCGGAAAAACCTGCGATTGTGCAGGAATTCCTGGTGAAAATGGCCCTGAGCCCCGCATTGAGCGAAAAAGCCTGCACATTTGCAGGAATTGTTCGAGACAAGCGCAGCAAGGCGAAAAAACCTGCACTTTTCAGGCTGTTGAGAAACCCCCTTTTTTCCTGGATGCTCAAAAAAAGCACCAAAAGCATGAGCCAAATACCCCTCTCAGATCGTTTTAAATCAATTTTTTCTCTTCAAGATGAGTGCCCCCACATAAAAATTGATCTGAGAGGAAACCCGTTAGACTTTCTCAACAGCCTGACTTTTGCAGTTTTTCTGCTCCCAACGTCGCAAAGCAGATGTGCAGCCAGTAGTGGGCGAGTTTGCCCACATCCGGGGCACCCGACGGGACGTGGTCGACCGATCGCCGTCATGCAGCGCAACACCGCGCGCTGGAAGGTACGGCGCGGCGCACCTGCGCTGCCAAGTAGTGCACAACCAGCCGGCCGGCCCCGTTAGCGAGAGGGTTTTCCGCGCCGGCATCGGAAAAAAGACGCCCCAACCCCCACTTGCGGAAGTGGTTGTGCAGGCGTCTTTTCACATCGCGCGCTCACGCGACCCGGTCGTCGTTGAACCAGGCGATGATCCGGTTCAGGCGCTCGACGCGCAGCGAAGGCTTGCCGCTTTTCAGCAGCGTATGGTTGGCGTTCGGGAAGCGGACGAACTGCGTGCGTTTGCCGAGGCGCTTCAAGGCGACGTACAGCTGTTCGCCCTGCTCGATGGGGCAGCGGTGGTCCTGCTCGCCATGTAGAATCAGCAGCGGCGTTTCGATCTGCTTCACGTAAGCGAGAGGCGAGCGTTTCCACAGCTTTTCGGGATCGTCCCAAGGGTTTCCTTCGATTCCCCCTTCGGTGTAAGAGATGCCGATATCGCTCATGCCGTAGAAGGAGAGCCAGTTCGAAATCGACCGATCCGTGACTGCGGCGCGAAACCGCCGGGTTTGGCCCACGATCCAGTTGGTCATGAATCCCCCGTAACTGCCGCCTGTCACATACAGCTGCGTTTCATCGATAAAGCCGAAATGGCCCAGCGCGTAATCGACAGCATCCATTAAATCCTCATAATCCCGCCCTCCAAAATCGCCCCGGCAGGCGCGCACAAAGTCTTGGCCGCAGCCGAAGCTGCCCCGCGGGTTCGTATAAAGAACGACGTATCCTTGCGCCGCCAGTGTCTGAAACTCATGGCTGTAATCGTTGGCGTACAAGGCGTGAGGGCCCCCGTGAATTTGCAAAATGAGCGGGTATTTCCGGTCCTGCTCCATATCCGGAGGCGTCATGATCCAGCCCTGGACGTCCCAGTTATCCGAAGTTTTGAACCAGAACGAAGAAGGGCGGCTCAGCTCAAGCTGCTCCAAAAAAGCGTCATTGCTTGCCGTCAACCGGAGTTCTTCGCGCGTCTGTAAATCGATCCTGTACAAATCGCCCGGCAGCAAAGGTTCGGTGGAGGCGGCGATCAAATGCCGTCCATCGGCCGTAACGCCGAATTGGTACACGTCTCTGTCCCCGGCGGTTATTTGCTCAAAGGAGCCATCTTCGTAAAAGCGGTAGACGTGCACGCTGCCGTGCAGAGAACCAAGTGCAAGCACGGAGGAGTCGTCGGCAAAAATCAGGGGACAGGCCGCGACGGCTTTCATATCGCTAAGCGCAAAATTGCCGATCTGCATCTCCAGCAGCCCGGTTATGCAGGAAAGGCGGTCCTCCCGAACGAAAAAAATCCGGTTGTGCGTCGCGCTGCCGTAAGCGCGGTCGTTCGCGATGAGGGCGATCGTTCTGCCGTCCAGGGAGCAGCAGGCTTGGCTGATAAGCAAAGTCGAGTCCGTATGCTTCACGAGCTCGCTGCCATCGGCGCGGACGGTGTACACATCGTTGAAGGCCAACAGGTCGATGTCCTGGGCGGGATCGGCCGCGATTTTGGCCAGGAAGCCGAGCCTTTGCCCGTCCGGCAGCCAAAACGGCTGAGCCGCGTCATAGGCTCCGGACGTGACCTGCGCGATGCGGCCGCTGCGCACATCGAGCACGAACAGGTGCGCGTACAAGCCGTCCCACCAGCCGGAGCCTTCGGCTTTCGGGCTTGTGCGGTCAATGACGCGCACCTGGCCGGGCGCGGCCGCTTCTTCCCCGGCGGCCGTGGCCCGCGCCGTGAAGGCGATGGCCTGCCCGTCCGGCGCCCAGACGAACGCGCTGACGCCGTGCTTCGCACGGGTCAGCGGGCGAGCCTCCCCGCCTTGCGCGGGAAGGAGCCAGATCTGCCGGCCTGCCTCTCCGGCGGCGGCGCGCAAAAAGGCGAGCGACCCGCCGTCAGGCGACCAGGCGGGGGCTCCGTCTCCGGTGCCGCACGTAAAAGCGCGGTCGCCGCTGCCGTCAAGCCCGACGGCCCGAATGGACGTCCGGTAGTCATTTTTATCGCGCTCGATCGTTTTGTGCGTGTAGGCAACCAGGCCGGCAGCCGAATTGACTGCCGGGTCGGCGATCCACCGGTATTCGTACAAATCTTCCGTTGTTATTTTTCGTTTCAGCATGCTCGCCTCCGCCTCTGTTTCCGTTTCGTAGCCTTGCATTTCCGCCTGCGGCGATCAGAGTGCCTGGCTGATGACCCGGCCCTTCTTTTCGCCGGCGGCGGGCGCTAAGGCCTGCTCCAAATCCGCGATAATGTCCGCCGCGCTTTCCAAACCGACGGAAAGCCGGATCAGGCCGTCCGTGATGCCAAAACGCTGCCTTTCCCGCTCCGGGATCGAGAAATGGGTCATGGAAGCCGGATGCTGAACGAGCGTTTCCGGGTCTCCGAGACTGAAAGAAATCAGAGCCAGGCGCAGCCGGTTGATGAAAGCTTTGCCGGCTTCCAGGCCGCCTTTCACCTCGAAGGAGACGATGCCTCCCATGCCTTGCATCTGCGCCTTGGCCAGCGCGTGCTGGGGATGGCAGGGAAGCCCGGGGTAATAAACGGCTTCGACCTGCGGGTGGCCGTCCAGGTAGGCGGCGACCTTCATCGCATTGTCGCAGTGCGTTCTGACCCGGATGCCCAGCGTCTTCAGCCCGCGGAGAATGAGGAACGCGTCCCATGCGTTCAAATGCTGTCCGAGATCCCCGGCAATCCGCTTGCGGATAAAATCGATAACGTCTTTACGGCCTACGACCAGGCCTGCCAGCACATCGCCGTGGCCGTTCAAATATTTCGTCGCGCTGTGCACAACCACGTCCGCTCCGAGCTCCAGAGGCCGCTGCAAGCATGGCGTCATAAACGTATTGTCGACAATGAGCGGAATACGGAATTGCCGGGCGATGGCGGAAAGCTGGGCCAGGTCCAATACCGTGAGCCTGGGATTGGAAGGGGTTTCCACATAAATCGCTTTGGTGTTTTCCTTGATGGCGGCCAGCACGCTGTCCGGATTCGTACAGTCGGCAAAATCGCACTCAATGCCGAAGCGGGGAGCGAGCAGCGTCATAAAATTGTAAGTTCCCCCGTAAACGTCCTTGGTTACGACGACATGGTCCCCATGCTGCAAAAAAGCCAAAAGAGCCGCGGAAACCGCGGCCATTCCGCTGCTCAGCCCGACGGCGTCTTCTCCGCCTTCGAGCAGGGCTATTTTTTCTTCCAGCGCGCGGGTCGTAGGGTTCCCGTATCGGCCGTAATACGTTCCGGGCATGCTTCCGGCTACGACGGCCGCAGCCGTTTCAACGTCCGGAAACGCGTAGGCGACGGCGGGGACGACAGGCTGGGAGACGGCTCCCGTCCGGTCGTCCGGTTTTTGCGCGGCATGAATCGCCAAAGTGTCGAATGTCCAGCCTTCTTTCATCGGGTTCCCTCCGTTCATGGGGTTTATTCGTATAGCTCAGGTCTCCGGTGCACATAGGAAGGCAGCTTCGCGCGCACCTCTTCGACCCGTTTGAGATCGATGCGGCACGGGATGAGCGCTTCGGTCTCGGACCCGGCGACCATCGTAACGCCCATCGGATCGACGACAAGGCTTTGCCCGATGTAAAAGTTATCGCTGACTTTATCGCAGGCGACGACAAAGACCGTGTTTTCGATCGCTCTTGTCGTGACGAGATTGGTCCAATGCATTTCCTTCATCGGGCCGCGCACCCAGCCTGAAGGAACGATGATGATGTCCGCGCCGTGCATCGCCTGGTAGCGGGCAATTTCCGGAAATCGCAGCTCGTAGCAGACGAACAGGCCGATTTTGCCGAAAGGCGTGTCGATTGGTTTGAAAAGCGCGTCGCCCGGCTTGATGTTGCGCGATTCGTTATAGCCGAAGGCGTCGAACAGATGCGTTTTCCGGTACACGCTGACCACCGCTCCGTTCGAATCGACGACCACCGTCGTATTGTAGACGCGTTCCTCTTGAGGGTCTTCCACCGCTTCCCGCATGCCGAAAATAAGCCAGACGCCGTGGGCTCTTGCGAGCTGCGCCATCCCTTGAACGAAAGGGCCGTCAACAGGCTCCGCATCTTTTAAAGAAACGTCCTTGGGCGTGCCGATAGGGAAATGGCTCATGAACACTTCGGGAAATACGATCAATTGCGCGCCGTGCACGGAGACCGACTCCTGAACGGCGGCCTCCGCTTTTTTCAGGTTGATATGCTTGTCGTCGGTGGAGATCAATTGCGCCATAACCAGTTGAAAAGCCATTTTATCCTCACAGCTCCTTATTTGTGCAAATGGGTTACTCGCCGTTTAACGGGTGGTGACAGGCGACGGAATGCGCGCCTCCTTCCAGCACCGGCGCTTGCTGCCGGCACAAATCGCTGGCGTACGGGCAGCGGGGATGGAACGCGCAGCCCTGCGGCGGATTGGCCGGATTGGGCAGCTCGCCGGTGAGCAAAACGCGCTTCTTGCGCAGCGTCGGATCGGGAACCGGAACCGCGGAAAGCAGCGCTTCCGTGTACGGATGGCGCGGCCTTGCAAACAAATCGTCGCGGTCGGCCAACTCCACGATCCGGCCCAAGTACATGACGGCGATGCGGTCGCTGATATGTTTCACGGACGGCAAGCCGTGCGCGATGAAAATGTAAGTCAGCTGAAACTGCTTTTGCAGCTTTTTCAGCAGGTTGAGAATTTGCGCCTGGATCGAGACGTCGAGCGCCGATACGGGCTCGTCGCAGACGATCAGCTTCGGCTTCAGGGCGAGCGCCCTGGCAATGCCGATGCGCTGCCGCTGGCCGCCGCTGAATTCGTGCGGATGGCGGTCGATGTGGTACGCGCCGAGCCCGACGGTTTCGAGCAGCTCGATAACCATGTCCCGCAGCTCCCGGCCTTTGGCGATATGATGTACTTTGAGCGGCTCGGCGACAAGGTCGAACACCCGCATCCGCGGATTTAGCGAGGCGAAAGGGTCCTGGAACACGATTTGTAAATCCCGCCGGACGTGCCGGATTTCCGCTTCGTTCAGCTCGCCCAACTGCCGGCCGTCAAACCGGATTTCTCCTGCGGTAGGCTCCAGCAGTTGGGCGATCATTTGCCCCATCGTCGATTTGCCGCACCCGGATTCGCCTACGATGCCGAGCGTCTCACCCGGATACACGTCGAAAGTGAGCCCGTCCACAGCGCGGACGTATCCCGTCTTTTTGAAGAAAATGCCCTGCTTGAGCTGGAAATATTTTTTTAGCCCGTTTACGCTAAGCAGCGGCAGGCTCCGTTCTTTGGCTTCGCTCATAACGACACCTCCTCGGCGCGCAGGCATCTGACCCGGTGCCCGTCCTTTTTGAGTTCCAGCTCCGGCTTGACGGCCGAGCACCGGCTGTCGGCGTACGGACAGCGCGGATGGAAGGCGCAGCCGCTCGGCATGTGCAGCAGGTTCGGCACCATGCCGGGAATCGAATCGAGCTCATCCTTTTGTTCGTTCAATTTGGGCAGCGAGCCGAGGAGACCGATCGTATACGGATGCCCGGGATGCGCGAACAGGTCATATACGGAAGCTTCTTCGACGATTTCGCCGGCGTACATGACCGCCACCCGGTCCGCCATCTCCGCGACGACGCCGAGATCGTGCGTAATGAGGATGACGCCGGTGTTTTGCTCCTTGCTTAACGTAGCGATCAGCTCCAAAATTTGCGCCTGAATCGTTACGTCCAGCGCAGTGGTCGGCTCGTCGGCGATCAGCAGCTTCGGACGGCAGGCGAGCGCCATGGCGATCATGACTCTTTGCCGCATGCCTCCGGATAGCTGATGCGGGAAGCTGGCGGCCACTTTGGCGGCATTGGCGATGCCGACGCGCTCAAGCAGCTCGACGCTTCTCCGCTTGGCTTCCTGCTTGCTCGCGCGCTGATGCTGCCGGATCACTTCGCCAACCTGATTGCCTATCGTAAAAACCGGGTTCAAGGAAGTCATCGGCTCCTGAAAAATCATCGAAATTTCGCTGCCGCGCAGCTTGCGCATCTCCTGGCGCGACAGCTTGAGCAAATCGCGGCCTTCAAAGCGGATTTCGCCGCCGACGATTTCTCCCGGCGAAGCGACGAGCCGCATGATCGACAGGGAAGTGACGCTTTTGCCGCAGCCGGATTCCCCTACGATAGCCAAAGTTTCGCCGGGCGCGACGGAGAAGCTTACGCCGTTAACGGACGGCACGACGCCTTCGTCGGTCGTAAAATACGTTTTCAGCCCTTTCACTTCGAGCAAGCTCGTTGTCATACTCGGTTCCCCCCGCTTCGTAATGTTATTCTTTCGTCTTCATGCGAGGGTCCAGCACGTCCCGCAGCCAGTCGCCCAAAAAGATGACGCCCAGTACTGTGACCGTAATCGCCAATCCCGGGAATGTGGCCACCCACCAACTGGTTGCCAAATACTGCCGGCCATCGCTTAACATGCCTCCCCAAGACACGGTCGGAGGCTTGATGCCGAGACCGAGAAAGCTTAGCGAGGCTTCCATAATAATCGTCGTCGCGACGCTCATAGTAGAAATGATAATGAAAGAGGAGAGCACATTAGGCAAAATATGGGTGAAAATAATTCTAAAATCTTTCGCGCCCACCGCTTTGGCCGCTCTGACGAAATCCCGCTCTTTCACGCTCAGCACTTCGCCGCGGACGACCCTGGCGTAAGAGACCCAGTTCGTAACTCCGATGACGAAGATGAGTGTTCCGAGCCCGGGCCCCAACACGGCAAGCACGACGAGCATGAACAGAATGGAAGGGATTGCCATGAATGAATCGGCCACCCGCATGATGACCGTATTCATCCATCTGCCGTAATAACCCGCAATCAGCCCCAGCACGGCGCCGATCGCTCCGGACACGACGACGGCGCAGATGCCGACGATCAGCGATACCTGTGAACCGTACACGATGCGGCTCCATATGTCTCTGCCGAGATTATCCGTCCCGAGTATATGATCCGCGGTTCCCCGCTCCAGCCACATCGGGGGCAGCAATCTTTGCATCGGATTCACTTTGGCGGGATCGTGCGTCGCCAGCACGGGCGCCAGCAGCGCGACGAGGCATACGGCGGCGACCAGCACGGCGCCTACGGTGCCGGTTTTGCTTTTGAGCAGAAGCTTTAACCAATGCTTGATCCGCCCGGGTTTGGCGCGGTCTTTCGAATGATCTGGCGGCAAGCTTCCGGGCTGCGTTTCCGCTGACAAGGCCAAGGCGCTTCCCCCTTTCGCTAGTTGTATTTAATACGAGGGTCCAGAAAGCGGTAAACCAGATCCGTCGCCAGATTGCCGAGGATGACGATGATGGCGATAATAAAAACCGCCGCCTGTACGATCGCCATATCGTGCGTGTTCACCGCAGAGACGAGCAGCTGCCCGAGCCCGGGCCAGGAAAAGACCGTTTCCGTAATCAGCGTGCCGCCGATCAAGCTCGTAAATTGCAGGCTCATGATGGTCACTACCGGAATCAGGCCGTTGCGGAAAGCGTGCTTGCAGATGACGATCGTTTCCAGCAGACCTTTGCTTCGGGCGGTTCGAATGTACTCCTGATTCAAAATTTCCAGCATGCTGGAGCGGATGAGGCGCGTCATCTGAGCGGCGACGCCGGCTCCCAAAGTAACGGCAGGCAGAACCAAATGCCCGAACCCGCCTCTTCCCGATACGGGGAATACGCCCAGCATGACGGAGAATAGCAGGATGAGCATAATGCCCGTCCAAAAGTTAGGCATCGCTTTGCCCAGCACGGAGATGCCGGAAATGAACAAGTCAAGGAACGTATTGCGCTTGATCGCAGAAATGATGCCGAGCGGCACGGCCATAGCCGTTGCGATCACCATGGCCGCAAGCGCCAGCTCGAAGCTGGCCGGCAAGCGCTCCAGCACCAGCGGCAGCGCCGGCTGGCCGTAGTGAAAGGACCTGCCGAACTCACCGTGCAGCACGCTGTTTAAAAACAAGCCGAATTGAACGTATAAAGGCTGGTCAAGTCCGAGCGCTTTGGACAACACCGCGCGGTCTTCCTCCGTAGCCGTCTCCGGCAGCATCAGAGACACGGGATCTCCTGTGACGTGCACGAGAATGAAGACGATCGTCGAGATCAAAAAAAGCACGGGAACCATTTGCAGCAGCGACTTGACGATATATTTACCCAAGGACAGCGCCTCCCTCCCAAATGGTCATCCTAAACGCAAAGGGAGGAACATAAGGCTGATCCTCCCTTTTCATGCGGTGCAATCCGGTTATTTCTTAGGTGTAACGTCTTCGGCAAAATACATTTCATCCAGTCTCGGCGTGTAATCGACTTTGGAGCCGATGCCGTAGATGCCTTTCATTTGGTACAGGTAAATGGTCGGTCTGTCGACGGCTAATATTTGCTGCACTTTTTGGAATTGTTTTTCCCGGTCTTCGGGACTCATGTTCTTATCGGCAGCCTGCAGCAATTGCTCGACTTCAGGGTTGTTGTAATCCGTCTCGCCCTTGGCATTGGCGAATTTAAACCGGTTGTAGTTGTTCGACGCGTCAAACAGCGAGTTGCCGACGCCGAGCAGGAACAGCTCGTTGAATTTTTTGGAATTCAATTTTTCGCTGAATTTGCTTGCTTCCAAAATTTCCAGATTCACCTTAAAGCCGGCTTCCGTCAGCATGGCGGCGGTCATTTCGGCAATTTCCTTATATACGACGGAGGAGGAGAAGGTGACTTCAGGTCCGCCGTTTGCATAGCCGGCTTCTTTCAGCAGCGCTTTGGCGCGGTCCAAATCGTATACATATTGGTTGTACAAGCTCGGATCGGCGCCGAAATTGCCCGGCGTAACGGAGGTTCTTGTAGGAATGCCCGCACCGCCTGCGACGCTGTCGATGATCGCCTTGTTGTTAATGGCCAGATCCATGGCTTCGCGAACTTTCGGATCGGCGGTTACAGTGCCGGGCGTCGTCCGCATGATGATATGCAGCACCCTTTGGATCGTAGCCTGGGCCACTTTATTGCCGGAGCCTTCGATGCGTTTGATGTCCGTCGCAGGCACGCCTGCTGCGATATCGACGCCGCCCGCGATCAGTTCGGATACCCGGGTGGAAGCTTCGGGAATCGAGCGGAAAACGACTTTGTCCCATTTCGGCGCTCCGCCGAAATAGTCGGCGTTTTTGACCAGCTCGATGCGGTCGTCTTTCGTCCATTTGCTGAATTTGTACGGGCCGGTGCCGACCGGTTCTTTCAGGAATGCGTCGACGCCTTTTTCCTGAATATATTTGGACGGCAGCATATCGGCGCCCATGCGGGACAAGCGGTTCAGCATCAGCGGATCGGGTTCCGTTGTAATGATATCGACGGTGTAATCGTCAACGATTTTGACTTCTTTAAAGTTTTTGTAGTAGGTGTTCTGCTTGAGCTTGCCGTCCTTAGCGACGCGCTCCAGGGAAAATTTCACGTCGGCGGCAGTGAACGGATCGCCGTTATGGAATTTGACGCCTTGACGCAGCTTGAATCTCCAAGTGGTGTCATCGACTTTTTCCCAGGAAGTGGCCAGGGAGGGGACTTTCTTTTGCGAGCTGTCGTTCTTGATCAAATAATCGAACACATTGACCAGGACGGCCTCGCTCTGCGTGTTGTTGTTATTGTGCGCGTCGAAGCTCTCGATGTCGGTGCTGTTGGCGATGGTCAGAACTTGCCCGCCTGCGCTGGCCGAAGCTTTCGGCGATGCGTCGGCGGCGCCTTCTTTGCCTGCTCCCGTGCTGCAGCCGGTTACGGCGAGCATGGCGGCCAGAACGGCGGTTAACCCTTTTGCGTAAAAACATTTCAAATGAAACGACCTCCCTTTCGGTGCTGTTTATTTGGCTTGCGTTGAATCCGCGAGGTACGAAAGCGCTAAGGCCGAAAGCATGGCGACTCCGTAAGGGAGCGCGTTTTCGTCCAGATCGAATTTGGGGTGATGCAGGGGATAGCCGGTGTATTCCTGATCGTTGCTGACACCCAGACGGAAAAACACGCTCGGCACGGCTTCGGAATAAAAAGCGAAATCTTCCCCGCCGGTCGAAGGATTGACGTACGTCCATTTTTTTCCGCCTAGCACCTGCTCGCTGGTTCGGGTCATAAAATCGACCATATCGTCGTTGTTGATGACCATCGGGTAGCCCATATTGAACTTCAGCTCGTAGTCGGCGCCGAAGGACTGGGTCACACCGCGGACGATGTTCTCGACGAGACCGGGCATTTGCTTGCGCAGCGCCGGATTCAGCGTCCGGATCGTCCCGGTCATTTCAACTTCCGGGGCGATGGCTGTGCCCATATAGCCGCCTTGAATTTTGCCGATCGTGACGACGACCGTGTCGAGCGGATCGACCAGGCGGCTTGCGATGTGCTGCAAGGCGGAAATGACCTGGGCGGCAACGGTGATGGAATCGACCGCTTCGTGAGGCCGGGCGGCATGTCCGCCTTTGCCGATGATTTTGATGTACAGGCTGTCGGCCGAGGCAAAAGCGACGCCTTTGGTTACGGACAGGGAGCCCGTCGGCAAAGCCGGGAAGACGTGGAGCCCGGCCATCGCATCCACTTTCGGATTGTCGAGCGCTCCGTCGTCCATCATCGCTTTGGCACCCGCAAGCCCTTCCTCGGCCGGTTGAAAGATGAACTTAATGTTGCCGCGTTTCGGCTTGCCGAGCCCGGCGAGAAGCTGGGCGGCGCCCATCAGCATGCTGGTATGGGCGTCATGTCCGCACAGATGCCCTTTGCCGGGCACCTGCGAACAGTAGGGCGCGGTCTTCTGATCTTGAATCGGCAGCGCGTCCATATCGGCCCGCAGTCCGATCGTAGGTCCGGGTTCCTCGCCTCTGAGCAGCCCGATGACGCCGGTTTTGCCGACGTTGCGCTGCACTTCAAGGCCCAGGCCCGCCAAATGGTCGGCGACGATGCCGGAAGTGCGGAACTCCTCGTAGCCCGTCTCCGGATGCTGATGAAAATCCCTCCGCCATGCGACGACCTGTTCTTTTAAATTTCCCGCCAAATCAACCAACTTATCAAGCTCCACAACAACTACCTCCCGAATGATGCTCGTTCTATGATTGCTTATGCAGTACATAGGAGTCTGTCCGATGACGCCGGTGGAAAAAGGCTCCGCCGGACAGGCTCACAGCACGACTTACGGCGCCGTATCGCCGAACACTCTGGCATAAATGGCGGACGCCGTATTGTCGATGTGCTGCTTCATAATGTCCCGCGCTTTCGTTCCGTCGCCCGCCTGAAGCGCTTCGAGCAGCACGGTGTGCTTGTCGTAGCTGGCGAGCTTCACGCTCGGGCTGTAAGGCATCAGATCGAGCGCAGGATTGATTTTGGTGCGGATTTGCCGAACCGCCCTTTCGAAATAAACGTTGCCCGACGCTTTGGCGATCAGCAGATGGAATTTGACGTCGAGCGAGCGGAACATTTCGCGTTCGCAATCTTCTTCCATGCTTTTCTCGACGTAGCCCCGCAGTTGGCCGATGTCGCCGGGGGCGATCCGCTCCGCTGCCAGGCGGGCCGCTTCAGGCTCGATGATCGAGCGGAACTCGAACACCTTCAGCATCTGGTCCCAGCTCTTCCGAATCTCCGCGCGGTTGCGGCGGTGCGAGTTCATCGTCAGCGGAAGGACGAACGTCCCGCCTTTTGCGCCGAGCCGTTTTTCGATGAGCCCGTTCGCTTCCAGCTGGGACAAGGCTTCCCGGACCGCCAGCCGGCTGGCATTGAACATGGAAGCCAGCTCCCTTTCCGTGGGCAGCTGCTCCTCCGACAAAAACTCTTTCAAAATAATCGCTTCTTCCAACTGCTCCAAAATAAAATCGCTGACCTTTTTGGGCGATACCTTTTGGAATTGCAGCGTATCCGTCGACTGCATCCGACCCCTCCGCTATCAGTGAAATAATACATTAAGGTCCAAACCTTAAACCATTAAAAAAGCCAAAAAAAAGAGGGACTTCCTTATGAAGAAATTATAAAGGATCGAAAAAAATAGTGTCAACATATTTCACACGAATAAAAGCTGACGAATAGAGCTGCCAGCTGAAGCCAAAGGGCGCAACCAACTTTTGAAATAAAAATGAAGTGGTGATGTTACATTATATCACTTAAATCTCACGTTGGCATGATGGATTCCTTGCGGCTCCAAGAGGCTGCATTGCAGTTTGAAAGAGCAGGAATTCGAATTGTATCCTCATTAAAACATAATAAATCCTATGAGTCAACTATGGATTTAAGCCGATTGGCAGACCGGAGCTGCAGACTTCTCCGTACGTGACGGCAGGCCGAGTCTCTCGGCGCAGGGATTCGCGCGCGTTGGAAAAAAACCAGGTCGATAGCTACAATCCTTCTGGCGGTGGCGGTGGCGGTTCGGTGCGAAGAAAACCTGCAAAAATACAGGAATTTGCGCCTCGATACGTTGGATACGAAGAATTCCTGCAATTGTGCAGTTTTTTCGCTACGCATAGGGGCTCTGGCCCATTTTCGCTGAAAATTCCTGCACTTTCGCAGGCTTTTCGCCAAAATGAACCATTCCAGCAGGAAAAACCTGTACTTTTGCAGGTTTTTCCCTGTCAACCCGCCTCATGACAGTCTGCCATGCAGCGGCAATCAGCTCTAGGACAGACGCGAGCTGGAGAGCAAGGCTGCATGAGACGCCTCCCCCAGTTCCGCCAGCCCTAATAGTGCGCCGTCACTTTCTCGGGGAGCCTGACAGAATCAGGAGTTCATTTCCTCTCAACTTCTGACCAGACAAGATAAAACAATCCCAGAATCAAAGAACAATACATAACAGTGTGGAAAGTTGTTCCAATGATATCCAAAGAAATCTGGTAATTTTCAATTCGCCCGCCAGATGCAATTATTGCAGCCAGTGCGTAGGGGAGAATATACAAAAAAATAGCAACGATACAAAATAAAGCGCCAACGCCTCTTTTAGACAAAATTGTTCACCTCTTCTCGCATACGTGTAAAAGCAGCTCAAAGGTTGGATTTGCTCAGCCTAAGGCCGCGCTCTAATGCCTTCCATTCTTCCGATTCGCTGTACCGTCCATTGACACAAATATACCTCTGATTTATCTATAGATCCAGTAAAATATGGGAATAATTGAGTGTGGTTTTGTGTCAGATGGTAACGGAGGTATCTGCTGTGCAGTGAGTTTGTTCTATTTCTTTTTGCATGAAGGAGTGGTAAAATGAAATTGTTAGTTTCGTCTGATGCAATGTGGTTTCGTCTAATGAAATGACGGTATTCCATTTGGAGGTGCATAATTAATGAAAAATGATGATCGCCTCATCAAGCAGAATGTTCAGGATCAATTTGGCAAGCATGCCGAAAAATATGTAGCGAGCGAGAGCCATGCCAAGGGCGATGACCTCGATTTGGCCGTGGAATGGCTGTCCCCGCAGCCCGACTGGCAGGTGCTCGATATCGCCACCGGCGGCGGCCATACGGCCAAAAAGCTTTCCGGCCATGTCAGGCAGGTCGTCGCCTCTGATTTGACGCTGCCGATGCTGGAGGCCGCTGCAGGCCATCTCCGGCGCGAACAGTGCGGCAATGTCCTGTTCGTGGAGGCGGACGCCGAAAAGCTGCCGTTCCTGGCGGACACTTTCGACGCGGTGACCTGCCGGATTGCGGCGCATCATTTTCCGAATCCGCATCTTTTCCTGCGCGAGGCGGCCCGTGTTCTGAAGCCGGGCGGCAGGCTGCTGCTCATCGACAACGTTGCTCCCGACGACCCGGCTTACGGGGCGTATATGAACGAATTCGAACGGCTGCGCGACACCAGTCATGTGCGCTGTCTACCCGTTCGGGAGTGGGAAGAACTGGCCGGGGAAGCGGGGCTCCGCGTCGAAAACTCCGCGCTAAGCCGCAAAAGGCACGCCTTCCCGGCCTGGGTAAGACGAACCGCGGCAACCGAGCAGCAGGCAGCGGAAGTTGAGCGCTATATTTGCGGCGCCGATCCGGCGGTGCAGAACTATTTTGCCGTCCGGGTGGAGGAGGGCCGGCTCGCCTCGCTGGAGATCGACGAGTGGCGCGCGCTGCTGCGCAAATAATCGCCGGAGCGGCTGCGCTATCGCGTGGCTGCGGCCTTGCTCGGCGACGCGATATTTCGCGTCACGCCGGGCATGGCCGCTTGAAAAAGGCGATGACATGGCCGTCTTTGGGCACGACGGAAACGAGCTCCCAGCCGTACCGGCCCCAATGGGACAGCGAGTCGTCCAGTGTCCAGCTGTACATGTGCCCGTCGGCTGCGGCGTGCAGGCAATCCGAGATTGCGATATCCGTCGCGTATGCCCAACGGACGTCTCGGGCAGGAGCGGCGTCCGGATGCGGCAGCCGCTCTTCTTTCACATCCCACCTGATGCGGGTAGCGGCATTTGAAAGCGCGGATACGATTTGTTCCGTTTCCGTAACTTCCAGAGCGAACAGGCGGGGAGCCCGGGGGAGATGAAACGTCGTGTGCGAATGATACACTTGCAAAACCATCGTACCGAGCGGGATACCGTCTCCGCTTTTGACGATATACCAAATGCACCGTTCCCTTTCTTCGGGAGGCCCCCAATTTTCCACGGAGTCTTTCCGATTAAAGCCGCTTTTCACGAGATAACCTTCCGCAGCCAAGTATTCAAAGACCGGCGCCATAAATTGCTGAATCCACACGCCGTATGCCCGGTCCCCATGTTCTTCGAACATCCGCATTAATTCCTCTTTCTTTTCCTCGTAAACCGCCCGCCATGAGACGGATAAAATTTTCCCCGCGCTGCGGATAAGGGTGGTAAATGAAGTTTCGGTCATAATATGCAGCTCCTTTTTTTGATTTTAATTTAACGATGTTAAATTGTAATTTAATACCGTTAGATTAATATGGTGTGCTATAATTGTCAAGAAAAACTGGAGGGTGATTATGGCTAGAAGGCGAATTCATCAACCGGCGGCCGAACTGCACGAGGGGCAGACAGAGCCGCTGCATACGCCTCTCGACGGTCAACGGATCGTGAAGGCGGTCTTGAACATGCTGCAGGCCGAAGGACTGGATCGGCTGAGTATGCGGAAAATCGCCGATTCCCTCGGAGTTAAAGCGGCGGCCCTCTATTATCACGTAAAAGACAAGGAGCAGCTGCTCCATTTGTTAGCGGAGCAAATAAGCGCCGAAGCCGAATTCCCGGATGCGGAACTGGCTTGGCAAGAGCAGGCCCGGCAGTGGGCGCTGAATTTTCGCCGGACGCTTCACCGGTACAGAGACGCTGTCCGCATCATGGGCGCGACGATTGCAGCGAGTCCCAGCCGACTGGCGCATATCGAATTTTTGTTCCGCTTATTGGCCGAATCCGGGTTCAGGGACCCGCATATTCCGTGGCTGGCATCCATGCTGAAAAACTACGTGCTAGGTTTTGTGGACGAGGAGAGCCGCTTAACCGGCCGCGCCGAGAGGGAACATATGGATATGGATGAACTGGGCAAAGCCCAATCCGAACGGTTTCAGGCGCTTCCCAAGGAGCACTATCCCCATATCGCCCGGCTGGCTTCGTATACAACGGCCGTAGACTGGGATAACGAATTTTTATTCGGAATCGACGTCCTCCTGGCCGGATTCGAAACCAAACGATCGCCACAAGAGTGAAGTGAGAACTGACAAAGAGAGTACGTAGCACAAGAGTATAAGGAACATGAGGGGCATAAGGTTCAGGGGTAACACACCTGAGAATTGGAGAGGTAATTTATGGAGATCAACTATTGTATGTCATGCGGGACTGCTTTGGAAACCCGGGAAATCGGCGGCGCTGCAAGAAGAGCTTGTCCGGCGTGCAGCTTCGTGCACTGGGGAAATTACAGCGTTGGCGTCGGTGCATTGGTGGTAAAAGAAGGCAAAGTGCTGCTCGTGCGCAGAGCCCAGGAGCCGGGGCTGGGAAGATGGACGAATCCTGGAGGATACATCGAGCAGATGGAGCTTATTCACGATACAATTCAAAGAGAAGTGCTGGAAGAAGCGGGCGTAGAAGCGGTTGTGAAACGGGTGGTTGCAGTGCGCGATCTTCCAAGAAGCATTCATAACCTGTACATCGCTTTCGAAATGGAATACATCGGCGGAGAGCCTGTACCGGACAACGTGGAAGTCGATGCGGCGGGATTTTACAGCCTCGATGAAATGGCATCGATGCCTGTGGCCGATTTTACCCGCTGGCTCGTCGATGTGGCGCTGAACGCGAACGCGGCGGGCCTGACCGTGGACGAGCACCCGATCGTTCCGATGAACGGCTACGGGCTGTACAGAGTCCCGGCCGGAGGCAGGTAGCAGCAGTCGCCGCTGCACTTCTCCGGGAGCTCCTACTCCTGATCGCGAAAAGTGTACGGAACGACGTTTCGGAAACCATCGCAAAAGATGCTCGCCAATAGGAGCAGGGGCCAGCCGGTAACACGCGGAAAACCAGCGAAAATCAGAAGTGGCGGGCAAGAAGAACCGGAGGGGGCCTATTTCGGCGCATCCGTTTTCCAAAGCGCGTCTCTCTCACACGGGGTGCGGCGCTACACAGCGAGGAGCCTAAGACGGCTTGACAAGCCAGTCCGGGGAAAAAGCCTGCAAAAGTGCAGGAATTTCCTGCGAAAATGGTTCGTTTTGGTGAAAAGCTTGCACTATTCAGGCTCTTGAGAACCCCCTTTTTTTCTGGATGCTCAAAAAAAGCACCAAAAGTATGAGCTAAAAAATAATAAGAAAAACCAATGCTACCAAGGAAAGCGCAAGGCTGATTTTTTCGGAAGTAGCTTTTTTATCGGGTTCATACGCGCCTCACCGCTTTATACCCCAAACCACGCACCGTCACGATCTCGAAGTCGGGGTTCAAAAATGTTTAGTTTATGCCATTATCCTTGCTAGTTATCACACGTGAACCCGCCGAAACTTGGATGATCATGCATAGATCTCGGGGGGAACTCCATCGAATAATTGCTACATTTGGAGATCGCTCATATTTAAGAAAATCCGAAAGGAGTTGCTGTAGTTGCAGAGAATCTCATCTAAACTGAGGCTGAATTTCAGGTGTGAGGTTGTGATAATAAAACTTAGAAGGGACGTACCAAAAGATAATGGACGAGAATAACGATAGAAAGCAGAACAAGGGTACACGGCGTCGAGGTGACATTTTGGAGAATGCAATTCTGCAGGCAGCATGGGATGAATGGAAAGAGGTAGGCTATACTACTTTAACTATGGAGGCAGTCGCTATACGGGCGAAAACGAACAAGAACGCACTGTACCGTCGTTGGCCCAATAAAACGCAGCTTGTGGTTGCAGCTATTACCAAACTGATTCCCAAGCCCTCCCTTGAGGATCCGAACACAGGAGATTTGCGTGAAGATGTTATAATACTGCTGAATCGGATTGCAGAAATTTTGCAAATCATTGGATCGGAAACGATACATGGTATTATGGTCGACTACCACGGCAAGGATATTATCGCTTATCTACCTCAGCTTATTGGTAACAAAACCGAGGATCAGTTGACGATGCTGATAAGGACTATTTTAAATAACGCGGAGAAGCGTGGAGAAGTTAGCCTGAAAGGAATAAGTGAAAGGATCCTTTCACTGCCGGCCGATTTGCTCCGATACGAAGTGTTCACCACTCATGAGGCACTGACTGAACAGACCATTACAGAAATCGTGGATGACATTTTTTTGCCACTTGTCCGAATTTGACAGTCCAAGTTTGACAGTATGTTAATTAGCCGCATTCCAACGGTATGGAATGTGGCTTTTTGTTATGAAAAAATAAATTTATTGCACATCCTAAGTCAATAGGTTATCCTTGGAATAAGGAACTAATAGTACCTTATTTGAAGGAGGAAGAATCTTAATGACAAACGCTAAGAAAAGTAAAGCTAAGAAAGTATTGATCTCAGGTGCAAGCATCGCCGGGCCGACTCTTGCCTACTGGCTTAGTGAGTATGGCTTCGATGTAACTATTGTTGAACTTGCCGAAACAGTCCGTACTGGTGGATACCCAATCGATATCCGAGGAACGGCAATTGATGTGGTCGAGAAGATGGGAATACTCCCACAACTCCAAGCAGCTCACAGTCAGTCAAAGAAGTTTACTTTTCTCAAACCGGATAGCAGCATTGCAGCCATCATGAAGCCGGAGGAGCTTACCGGCGGAGAGGAAGAGCGGGATCTCGAAGTGCCGCGAGGCAAGTTGTCGGAAGCAATATTCGAACTAACGAAGAATCAACCGGTTCGATACATGTTCAATGATTCCATTGCTACCCTGAATGACATCAATGATGGAGTAGATGTTACATTTAAGAGCGGTCATAGCGAAAGATTCGATCTTGTTATCGGTGCAGATGGTATACACTCCAAAACGCGCCGTCTTGTATTCGGGGAAGAGGAGCAGTTTACTCGATATCTTGGATATTGTTTTAACGTATTCACCATTCCGAATGAACTGGGCCTGTCCTATGAGATTATCTCCTATGCCACACCAGGGCTGTATACCGCATTGTTGGCCTACCGAGACAGTGAAACGCTTTTTGCTTTTCTGGCGTTCGCATTAGAAAAGCCTCCTTTTTCTGGGAGGCCGGATCCTGGCCAACAACGCAAGTTGACCGCAGAAAAATTTGCCGATAGTGGCTGGGAAGTTCCTCGACTTGTAAAGGCGATGACGGAAGCTGAGGATATGTATTTTGATATAGTCAGTCAGATTCGAATGCCCCGATGGTCGAAGGGCAGAGTGGTGCTGACAGGTGACTCTGCCTTTGCTCCGTCCTTTTTAACCGGACAGGGAACAAGTCTCGCATTGGTTGGCGCTTATATTCTGGCTGGAGAAATCGCTTCACATGAAGAACATGAACAAGCCTTTTCTGCTTATGAAAAATTAATGCGGCCTTTTGCTGAAGCGAACCAGGCTTTGGCCGATAAAGGTGCGGCAGTCCTTTTTCCTCGTACCAGTAAGGAGCTGGAATTCCGTAATCAGATGCTCGCCACTTTACAATCTTCTGACTCAGAAAGCCTGTCTGTTGATGAGTCGAAAGAAGTGTATAGTTCGATTAAATTGCCGGATTACAATTCGAAACAGAGGTTAAATGACAACATTTAGCGCGGAAAAACGGCGTTTTGGAAAAAGGTGAAGTTTTGTTCGGGCAAGACTCACAAGGCTAGCAGGAAAGTTAATGCGAGCCAATTTGGGATTTTGATCATTAAAAAATACATTCTCTTTTCCTTAGTAACTCCACAACATCGCTCTATCCTCGCGGTGCCGGCGCACTGATCCCTGAAGCATCATTCTATTTCTACAAGCCTTTTGCGGATGTTTGAACGAATTTGTGACATTGAAGGCCTGGCTTTTGCTGCGAAACGGCCATAATCATCTACTTTGGGAGCTCTTCCCAAGTCAAATGCAAATGGTTGCTTTTGCAGGTTTTCCTCGCGCAGCTAGGCAAAGGAAGTGGCTCTTGCGTGTGATTTCGCAAAAGGTGGCCTATTTCGGCGCATCTGCTTTTTGCCAATGCGCACGGGTTGCGGCGCTGCACATCAGGGAGCCTAAGACGGCTTGGCAAGCCAGGCCGGGGAAAAAGCCTGCAAAAGTGCAGGAATTCCTGCGAAAATGGTCCGTTTTGGTGAAAAAGCTGCAAAAGTGCAGGGATTTTCGTTGGAAATGAATCTGAGCGCGTGTACTCGGTGAAAAGCCTGCACTTTTGCAGGAATTGTTCGCAGCAAGCGAATCAACGAGTAAAAACCTGCACTTTTGCAGGTTTTCCTCGCGCAACTAGGCAGGGGAGTGGCTTTTGCGTATGGTTTCGCAAAACGCAGCGGACCTGAATTAGCTTCATTCTGTGGAGTGACGCTCACGGTGCCACGGGGGTTTCTGCAGATTTATCCGGCCACAGACTATGGATTGGCGCCGTTCGCCACGCGTCTCGGGCCGTTCGCGCCAACCCAGCGCCGTCTGGCCGCGTCTGCCTCGCCATTCGCGCCGCAGCAGCTGCCCCGGCGCAGTCGCGCTGCGGCGTCCCCCTCGTGTGGGACGCCTTTGTTTTATTTCCGTCCGAGCACGAGCCGGACTCCCATTAGTTTGCGCATGATCAGCCAAGCGATGGCGGTAAAAAGAATGCCGCCTGCGTAAAGGCTGAATATGTACCCCGCCAGGTTGGGATTGTCTTCGTACCTGTTGCTGAACATCGTCGTTCCCAGCAGAAAGGCGCACACGATGACGCTTGCTTTGAAATAAGGGATGAGCTGAGGGTACAGCAGCATTTTGCCGTTATTTTCATTTGTCGATTTGCCGGAAGTTTTAACGATCAACAGCAGACTTGCCGCGATCACAACGAGAGACGCATATATGCTCCCGTACCCGGTATAGACCTCATGGGCAACGGCGGTGCCTTGATTCATCTCTCTCATCACGTAATCGGTGATTTTGATCATACGCATGGGAAAGGAAATGATGCCAAAAAAATCGTACAGGTAAGGATTCGTCACAAAATGACGCCCTGTGAACACCCAATAGTGCTTGTCTGCGAAATCCTCCAAAAGCTGGTACACGACCCCGGGGACGAAAAGGCCTATAAAGCCGATCGCAAATTGGGAAACTACGCTGGCGCCGATCAGTCCGACAAACAGGCTGAAGGTGAAAACGCCGATCATCGTGAACAGCTCATGGATCTGGTAGTACATAAGCACGCTGTCTTTCAGGTAATCTTTCAAAACGGTATTATGTAAAATGAAAAAATTGAGTCCCGAGCTGACGGCTACTGCCGCTGTGATATGCGCCGCCCCAAGCCACCAGTTGGATAAAAACAGGTCAATCCGGCGCACGGGCCAGGAGAACGAGTATTCCAGACCTTGATTCGATCTGCCGAATCCGATCATGAGCACGGCGATGGCTGCGCAAATACAAATTTGAAGCAGCGTTTCATTCGAAAGATTAGGGGAAAAATAGTATTCGAACCCACCGGCTTTCCCTGATTTTTTCCAATAGTCGAGCATGCTCTGCAAGTTTTGTGCATGATCGAACAATTTATAGGAAGTGAACAGCGTCATCAGCCAGAATGCCCAAATCGCAAATTTGGCCTGCTTGTAGTTTCTGAACAAAAGCGCTTTATGAAACACGCGAATCTCCTCCCAGCACCGTTACGAAAATATCCTCCAATTTCATCGGCAATTCTTCCAGCAGCACGGGATTCGTTGCCTGAAGCTGCTTCAGCGTTTCCTCCGGCCGCTCTTTCAGCAAAAGAGTCATCACACGGCCGATCTGTCCGATCAGCTCGATACCCTTAACTTCGGCGAGATGTTCCAGCGCGCCTGTGCCGTAGGCGACCTGCACTTTTTTATACTGCTGTTTCACATCGTCGGTGCTGATGCACATCTCCAGCCGCCCGCCTTTCATCAGAAGCAGCGAATCCGCGATCTTTTCCAATTCCTCCAGCTGATGCGTCGAAATGAGCAGAGATAGCTCGCGCTCCGCCACTTCCTCCAGCAAAGTTTGCATAATTTGCTTTTTCACGACGACATCCAGTCCGTTGGTCGGTTCGTCCAAAACGATGAGGCGGGCGCCGCTGCATATCGCCAAAAGAATGAACAGCAGCGCTTTCATCCCCCGCGAGAAGCTGCGCAAGGATTGCCGGGGCGGCAGGCTGAATTGCCGGATGAACGTGACCATTTTCAGGTCGTCGAACTCCGGGTACAGCTTTTGATGCAGCTTGACGATTTCGCTTACCGAGTAGCTGTTGAACATGCCTGTATGGTCGGGCACAAAATAAATATGAGTGCGAACCGCATGTTCGCGGGCGACGGCGCGGCCGTCGAACAGCACTTCTCCTTCGTCGGGATCGAGAATGCCGACGATCGTTTTCAGCAGCGTCGTTTTGCCGACGCCGTTGCGTCCGAGCAGACCGGCGATGGAGCCGGCCTTCAGCTCAAAGCCGATGTTCTCCAGAACAAGCCGCCCGTCGATGCGTTTACTCAGATTTTGCACGGTTAACATGCTTTGCACCTCCAAGTTCCTCCCAATACTGTTCGATCCACTGGATCAGTGTTTCACGGTTTACGCCCGCGTATGACGATTCCACGACGAGCAGCTTTAAAGCCTTTTGGATTTCATTCATTTTGTCTCGGTCTCCTTTTGCCGGGAGCGCATCGACGACGAACGTCCCTTTGCCTCTTCGCGTTTCGATAACATGCTGCCGCTCCAGCTCCTGATAAGCTTTGCTCACCGTATTCGGATTGATCACCAGCGCGGCGGAAAGCTCGCGTACGGACAACAGCTTGTCGCCCCGCTGAATGACGCCTTGCAGAATGCGTTCTTTGATCTGCTGGACAATTTGTTCCCAGATCGGAGTGGGGCTCCGTTCATCCAAATGAAGATACATGCAGCTCCTCCTTTCGAATGTACCAAGTGTACTAGTTGATGTGATACACATAATACATGTTGATCCGGAAAAATGTCAAGCCTTCCGCATCCGTTTTTGTGCTATCATCTACATGAAGACATACGCGAAGTCATACACGAAGTCATACACGAAGGCCAATCAGTTGAAGGAGAACCATCCGATGCATATAAAGCTTCGAGGACACCATTTGCTTTGCTTGCTGGGTTACAGGGGGATGGGCTATTCCCCGGATTTTTGCGTCAATATGACAAAAATTTACGAGACGCTGCGGAGCCGCCCGGAGACGAGGATTGCGATCGTGGAGGGGCCCGACGAGATTTGCGCCGCCTTTCCGAGCGATGAGCAGAGGCCGCACTGCGAGGATCTAAGCGTGTACCGGAAGGATGCCGCCGTTCTGGAGATGCTCGGTCTGCAAACGGGCTTCGAATGGAGCTGGGAGGAAATTCTCGGTAAAATAGCGGCGGAATTCGTACCGAAGGACATCAGCGTCGTATGCGCGACCTGTCCCTGGGAGCCGTACGGGGTCTGCGCGGAAGGCGTCCGTCTTGTCACGCGGGGCGAGGAGCTGCCGCCGCTTAAGCAATAAAGCCGGCGCAAGAATCCGCCAAGCGGTTCTTTTCCCGGCTTTATTACGTGCATGCGTCCGCCCGCAGGGGCGGCCAAACGGGCATGAGGGACCAACGGACAGGTGAACGGCCCGGCGGAGGCAGGACAGACTTTCAGGCAAGCACGCCGACGTCCGTATTCGTTTCGAGCTTTTCCTGCGGGGAAGCGAGGCGGTTCGCCACCATCCTCAGTTCCTCCATGGGACGGAGCATCTTTTGGAGGGAGTGGGCGTCTTTCACGGCCGGCTGGAGCCAGGCGTCGACATCGTCCGCTTCCAGAATAGCCGGCATCCGGCCCATATAAGGGGCCACGAGCGAATTGGCCTCCGTCATCAGCATCGTGCAGGTGCGCAGCTCTTCGCCCGACGGGGAGCGCCACACATCGTACAAGCCGGCGATGCCGAAAGTGCCGCTGCGCATTTTGAACCTGTGCCATTGCGTCCGCTTGCCCTCCGTCCGGCTTATATAGAAGCCGCTGCACGGAATGACGCAGCGCTGCTTGCGGACGATGCGCTCGAACGCATCGCTGCGAAAAATCGAATCGCGGTCGCCGCACACCGCGTCTCTGGCCCAGAACGGCATGAGCCCCCATCTGAATTCGTCGAGCAGCCGCTCGGACTTGCGGTTCGTTACGATGGCGGACAGCGATTGGGTCGGCTTGATTTCGTAACGGTTGGAGCTGTACGACAGCAGACGGTCAATGCGGAATTGCGCGACAACCTCCGAGACGTCTGCGAGCATCGATATCGATGTGCACATAGTTAAGACCACCTTTTATGATTTTGGCTATTATTTGCCTAAACGACCAAAATCATGTACAGGCGGAAAAAAAGTACAGACGGAAAAAACAAAAACCGCATCGCGAAGGATGCGGTTCGGCGGTAAAAAAAGCCGGGCTAATCGGCAGTCTGGGCGTAGATGCGGTTTTTGCCATACCGCTTGGCCGTATACAAACATTCGTCCACGCGCTGGAACCAGGCTTTTTTGAGCGTATTGCGGTCGTACGGAGCTACTCCGATACTCATTGTTATGTGCTGATCGGGTATTTCGGGAATGAGCGTGCCGCGCACCTTGTGCAGCAGCGTTTCACACAGGGCCATCACTTCGTCGTGCCGCTTCCCGACAAAAAGCACCGCGAACTCCTCGCCTCCGTAACGGAAAGCCATATCGTCCGAGCTTAACGTTTGCTTCAGTATGGAGCCTATCGTTTTCAGCACTTCGTCCCCGACCCAATGGCCGTAAGTATCGTTGATTCTTTTGAAATTATCGATATCCATAAGCGCGAGTTCGAGCGGCGTGTCGTGTGGAATGTGCGAAATGAGATGATCGGTATGCTCCTGAAACGAACGGTGGTTGAACAAATCTGTCAGCGCGTCCACCTTGGAGAGCCGGTCGATCATCACGTTGCGAATGAGCAGCTCCTGTTCCCTGACGACGGAATCTTTAAGCTGGGTAATTAAATCAAGACCTTTATCCATAATGGCAAAACAAACGACTGCGGTTGCCGTTACGACTGCTGCGGACACGATCATTTCATACGCGCTAGGCACGATTCCTCTGTAAAAATTGGCGGCAACCAATATCACGATGCAAACAAGGCTCGATACATATGCAAAAACGATCAGCTTGCGCTGAAAATAACTCGATGACAGCAGTACGGGAATGCACATCAACTCGTATTTGTCGTTTAATTCCGGGATGCAAATAATAAAAAGACCGACCATAGTCATGGTCCAGACAATCATGATAAAATCGCTGTAGCGCTTGAACAAATAAACAGCGGCATGGCCGATCGCCATAAGAGCCAACTGCAAGCATGTCGGAATCACCTGGAATCGGATAAAACTGTGCCCCCACTGATCAGGGGTTCGACTGATGTCTACGAACAGACCGATCGTCGCAGCCGCTTCGTATATCAACAAAATCGACCAAAAAATACGAATGAGCTTCCGATTCCAATTGCTGTCGTTTACCGGGGGTTGTTCCAAAAGTTTCAGGCTCCTTTTCTACCGGGACGGCCATGGGTGCATGAACGGCAATCATCCTTATTTCCAGTCAGGCTGGAAGCAGGATTAGGAGTATTCGCCCGGATTTGCGCAGAGGTGCTAACGATATTGTAAGAAAGGATTTCCAATTAGGCAAGAGGAACTAGTAGATTCGACATAAGTATATATAATGCGACATTATTTTTGGAAATTTGCAAAAGGCGCTGCATGCAGGCCGTCAGGAGGATTTATGGCAGCTCAATCTTATACGCACGCTTGGGAGCATTATGCGGACGAGCTTTGCCTGCTGGACAAAAAGCTTCGCCTGCTGTACGCGAGAAGGCAGGTTCAAACCGCCGACCCGCAGACGGACGCGTTTCGCGGCATGTTCGTGTCCGAGGACGAATTCATGCGTCTCGCAGGGGCGCAGGCGGCGGAAGAGGCCGCTCGGCAGGAGGAGACGGAGGCCGAGCTCCTCGGAGAGATCGAGGAGTGGGAGGAGCGGATTGCGGAGCGGCTGCGGGCGAGCCGGGAAAGCCAGGTGCTGCTGCCGCTCGTCTACATGTCGGCGGTATTCGGGCTTTCGCAGGTGGAAGAGCGCATCGTGCTGCTGGCGCTGGCGCTCGAGCTGGACCGCAAATACGAGCGGTTATTCGGATTTTTGCAGGACGATTTGACGAATAAAGCGCCTAATGTCGGCACGGCGCTGCAATTGGCGTGCCGCACGCCCGAGGACATGCGCACATGGCGCGCGACATTTTTGGGCCCGGCCGGCAAGCTGGCCCGGTACTTTTTGCAGCGGGAGGAGCACGAGCCGCCGGGCAGATCGCTGCTCTCGAAGCCGGTGCTGCTGGACAAGCGGATCGCCGCGTTCCTGCTTGACACCGGCGAGCTGGACGCCGGGCTGAAGCCGGCCGCAGCGATCGTGTACCCGGATGACGCCGCGCCGCCGCTGCTCATCCAGGAAGATTTTCAGCGGCGATTGCAGGCATTCGTCCGCGAGTCTTACGAAGCACCGGTCCCGGCGCGCCGGGGGCTTGCTTTCTGCCTGTGGGGCAGCGCCGGCGCAGGCAAAAAACTGCATGTGCGGCACTGCGCCCGCGCATTTGGCAAGCCGCTCCTCCTCGTGAACGCGGAGGAGCTGCTTTTGCAGCCGGCCGGCTTCGCCGGGCTGCTTGCGGCCGTGATGCGCGAAGCGATTTTGCATCAGGCGGTGCTTTGCTTTACGCGGCTTGAAGCGCTGTATCCGGAAGAGCCGGATTTCGCCGCGAGGCAGCGCCAGCAGCAGTTTCACGAGCAGCTGGACGGCTATGCCGGCCTGCTGTTTCTGCTGGCGGGGCAGCAGCTGCGCATAGAGTGGAAGCCGAAGGACCGCCTGCTGGTGGAGCACGAGCTGCAGGTGCCGGACGAGGCGGCCAGAGAGCTGCTCTGGCGGCGCTTCGCCGAAGAGCTCGGCGTCCAGGGGGACGTCGACTGGCGGGTGATGAGCGGCAAATTCCGCTTCACCCCCGGGCAGATCCGCCAGTCGCTGGAGCTTGCCGCCGGCTATTCGGCCTGGCAGCGCCAGCTGGACGGCCGCCCGGCGGACGCCGCAGCGCTGGAAGCGCCCGCGCTGTACCGGGCATGCTTCCGGCAGGCCCAGCACCGGCTGGAGCGCAAGGCGGTGCGCATCGAGCCCCGCTACGGCTGGGAGGACGTCATTTTGCCGCCGGAGCAAAAGGATCAGCTGCGCAATGCGTGCAGCCAGGTCAAATTCCGCAGTCTCGTCTACGGAGACTGGGGGTTCGAGAAGAAGCTGGCCTACGGCAAAGGTCTCAGCATGCTGTTCGCCGGTCCCCCCGGCACGGGCAAGACGATGTCGGCCCAGGTCGTAGCGGGGGAGCTGCAGCTTGAGCTGTACAAGGTCGATCTCTCGCAGGTGATCAGCAAATACATCGGCGAGACCGAGAAGAACTTGCACGAAATTTTCCATGAAGCGCAGCTGAGCAGTGCCGTGCTTTTCTTCGACGAGACGGACGCCCTGTTCGGCAAGCGGTCGGAAGTGAAAGATTCGCACGACAAATACGCGAACATCGAGACGGCCTATTTGCTGCAAAAAATGGAGGAATACCAGGGGATCACGGTTCTGGCGACGAATTTGCTGAACAATATCGACGAGGCCTTTTTGCGGAGAATCAATTATGTGATCAAATTTCCGTTTCCCGACGCGGAATACCGGGAGCGGATCTGGCGCTCGATGTTTCCGCCGGCGGCGCCCGTCAGCAGCGAGGTCGACTTCAAATACCTGGCGCAAAAGTTCGAGATAGCCGGAGGCAACATCAAAAACGTCGTGCTGTCTTCGGCGTTTTTGGCTGCGGAAGCGGGAGAGCCGATACGCATGCGCCACATTATCGCCTCCATTCGCCATGAATTGCAAAAATCCGGGAAAATCGTGGCAAAACTGGATCTGGAGAACTATTAAGAAGGTAAATTTTTGATGGGAAAGATGAAGAAATCTGTAGTCATCCTACTTAAATACAATTATAATAAAAAAGGATTTAAGATTAACGTAAAGATTTGACATATTGCACGTTTGTTCTACACGCATACATAATTGCCATTTCAAGAGGCAGGAGTGAAATCCAATAGGCGACTATTCCGTAATTGCTGATGTCAGCGCGTCCTTAGTGAAGCTGCTCAGAGAAAACATGACCCCCGACCCCATCCCGCAGCCCGAGATGATCGGTCTGGCATCGCCTGTCGATAAAGGAGATTTCTACCTGTCTCTTTTCCTGTATACGGTCAGGGAAAGCGGAGATAACCGGCGGACGCAGATGATATCCAGGGGGACCCACGAAATCCAGTTTCCTCCCATGTCGGTCGAGCTCGGCTACCTGCTTACCGTCCAATCGCCGGCGGAACTGCAGTCCCGCGCGCTTGACGAGCACCGGATTTTGGGGAGAGCGATGCAGGTGCTGTACGACAATTCGGTGCTGCGGGGCTCCATGACGGTAGGCACGCTGGCCGAGCGCGAGGAGGAAGTGCGCATCGTCTTGGACCCGTTCGCCGGAGAAAGCATGATGAACATGTGGAATTTTGCCGATACCCCTTACAGGCTTTCCCTGAGCTACACGGTCGGCCCTGTCCAAATCGATTCGACAAGAATCAGGACGACGAAGCGGGTGCTGGAACGCGATATTCGCATACAAGGTTAAAATTCCGGAAAGGACAGGTGGCGTCGGATTTGGAACTCAGGCGCGAAGTACATTTGAAATCCCGCGTTTCCCTGGTTGTCGGCCTGTCAGACTCATTCACCTCAGAAGCCCCCATCGGTACGAATATCGCCGTACATCTCGAAGGCGCCCGCTCGATTGCGATCAGCAAATCGAACGGATCCTATATATTCAACGATTTACCGGAGGGCGATTACCGGCTCCGCATAGACGCTGAACATTATTTTCAAGAGCAAATCCCGTTTTCCACCCGATCTTCCCGTTCCATCGAGCAAATTCGGCTGCAGCTGCAGCCGCTGCCCTCGTATCCGTTTCCGCCGGGCGCCCCGCTCATAAGGGTTTGCCTGCGGGACGGCAAGGACGCGCCGCTGCAAGGAGCGCCGGTCGCAGCCAGCGTGCTGACGGAAGAATGCGCGCGGGCCAGGCTGATGCCGGAGCAGACCGGCGCAGGCGCGGAAGAAATTGCGGTCGGTTTTGTGACCGGCAGCATGGTTGAGGGTAGCCGGTACGTGCTGCGAGAGCGCGGACCGCAAGGTCCGGAAGAACCGGTGCAAATTGCGGAGGTTCTGGAGCACCGGAAGCGTTTCCGGCTCGCGAAGCCGCTGGTCCGCAGCTATTCGCGGGGAGCGCTGCTGCTTCCCGCCGTCGAGACCCGCTGCACCGAACGCGGCGAAGCGGTCATCGCTTTGGGAGGCTGCAGAGCGCCTTCGTTTTCGGTGCGCCTGCACGTCGCCGGCGGCGGGAGCGGCCAGCCGTTCTTGAAGGAGGTGATGGTGGCGGAAGGCCAAACCACCAACCTCGGAACGCAATACATAACGTAACCTCATTTAGCGGATGGGTGCATGCGTCCATCTTCTATACAAAAAACCACAAGCAGAAAGGAGAGAACTGGTATCATGTCTGCGGCGGCATCAAGCGGCAACCAAGCGCCTGCAGGCAGAACCGGGGAACAATGGCTGAATATTTATCACCGGGAGTCTATGTGGAAGAGTTTGACAGCGGCGCGCAGCCGTTGGAAGGTGCAAGCACAAGTACGGCCGGGTTTTTAGGACTCGCGCAAAGAGGAGAAATCGAGGGCGTACCTCAATTAGTGACGAGCGTAGCGGACTTTCACCGTTTGTTCGGCAGCTATTTGTCGGAAAACGAATTTGGCGATTACCGCTTTTTATCGTATGCCGTTGAACATTTTTTCCTGAACGGAGGCTCGCGCTGCTTTGTCATGCGGGTAGCGCCGTCCGACGCCAAAGCTGCGACGAATCAGACCGAAGGCAACAAAGAAGCCAAGATTGTACGCATTACTTCCAAAAATCCCGGCACATGGGGCAACCAAATCCGCGCGGTCATCGTTCCGGCGAGCAAGGCCAAGACGCAAATCTACGAGGACCTGGGCGAGAACCAATACCGCGTCAAAAACAACGCGGGCTTCAACGTAGGCGACGTCGTCGCTTTCGAAGCGGACGGCAGCAAGCAGTACAACAAAATCGTAGCTTCCCAAGACAACATCATCAAGCTCGCTTCCGAGCTTACAGGCGATGTGACGGACGCGAATTTGCTGCCTGCCAAAGTTTTGACTACCTGCGAATTTACGATCAACGTTTTTTACGGGGATGAAGCGGAGACTTATGAAAAGATGTCCCTGAACATTTCCGCAGCGAACCATATCGAGAAAATCATGTCCCGTTCCAACATCGTAACGGTGAAAGATTTGACCGACGGCAAAGATCTCGGCGCCGTAGCTCCTTTCGAGGTGCTCTCCGGCGAAGAGGAGACGGCCGGCAAGTTCCAGATCGCGCTGTCGGGCGGCAGCAACGGTTCCATCGCCAATCTGTCCGCGGGCGATTTCATGGGCGTAGACCGCGGCCCCGGCAAGCGTACGGGCATCCAGTCGTTCATCGATAACGACGTGGTCAGCATTATGGCCGTTCCGGGCGTAACGGACCCGAACGTTCAGCTTTCCCTTGTCGCGCATTGCGAAAACCTCGGCAGCCGTTTTGCCGTGCTCGACATTCCGCGCGACAAAACGAAAGTGGCGGACGTGATGACGCACCGCAACATTTTCGACAGCAGCTATGCAGCGATGTACAACCCTTGGCTGCAGGTGTTCGACCCGCTGGACAAGCGCAACATTTATATCCCGCCGTCCGGCTCCGTCATCGGGATTTACTCGCGCTCGGACCAAACCCGCGGCGTGCAAAAAGCGCCGGCCAACGAAGTCGTTCGCGGCGCCGTAGGCCTCGACTGCCAGTACAACAAAGGCGAGCAGGATATCCTTAACCCGCAAGGCGTGAACTTGATCCGCCATTTTGCCGGACAAGGCATCCGCGTATGGGGTGCGCGCACCGCTTCCTCCAACGGTTTATGGAAATATGTCAACGTCAGAAGGCTGTTCATTTTCCTTGAAGAGTCGATCAAGAACGGCACGAACTGGGTCGTCTTCGAACCGAACGACGAGCAGCTGTGGGCTCGCGTACAACGCACGATTGATGCGTTCCTGACGCGCGTATGGAGAGACGGAGCGCTGATGGGCGGCAGTCCTGCCGAGGCGTTCTACATCAACATCGGACGAAGCACGATGACGCAGGACGACATCGACAACGGACGGCTCATTTGCGTCATCGGCGTAGCGCCTGTGAAGCCTGCCGAGTTCGTCATTTTCCGCATTACTCAGAAGACGAGAGAAGAGTAAGGCGAGAGAAGAGCAGGCCCGCTCGGACGATCATTTTTTTCATAATCAGGAAAGGGGTATTATATGGCTGTCGAACGTAAAGATCCATACCGCAATTTTAGATTCAGAATCGAAGTGGAAGGCATTCAGCAAGCAGGGTTCAGCGAAGTGTCCGGCTTTGACGCATCGCTGTCCGTCATCGAGTACCGCGAGGGCAACGAAGTCATTACGCCTCGCAAACTTCCGGGGCTTGCCAAATACGGCAACATCACGCTGAAATGGGGCGTAACCGACTCTTTGGATATGTACAACTGGATGTCCGAGTCGATTCAGGGCAAAATTTCCCGCAAAACCGTTACGATCATCGCAATCAACGAAGAGGGCGGCGACGTGGCGACATGGCAGGTTATCGAAGCGTGGCCGTCCAAGTATACGGCTCCGAACTTTAACGGATCGGGCAACGAAGTCGCGATCGAAAATTTGGAGCTTGCCCACGAAGGCATGACGCGCACGAAGTAACGGCAGCGAAAGAGTAGGAGAGCTGGAGCGCTGCGCTTCAGCTTCCGGCTCTTCTTTTTTCACATGAAGGAGGAAGCGAGCATGGCTTTTAAAACGGAGTACGAATTCGAGCTCCCCAGAGGATACGTCGATGAGGACGGCACGCTGCACAAAAGAGGCGTGATGCGCCTTGCGACGGCCGCCGACGAAATACTGCCGATGCGCGATCAGCGCGTCCAGCAAAATCCCGGCTACCTCACGATCATTTTGCTAACGCGCGTCATTACCAAATTAGGCGATCTGCGCGCTATCGATACGCGGGTCGTGGAAAAATTGTTCACGGCAGACCTTGCGTTTCTGCAAAATTTTTACCGCCAGATCAACGAAATGGAAGTGCCCAAAGTGCATACGGTTTGTCCGAAATGCGAGCACGAATTTGATGTGGACGTGTCTTTTTTGGACGAGATGGCGGGGGCATAACCGGATATCCCATTGACAAGATCTACGAGGAAGCCGGCTTCATCGCTTATTACTTTCATTGGACGCACGATGAAATCATGTCAATGGAGCACCGGGAACGCCGCAAATGGTGCGAGGAAATATCGCGCATCAACCGCAATCTGAACGACGACGGCAAAAAGCCGGACAATCCTTTCGACGTGTTCGGCAAGAGGTGATAAGGTATGAAGCAGTCCAAAACGCATGATGTAGCGGGCGCGTTCCGCTTTTTGGTCGAGCTTGACGGGCTGATCGTCGGCGGTTTTTCCGAAGTCTCCGGCATGCGCTCCGAAATAGAGGTCAAGCCGCTATGGGAAGGCGGAGTCAACACGCGTCCCCATTACATGATCGAGCATACGAAGTACCCGAACATCGTTTTAAAAAGAGGCATCACCAGCTCCAGCGAGCTGTGGGACTGGTATAACAACGTCACGGCCGGGAAAATCAAGCGCAAGAACGGTTCCGTCATTTTGCACAATCAGGCCGGGCAGGAAGTGTGCCGTTGGAATTTTTTCGACGCATTTCCCGTGAAATGGAACGGCCCGGAGTTAAACGCGACCAGCGGAAATGTGGCCATCGAATCCATCGAGCTTGTGCATGGCGGCCTGAAGACGATTTTCAAAAAATAACGGGCAGGGGGATTGTTCATGCTATCCCGACAATCGCATATCCCCCGCAGGAAGCAGCCCGCAGGGGCCGGCAGCCCTTTGGCGGCGGCAGACGCCGGCACGTTTGGCCGGACTGCCCGCATAACGAATCAATTTGCTTCCGGCATCATGGGCAAGTACGGTTTTAGACGCATGCCTTATTTAGGCTTGCTGGCACTCATTTTCAGGATCAACGGCATGCTCGCGGAAGATGAGCCTACGGCATCGGCAGGCGAGAGCGAACGGGAGTGGATCATCCGGCTCCAACTGCAGCTGCAAAATTTGCAGCATCCGAACGCAGCGCCGCTGTCCACCAAGCGGGAGACGATCCATCGTCTTGAACAATGGGTGAAGCGCTACGGACATCTGCTGTCGCAGCAGGCCGTAATTTCAACAGATCGAAGAGCCGCCGTTTCAGAACTCATGGCTATCGAAGAACTGCGGAGCGATTTGCAGCTGACCGCAGAGCTTGATGAAATCGACCGGACAAGTTCCGGCCATGCAACCGCTAAAAAGAACAACAAGGAAAAAACGAACATCCCTTCTGGCGGAAACAATTCACACCCGGCATCAACCGCAGGGCAAGTGCATGGGGCACCGCCGAATACAAGCGCAAGCCCCCCGGCCACGGCAATAACCGGGCAGGGAAAACACATTTTGAGATGGCCCTCGGATCAGCGGCCTTCAAGCCGCGAACTGCGGCAGCGTTACATTACTATCGACAATCAGCGGGGAACGCCGCCGATACAGCGTGCTTTTGCACAGTTTGCAGCTTCGGTTCGGATGCTTTCCAGACAGGCAGGCAGCAGGAGTGCAGCGACGAACCGGACGGCGGCAGTCCGTTTATATCATACGGCTTTATCCAAATTCGTTCATTTAGAATCCTTACATACACATTCGACCTCCCAGCGGCACCCTAATTCGGCTGTATGGATGGGGGAACCGGCTCAAAGGGCGGCCCGCAAACCGCTGCGAACGGTTGAAAACGAAGCTTTTGGCGAGTCCGTTCGGAGAGAGCGGAGCATTGATTATCGTCATGCGGAAACCGTTCGAAAGACAGCACCTGTGCTGCGGCATTTCGCTTACAATACGACAGGGAGCCAGGATAACGAACCGGTGGCGATTGCCCGGCGCATCGCGCCTTCCGCTATTGCGGCCGCCAGCTTGACCACGGCGGTTCCGCACTCCATGCGGCGGCAGTACGAAGGAACAAGCAGCTATCAGGTTGTTCACGATAAGGACAAACCTGCACATACTGTTATTTGGCGAAAAACCGCGCCAGATCAAACGAATGCCGCACAGTTGGAAGCAAGGCAAGCGGAAGAGGGTGGGAATGATGCAGCACGGGCAAATACTCGCAGCCGGGAAAACGCGCCTGTTTTTGTCCGAAAGACCGAGTCCGTGTCCGGAATCCTTTCTGCCGAGACTCAGACTGCAAGCGCCAAGTCAGCTCCAAAAATAAACAGCAGCCGTACGGAGCTTAGACTGCTTGTTCAGCAGCAAAGGAATACATCGGGAAATCCCGCTGCGCACGAGGCCGGTGCCCGGTCGTGGGTCGCGACGGAGGGCTCTCGGCATGATCTGGGGACGGCCCGGAGAATACTGCGAAGGTCACCAGGTATTGAGACCGGTAGCGGCAATGAGGTAATCGGCGCAAGGCTGCATAGCGGTACGACCGCTTTCGGCGTAAGCGCAGATTCAAGCAGTGCTGGTGCGAGATTGGACGCGAAAGCAAACGCACGGTCCGATGCTTCCGAGTCTGCAAATTCCGGCATCCGTGCTGGGGAATCTGCGGCTGGGGCTGCGGGTTTGAGTTCGGATGTTATCGGAAAAATGAAGAGTGGCGATTTCATAAGGAGCCGCCTCGCTGCGGAAGCAGTTTCTGTAATACGTACAAAACCGTTTGTAAATCCGAAACTTGATTTAGGTTCAAATGTCATTGCAAGAATGAGCGAATTTGCAGTACCTGATCGAAATAGTACTCAGGAACCAGCTTCTGGAATGAGGAGCCCATTCGCTGGAGTTAGCCCCTCTGCTGGAGCAAATTCTGTTATATATGCAAAAACAAGCTCTCAATCAGGTTCAGGTGCCAGTACAATTACAAAGCTTAGTGCGAGTGGCAGTGCAAATGGCAGTACGAGTACAAATGCTAATACAAGTGCAAGTGGCAGTACAAATGTGATGGCTGCGAGTAATGCGGAAACGTTGGGCAGATCGATTGCGAAAGGACACGTACAGGCTGCTGACGATGGGGCTGTAAATTCTGGTGTCCGTGCAGGAATGTTGGCAGGGGCAGGCAGTGATGGCACGCCACGAACAACAAGATCGATCGTACGGCCGGGCACAGAAGCGATCGCCGATTTAGGTTTGAATGTCATTGCAAAAATAAAGGAATCTGCCCCTCAGGATCGAAATAACGTCCAGGGACCGGCTTTCGGGGTAAGGAGCAATTTTGCCGGGAGCCGTCTCATTGCTGGAGCAGATTCTGTTATACATACAAAAAATTCTTTTCCATATGAAAAAGGGCCTGCAAAAGTTAGCAGGAAAGTCCATGCGAATGCAGATACCAATTCATATGCAAATCCAGTTGAGAGTACATACGTCAATGCAGGAACAAAAGTACTTGTATCAGCCAGTGCAATAGCGAACAAAAGCTCAACAGAACACATAAATGCAATGCCTGGCCGAAGCTCAACAGCAAGCGTAGGTGGAGTGGCAGGCAGAAGCTCAACAGCAAGCGTAGGTGGAGTGGCAGGCAGAAGCTCGATAGCAAGTATAGGTGGAGTGGTTGGCCGAAGCTCAACAGCAAGTATAGGTGGAGTGGTTGGCCGAAGCTCAACAGCAAGTATAGGTGGAGTGGTTGGCCGAAGCTCAATAGCAAGCCTAGGTGGAGTGGCTGGCAGAAGCTTAATAGCAGGTATAGATGGGTTAATTGGGCGAAGCTCAATAGCAAGCCTAGATGGAGTGGCTGGCCGAAGATCAACAACAAGCATAGATGGAATGGTTGGTAGAAGCTCAATAGCAAGTACAGATGGAATGGCTGATAGAAGCTCAATAACAAGTATAGGCGGAGTAGTTGGCAGAAGTTCAATAGCAAGCATGGACGGAGTGGCTAACAGAAGCTTAACAGCAAGCATAGGTGGAGTAGTTGGCAGAAGTTCATCAGCAAGCATGGACGGAGTGGCTAACAGAAGCTTAACAGCAAGCATAGGTGGAGTAGTTGGCAGAAGTTCACCAGCAAGCGTGGATGGAGTGGCTGGCAGAAGCTCACCAGCAAGCGTGGATGGAGTGGCTAGCGGAAGCTCAACAGTAAGCATGGATAGAGTAGCTGGCAGAAGCTCAATAGTAAGCATGGATAGAGTAGCTGGCAGAAGCTCAATAGCAAGCATGGATGGAATGGCTGGTAGGAGCTCAACAGCAAGCATAAATGCAATTACAAACAGTAGCGCAAATGCACCAAGCGTACATGCAAGATTAATTGAAAATGTACGCTCGCATGCGGCAGCAGGCAGAAACGGCAGCTTGCGTGTAAGTAAAACCGGGGATCCGGCCACAATTGTGAAAACTGCTCCAAAAGCGAATGCAGGCATTCAATTGGCAGCGACAAATCGTGCTGCCGATGCTAAAAGTCAAGGTACTTTTCCAAACTTGAGTACGATCGCAAGGAGAAAAGGCGGCGGAAATTCCGGTTCCGATGTTCAGGGTAACGTTGTTTTAGGGGATGGACGCGATTTGTTGGGCGGTTCGTTGGCAGCAAGTGGGCAAACTTTGACGCATCCTGAACAGGTTGCCGGCGGATTTATGGCGAGCCGCTCCGAGTTGAGCGCGAGCTTGGCGGCAGAGATAGCCGATAGAAGCAGCAGCGGCGGCATAGAGGGCAAGAGCAGCGGGCCTATGGCAGCAGCGATCTCCAAAGGCGGCATGGTGCTAAGTCATGCAGCTATAAACGCAGCGCCGGGTCTGCAGCCGGCGGTCCCGGCAGTTTGGAGGCAGCCGGCGGCTGATCCGGCTGCGCTGGAGGACAGCGGGTCGCCGCAAGCGCAGCGGGCCCAGCAAGGCCGGGCGCCGGCTGCGGGGGCGCACGAAAGCGCGGCGCCGGCATTACGGCGCGCCGCAAGCGCAGCGCCGGCCGGCCAACGCGCGCAGCGCCAGCGCCCCGCTGCGGGGGGCGGCGCGCGAGGCGCGTTGGCAGCGGCCGGGCAGCCGCTGCGCCTGACCCCGCGTGCCATAGCCACGCGGGCCGGCGGCCTCACAGGAGCGCTGGGCGCGGCTCCTGCGGCAGCAGCTGCGGCTTCGCAGGCCGCAGCTGCAAACCCGGCGGCGGCCTTCGGCAGCGCCGCCGCCGGCCAAACCGGCAGCCCTGCGGTGGCTGCCGCAATAACTCAGCTGCCGCCGCTGGTGCAGCGGCAGCTGATCCCCGGCGCGCCTCAAGCGGGCGCGCCGCAGATAGGCAGCGCTGCGCAGCTCGCGCTGCCGGGGACGATGCTGGAGCACAAGCAGGCTCCAGCACTGCCGGGACCCAGCGCGCTCGCAGGAGCGCCGCTGGATATGGACTGGCTGCGCCCGGCAAGCGGCGCAGAGGATGCGCCAGCGGCCGCCGCTCCTGCCGAGCAGGCGGCGCCGCAGGTCGACATGGAGCAGCTGCAGCAATGGATCATGCAGCAGCCGCAGTTGGACATCAAAAAAATCGCCGACAAAGTGTACCGCGAAATCGAAAAAAGAATCAAGTTCGAGCGGCAGCGCCGCGGACTTTAACGGATAAAACGGAAAGGGATGGACGCCGGTGGCACTGAAGAAAGCCATGATCATCGTGGACAAGGGAAACGGCAAAAAAGAGAACGTGCAAGTACTGTTCAACCCCAGCGAGTATTCCCTCGATACGAGCAACAGCTATTCATGGAATAAGGTGCCAGGCTTGTCCATGCCGGTAGGTCAGTTTATTACCGGGGGCACGACTTCGCTGACGATGGACTTCTTTTTTGACACCTACGAAAAAGGAACCGATGTCCGCAATTATACGAAAAAAATTTCCGGCCTGCTGGACGTGGAAAAAGAGCTTCATGCACCGCCGATTTGCCGGTTCGTCTGGGGTTCCCTTGATTTTAAAGGCGTCGTGGAAAAGGTGACGCAAAGCTTCACGATGTTTCTGGATAGCGGCATCCCGGTGCGGGCCAAGCTCAAAGTGACTTTCCGTTCGTGGCACAGCAAGAAGGAGCAGCTTCAGAAGATTCCCCGCCATTCTTCGGACCGCACGAAGCAAAAAATGCTCAAGCAGGGCGAACAGCTCTGGATGATCGCAGCTCACGAGTACGAGGACCCCGGCTTGTGGCGGGAGATCGCCAAGGCGAACAATATCGACAATCCGCTCAGAGTTCAGACGGGACGCCGCATTTCGGTGCCGAGGTTGGATTAGACTATGGCCCAGTTGAGTCTTGAAACTACCGCGTATACGATTGATCAGCTTGAAAAGAAATACCGCGACTTTTTTGCTCCGGCTTACGAAATCAAAGTCGACGGCAGTAAAATATCGGACGATATTGCGGTCTCGATGATCCGGGTCGACACTTCGATCGAAGGAACGGCGGATTCTTTCTCTTTTCGCATTACGAACGCCTATAATGTGACGAAAAGCGAGATGCAATGGCTGGACGTATTCACGTTGAACAAAGCGATAGACATCAGCCTCGGTTATGTAGATAAGATGTGCCCCGTTTTTTCCGGTTACATTACTTCGGTTGTCGCTGATTTCGCGGAAGGGGAGAACCCCGGCCTGATCGTGCGGGGGATGGATTTTTCGTTTCTGATGATGAAAGGGACGAAGTCCAGGTCGTGGAACAACAAAAAGTACAGCGATGTCGTCTCGGAAATCGCCAAGGAATACGGAGCGAAGGCGAACATCGACGCCACGACGATGCAATTTCCGACAATTTCGCAGAGCCAGGTGGACGATTATCATTTTATCGAGCATTTGGCGCGATTGATGAACTTTGACTTTTTCGTCGTCGGCAAAAACCTGTACTTCCGCAAGCCGCTTACGGACACGACGCCTGTGCTGACGCTGGAAATGGGCAAAACGCTGCGCAGCCTCTCGATTGACATGAATTTGGCCGAGCAGTTGACCGGTGTGACGGTGCGGGCCTGGGACAATAAAGAGCTGAAAGTGATCGAAAGCAAAGCTGGTCCGATTGCGAAACTCGGTTCCAATTCGAAGACAGGCAAAGACCTGCTTTCGACCGGCGGCGAGTTCGTGGAATATATGTACACGAATGCGATTTCGCAGGATGAGGCCAAAAGCTATGCGGACGCCCTGCTGAACCGCAAAGCGATGAAGCTGATCACGGGAACAGGCGAATGCGTCGGAATTCCGGAGATTCGGTCCGGGCGCTATATCAAGCTCAGCGGACTGGGCAAGAAGCTCGATCAGCCGTATTATATTACAGGGTCCACGCACCTTTTTAACGACGATGGGTACGTAACGAGGTTTCAGATAGGAGGGAACGCGGTCTGATGTTCGAGCTTCCCGAATTTGCTGTCGGAGGGTCAGTCGATTTTTCCGGTCAGAAGGTAGGCGGCGTTATGGTCGCCGTAGTGACGGACAATGCCGATCCCGACAACCTGGGCCGCGTGAAGCTGAAGCTTCCGCTGCAGGAGACCGAAACGGAGACGGATTGGGTTCGCATTGCGACGCTTATGAGTGGCAAGGATATGGGCAGCCTGTTTTTGCCGGAGGTCGGCGACGAGGTGCTGGTAGCTTTCCATCTGGGCGAGATGCGCCAGCCTTTTGTAATCGGCATGCTGTGGAATCCCAAAAACAAGCCGCCGGCTCCGGCGGAAAAAAACGATGTGCGCAAAATCAAGTCGCGGTCGGGCCACGAGCTCATTTTCGACGATAAAAGCGGCGAAGAAAACATTACGATCAAGACGAAAAAAGGCCAGACCATCGCATTGACGGACAAGGACGACAGCATCAAAATCGCCGATCAAAGCGGCAATAACGAGATATTGATCAAGGGCGGATCGGCAAATGAGATTACCGTCAAAAGCAGCGCGACGACGATTAAGCTGAACGCCAAAGGCGACATCTCCATCGAAAGCGCCAAAGAGATCAAAATCAAGTCCACGCAGATCAATATCGAAGCGTCGGCAACGATGGCGCTGAAAGCGGCCGCAACGCTGGACATCAAGTCGGACGGCATGATCAACATCAAGGGCAGCATGGTCAAAATCAATTGACGCCGGGAAGGTCTTATGACCACTCTCCCGTTGGCTCAGTGAACGACAGGCAGGAAGGCGGCTGAGCTAAAGGGATAGCGGTCATAAGCAAGCGGCAGAAACAAGCGGGCTTAAGCCAAGCGCCGGAAGTAGGCGCAAAAAGCCGGGAAGGAGCGTGGATTGGTGTCGGAGGCATTTTTGGGGCGGGGCTGGAAGTTCCCGATTCAGGTAGACCAGGCGACGGGGCGCATTCAAACGTCCGAATATGAAGAGGACATCGCCGAGGCGATCCGCATCATCCTCGGAACGACACAGGGGGAGCGGGTGATGCGCCCGGATTTTGGCTGCGGCGTGCAGGATTTTGTGTTCGGTCTGACAGACGACACGACGCTGCGTCTGCTGGAGAGCAATATCAAGGAAGCGATCCGCAATTGGGAGCCGAGGGTTGATGAAGTCGATGCGGAGGCGGTGCCCGACCGGGATGATCCGGGCAAGGTGATGATTCGCATTACGTATTTGGTGCGGACGACGAACAATTTGTTCAATCAGGTATATCCGTTTTATTTGCATGAAGGTTCCAAATAGGCGATGACGACGAGGCGGCTGAATGATGACAAGATGTGCAGAGAGGAGGTGGAGCTGTGCAGCCTCCCCAAATTGATCCCCGGGATATTCCCGGTCTAATTGCCCAAATGAAGGAAATGGCGCCCTACTACACGCCGGAGTGGCGGTTTACGCCGGACGATCCGGACCCGGGTTCAGCGCTGTTTCTCATGTTTGCGGACATGTTTCACGAGAACATCAAACGGTTGAACCGGGTGCCGACCAAAAATCTGGTTTCGTTCCTGAACATGTTCGACGTATCCTTGCTGCCGGCGCGCCCGGCCAGCGCCTATGTCACGTTTGCGCTGAACGAGGGCACGAAGGAGCCGGTGCTGATTCCCGCCGGGACGCAGATCGCCGCCGCAGGGGAAGCGGGCCCTTTGTTTTACGAAACCGCCCGCAGCGCGCTGTTGACGCCGGCGGCGCTGCATGCGGCGTACGCATCGAGCCGCAGCCGGGATGCGATCATCCGCATTGCGGATGCGTTCATCACGGCGTCCAGGCAGGGGCAAGCTGCGCCGACGGCGCTTTTTCGCATCAAGGACGGCGATAATTTGCAGGCGCACGCCTTGTTTCTGGAGCACAGCTCCCTTTTTACCGTGCCGAGCACGGCTCGCATCGAACTGGAAATTCGCAACTCGAAGCAGCGCTACGATGAAGCTAACGTTTGCAGCCAATTGGCCGATCCCGAGCTGACGGAGTGGCTCTATGCCGCCGAAGACGGCTGGCGCGCCTTTGACCGGGTGGAGGCGAAGGGAACGCGGATTATTTTGACCAAAGCCCAGCTCGGTGAGCTTGCGGAGCGGGAAGTGGACGGTATCGCCGGGCACTGGATTCAATGCCGCTTGAAGCCTATACGGCAGGACGGCGCGACCCTTGCGGACCGCAGGCTGTCCATGGACCAAATATCCGCCAAGACGGATTATGCGGACGTATTGCAGATGGGCGGCATTAAGCCGGAGCAGATGTTTTATAATGACATCCAGGCGGATGAGAGCGGTTTTTATCCGTTCGGCGATCAATTTGCGCTGTATGGATCTTTTTACATAGCGAGCCGGGAAGTATTTACGAAGAAGGACAGCGATATCACGCTGAGCTTCGATTTGCAGGCGGTTCAGAACCGGTTTCAGCCGGAGGCCGCCGAGCAGGTGGACTGGAAACTGGTTATGAAAAAGTCCAAGTTCGACAAGCCCGCCGTCGTTCATGCGACCGTGATGCAGGTCGTCTGGGAGTACTGGAACGGGGCGACTTGGGTGCGCCTTGAAGTCGGCAAAGAAGCGGAAAAGCTTTTCTATTACCCGCAGGAGCAGCCCGTGCGCAAGCAGGTTCGGTTTCGCTGTCCGCAGGATTTGGAGCCGACTTATGTGAACGGCAATGAGAGTTGGTGGATTCGCGCCCGTATTTTGCAAATGGAAAATGCTTATGCCCCGCAGGCGGTTTATCTTTCGCCGTGGGTTGAACATGTAGGGCTGACTTACGGTTACGAGGACCGCGTTTATCCGCCCCATTGCTGCCTGACGTTGAACAATACGGTTTATGCGGACCGAACGAGGCACAGCTGCTGTCAGGAGGGCGGGTTCGAACCGTTTCAACCGCTTGAGGGCGAGTATCCGTCCTTATATTTGGGGTTTGACGCGCCGCCTGTGAAGGGGCCGATTTCGCTCTATGTTTCCGTGAAGCGGCAGCGTCTGACCGGGCAGGATATTCCTATGCTGGAGTGGGAGTACTTGCGGGGGGCCCTGCTTCCTGGAAGTCCGGCGGAATGGGCGCCGCTCAAGGTGATCGACGGCACGAACGGGCTCACGCAAAGCGGGGCGCTGCAGTTTGCCGGGCCGTCCGATTTTGCCGAAGCCGTGCAGTTCGGTTCGCAGGGGTACTGGATTCGCGTCGTCAACCGCGACGGCAAGTACGACGATCCGGATGAACGGACGCCGGTTCCCGTCGTGCACGGCATCTACCTGAACACCGTGCAGGCGCTTCAGCAGGAGACGATCACCGGCGAGGTTCCCGACGCGCGTGGCATAGACGAAACCGAATACCAACTGAACCGCAGCGGAATCGTATCCGAGGACGTTTGGGTGGATGAGACGGATTATGTGACGGAAGAGGAAATTGCCGAATACGAGCGTCAGGGCGAGCCTGTCCTGGATGTCAAAAGGGACAGTGAAGGCCACGTCCAGCGGCTCTGGATCAAATGGGCATCCGTCAGCCGGTTGGCCGATTCGGGAGGCCGTGACAGGCACTATACGCTGGACCGGACTTTCGGCCGTCTGCGCTTCGGGGACGGCATTCACGGCAAGAAGCCCCCGAAAGGCGGGCTGGATCAAATCAAGGTCACATATCAGGTGACCTCGGGTCAAGCGGGCAACGTGGACGCCCGTCAAATCAACCGGCTGCAGGACTCCATCGCCTTTGTCGGCGAAGTGTACAATCCTGAGCCTGCGGCCGGCGGCTGCGAGGCGGAACAGCTCGATTCGGCTTTGCGGCGCGGTCCGGAGATGATCAGGCACAGAGGCCGGGCGGTGACGGCCGAGGACTACGAATGGCTGGCCAGAGAGGCGTACCCGAACATAGCCAAAGTGAAATGCGTGCCGAATCATAACGCATATATGCAAACAGAACCCGGAGCGATGACGCTGGTCATTTTGCCGAAGGAAGGGCGTCAGGGAAGCGCCGCTTTTCCCGAGCTGAAGAAGCAGGTCGAGAAGTACATGATGCAGCGCGCATCCGGTCTCGTCGCTTTCCCCGGCAACATTCAGGTGATCGAGCCGGTTTACATGGAAATTTCCGTCTCGGCCGCCGTTGCCGTAGAGGGGATGGACGCCGTCGTCTCGACAGAGCTGCAGGCGCTGGAAAAGCTGAACCGTTTCCTGGACCCGCTGACAGGTAATTTTGACGGAAAGGGCTGGAAGATCGGGCAGCAGATCCATCCTTCGGTGTTCTACGCGCTGCTCAAGTCGATCCGGGCGGTCAATCATGTGGAGAAGCTGTACATGACCGTTTTCAAGCTGGAAGACGGTGAACGCCAGGAACTGGACGTGAACCGGCTGCCGGCCATGCCCCACGGTATCGTCGTCAGCGGCAAGCATAAAGTAACCGTTCGGGTGCTGTGATCCGACAATCTTGAGCTTTTTATAGAAGGAGGTGAGCACAAGTGCTCCCATTGCCCAATTTGGATGACCGCATGTTCGATCAGATGGTGCAGGAGGCGCGCAAAGCGATTCCGAAGCTGTTCCCGCAGTGGACCGACGAGAACGCGCACGATCCCGGCATTACGCTGCTGGAATTGATGTCGTGGATGACCGAAATGCAGCAGTATTATTTGAACCGCGTTACCGAGCGCAGCGAGCGGAAGTTTTTGAAGCTGCTGGGCGTGCGTCCCCGCGAAGCCGTGTCGGCGGAATGCGATGTGACCTTCTCCGGCATGGAGCGGCAGCTTGTGCTCCCGAAGGGGACGCCGCTTGCCGCGATGGACCAGCGGTTTGAAACGCTGGAGACGCTGCGGCTCATTCCCGCGAAGCTGGAAAAAGTGATCGTCCGCACCGAAACGGCGGCGGGAGACTACACGTCGAACAATCATGCGGGGATCGCTTACTACGCCTTTGGACCGGTCGCGCGCAAAGGCGCGCATTTGTATATCGGCTTTGACTGCGCTTTGCCGGAACAGACGGAGATCGCCCTCGCGCTCAAGCTGTTCGAGGATTACCCTGTGCCTGTTTCCCGCGGGGAGGACGGCACCGCTGCGCCGATTTCGTCCGCCCAGGTGTCATGGACGTTCGCCGGAGCCGGCCAGCAGGGGCAGAGCGAGAGCTGGCTGCCTGTCGAGCCGGTGCGCGACACGTCCGTGCACCTGTCGCAAAGCGGAGAGCTCGTGTTCACGCTCCCTTCCGCGATGCAGCCGATTGCGCTCTATCCGGCGGACGACAAGCGCCGCTATTGGATTTGCTGCACGCTGGAGGCGGAAGGCTACGAGCTTCCGCCGAAGATCGAGAAGATCAGCCTCAACTCGGTCCGGGCGGCGGAGCAGGAAACTTTCAGCGAAGCCGACGCCTTCGACAGCAGCGGAGAGCCCCGACAGAGCTTCACGGTAAGCTCGTTCCTGTCTTCCACCGGCCTGCACACCGTACAGGTGCAGGACGAGGAAGGCCGCTGGCGCGACTGGCGCACCGTCAGCGATTTGGCCGCGTGCGGGCCACAGGATCTTTGCTGCGAGATGCAGCAGGACTCGGCCCGCGGCACGACCCGCCTCCGCTTCGGAGACGGGGAGCACGGCAGCATCCCGCCGCAAGGGGCGCAGCGGGTGCGGCTTATTTCTTACACGGCCGGGTTCGACTACGGCCGCTGGGTGGGGAGCAGCAACGGTCTGCCCGGCCAGACGTTTGAAGTGGCCAGGGGCCGGACGTACAAGACCGGCAGCATGCTGCTGCAGGTCGGCCACCGGCCCCGGGGAACAGACAGCGTCGTCTGGGACGACTGGCAGTCCGTGGACGATTTCGACAACTCGAAATCCACGGACAGGCATTACGTCTACGACGCTGCTGCAGGCACGATCCGCTTCGGCAACAACGAAGCGGGCTGGATCCCGCCGGTGTCGGCGGAACCGAACATTCGGTTCCTGGCGCTGCAAGCGGGCGGGGGCGTGAGAGGCAACGTGAAGGACGGCATGGTGGCCGGCTTCACGGAAGCAAGTGCGGATTGGCCGGGCGTGACCGTGACCAATCCGTTCCCGGCGCGGGGCGGCGCCGAGGCCGAGACGCTGGAGCAGGCGAAGCTGCGCGTCCAGCAGGAGCTCGGCAGGCCGACCCGCGCCGTGACCGGCGAGGACTACGAGCGGATCGCGAAGGCGACGCCCGGGCTGCGCGTGGCCCGCGTGAAGGCGATTCCGCTGTATGAGCCGGGCCTGCGGGACTACCCGAAGGTCAAGTCGCCCGCGCAGATGACCGTCGCCGTCGTGCCTTACGGCGAAAGCGACAAGCCGGTGGCGGGCAGCGGCTTTCTGGAGACGGTGCGGCGGCATCTGGACGTGCACCGGCTGCTGACGACGGAGCTGCATGTCATTCCGGCGGAGTATATCAAAGTGACGGTCCATGCCGTCGTCGTCGTGGAGCCGCCGTACAAAGACGATCCCCGCCGCATCTTGCAGGAGCTGAGGCAGCTGCTCCAGCCGATGAATCGCGGGGACGGCTCGGAAGGCTGGCGGTTCGGCCGAACGGTGTACAAGGGCGATATATACGGAGTGATCAGCCGCATGAAAGGCGTCGTGTACGTGCAGGATATTTGGCTCGATGCGGAAGGCTCGGGCTTCGATAAGGATGCGGGCGGCGATATCCATATCCCGCCGTATGCGTTAGTTTATTCAGGCGATCACGAGGTGGAGCTGATCAGCCGGACCGACTTGTAATTTTAATGAAAGAGGTGACGAACGATGCACAATTCGCAGCAGTTTTTTTCGCTGAACAAGCCGCTGGATTGGGAGCGGGGGCATGCGGCCAACATCGATATGCAGGAACACGGCTTCGCTATCCGGCAGACGGAAAAATACAGCGTCTACCGCCTCGTTCGCACCGGGGAGCTGGACGGTATCGGGGCGATCGGCGACATGGCCGCGAGCCCGAGCGGAAAGCTGTTCCTTTTGGATGAGGCGGCCGGCGTCTGGGTTTACGATTACGAGAACCGCCACCGCGAGGCGCTGTTCCGGCACGGGCACCTGTTGTTCGGCGGACAGGCCATGCTGGCGTCCATGGCGGATTCGCTCGCCGTGGCGGATGCCGGCAGCGAGCGCAGGCTCGGCGTGTATTCGGTTTCGAACGGACAGACGCTGTGGGCTGCGAGCGAATGGAACGGTTTGGAGCTTTTTCCGCTTTGCGTGTCTGCGGCCGTAGGTGCGGCGCGCAGCTTGCTCACGGTTGTGCCTTTGGATATTGAGGTTGGTATGAATGGAAATCCGCAAGTCCCTGCGGGCGGAAGGATCGGCATTTTGCTGTGGGGCGCCGCGGGTGAAGTCGTCGAGGCGTATGAGCATGAGTCGCTCAGGCTCGAAGAAGCCGCTCCGGTCCATGAGCTGCGCGGGCGCTTCCATGCCGCTGCCTCGGACGGAACGCTGGCTGTGCTGGACGCCCTGCACAAAACGGTCACGGTGTTCCACGGAGCAGGCAGGGCAACCGCGCATTTTACGATTGAGCATGAAGGAAGCTTTGCCGGCATTTCCATTGATACGAATCATAATCTCTTTATAGGGAACAGCGGAGCAGCCCGGCATGAGGGCGACAGCGAAAGGTTCATACTCAAGTACCGGGGCAACGGGGAATTCCAGGAAAAAGTTTCCGGCTTTCGCGGCTGCGCCAGGAAGCTGCTGCATGACCGGCGCAACCGGATGTATGTGTTTGACCGGGATTGCGGGCAGATTACGCTGCTCGAACTTCAGGCGCGCACGATGCCGCTGGATGCGACCGGGCTGCCCGAAGCGGTGTACTTCTCGGCCGAGCTGGACACGACGGAAACCGAGACACAGTGGCACAAAATCCGCCTGGACGCCGACATCCCCGAGGAAACGCAAATACGGATATCGTATTTTGCATCCGATGAGCAAGACGGCTTCGTGGACGGAGAGTACGTCGAGTATACGGACTACTTGACGAACCCGGACATCCCGATTCGCGACAAGCTTCGCGGGACTCGGCCTTTATGGTCGGAGCCGATTGTGAATCCCCGTGACGCGCTGCTCATGAAGGCGAAGGGCCGCTACATTTGGCTCAAAATCGAACTGTTCGGCAGCGAGCACAGATCGCCTTTCATCCGCAAACTGCGGGTCTATTTTCCGAGAACGTCGCTGATCGATTATTTGCCGCCGATTTATCAGCAGGATCAGGAGCACAGCCCTTTTTTGGAGCGGTTTCTGGCGCTGTTCGGCACTTTTTTTGACGATATGGAGGATCAGATCGATCGGATCAGCGCTCATTTTGACCCGGATGCCGTGTCCGGCGCTTATCTGGAATGGCTGGGCCGCTGGCTGGCCGTATCGGATCACGATGCGTGGGGCGAAACGAAGCTCAGGCAGTTGATCAAGCAGGCGCCGGAGCTGTATAAGCTGCGAGGTACGCGCGAGGGACTCATACGGATGATGCGTATCTATACGGAGAGGGAACCGTTCCTTTTGGAATATTTTCAGTTCAGGCAGATGCAGGAAACGTCCGAGCTTCGCCGGCTGTTCGTCCGGCTGTACGGCGACAATCCCTATTGTTTCTGCGTGATGCTTCCGCCGGAATGCGTACGCACCGACAAACAGCGGATGATCATTGAGCGCATTATCGAAGACTGCACGCCCGCCTATGCCGAGGGGAAGCTGATTGTGCTGCAGCCGTGGATGTACGCGGATATGCATACATATTTGGGAATCAACACTTATTTATCGGAGCCTACGCTGCTGACTCTCGACGAGCGTTCCTCGATGCCGTACAACACGGTGCTGATCGACGTCGAGCGGGATAAACGGATGGATCTGCATACACGATTGGAACTGGATTCCGAGTTGGAATAAACGAAACATGCCTTGAAAGGTGAGTGGATTTCTATGAAAAAGACGCGCTATTACCCGTTTGAACGAAATCGCTATTTCTATGGCAAGCTGTTGACGGTGCGGGATTTTGAATCGGAGCAAAAGTATTTCAACGACAAACGGCGCATGATGAACCGCCTGCTGCACGGCTCCGGCGTCATCACCGGCCTGCAGGTCATCGCCGTGGACGACAAATCGGTGTCCGTCGAAATGGGCGCGGCAATCGACGCCCTGGGCCGGGAGATTGTCGTCCCTTCTCCGGTCACGCTGAAACTGTCGATGATGGACGGATTTACCAACAACGAATACGCCAAAAACGTGTACCTCTGCATCGCCTATGACGAAAAAGGCAAAGAACCGGTCCATTCCGTCGCCAATTCCTCGGTCCGTTCGGACGAAATCAGCGAATACAACCGCGTGCTCGAAAGCTACCGGCTGTTTATCCGCGAGGATGCTCCCGACGTGGCGGCGCTGCCGCTGGCCGACTTGACGGACCAGACAATCGTGCTGTATCAGGACAGCCAGGTTCGCGTGCTTCAGACGACCCCGCGTTACGTGAACCCGGGGCAGCTGTTCGAAATGACGCTGCGCCTCGAAAAAACGCTCCAGGCCGGCAAAATCTTTTTCCAATACGACGTGGCTGCCGAGCGCCTGGAGGCGGTTCATGGCGGCACGGTTCAGTTCGAAGAGCCGCAGGAGCAGCAGGAGACGGAATACGAAATCAAAGTGCTGCTGCGCGCCGGCGGCACGGCGGCCGTCAAAGGTACCGTCGGCATCAAGCCGGGGAGCGCTGTGCTCAGGCTGGGCGACAAGCAGCTTGATCTCCATTCGCAGGATGCGGGAGAGATTCAGGTGATCCAGGAGCCGGTGGGCCAGCGGTTGATGGACGATTTTGTGAAGCGTTCCCTGGAAGATTCGCTGGAAGCGCCGTCGGAGCCGTGCATTTATTTGGCCAAAATCGGTCTGCTGCAAATGGGGCCGACTTATGTGATCGAGCGCGTCGAGCAGGTTCCTTTCGGCGAGTATGTGTACAATTCTTCCGTGATGTACCGCCTGAGCCAATCGGCCGGGGAGCGGGAAGACGCGGCCCAACTGGTCACGCGGTCCAGGGTGAGAACCGTGGCCCCGGGCCAGCCGCCGGAGCTGAAGGTCCTTTACGATAAAGCCGGCAGCGAGCTTTCTATTGATCTGGCGATTCCTGCGGGTGGAGGCGGAATCGCGGGTATTCGGACCGGAGCGGTGGATATTCCGATCGCTCCGTTCACGAAAATGTCGGTTTCCCCGTTCGGGAAAGCGGCCAAAAGCTTTTTCTCCGGCGAGATCGCGCACGGCCTCGGAGAGGGCAACGTGCTGATCGTGACGAGCCTGGAGGAGAGCAGCAGCGACGCGTTCTCCGACATGCTGTCCAGCGGCGAGCGCGTGTACTACGGCGCCGCCGACGTGTTCAAGGGCAGCGAGTTCGAGCCGGATGCGCCCGACGTGCAGATCGGCACGATCGCCTACCCGCAGAAGGGCACCTTCCGCATCGGCGTCAAGGTGCAGCAAGGCATGGAGGCGTCGAACGTGCGCGTCCGCTGGTGGGCGTACACGCAAGCCGATGCGGCTGCCATCGGCGCGGGCGGCGGTAGCGCCGGTGCCGGCAGCCGTGCGGGCAGCAGCGCCGACGGCGAAGATGCCATCGGCGCTGCGCTCAACGCGATGAGGGAAGCCGCCCCGGCGGGCAGCGAGCGTGAGCCGCAGTAGATCGTAGATAGAGCATTCGTGCAGCTTGGAGCTGCGGGATGCTCTTTTTTCATCTCGCCTGGGCAAAGCCTGCGAAAACCCCATGACGCCATGGACGTCACCCCACAGAATGAAAATAATTCAGGTCTAATGTATAAAGTGCAGGCTTTCGCACCGGAAACGGCTCGTTTGGTGGAAAAGCCTGCGATTGTGCAGGAATTCTTGGCCAAACGGTGTCCGAACCCTGCGCAGGCGGGAAAACCTGCAGATTCACAGGCTGCCCGGAAATCCATTCGCCAGAGCTGGTTGCACAATCCGCCTCGTTGCGCGAAAAAACCTGCAAAAGTACAGTTTTTGCTTGATGAATACGCTGGCTGCGAAATATTCCTGCAAATGTGCAGGCTTTTCGCCGCGAACATGGGCTATGGTTCATTTTCAACGAAAATTCCTGCACAATCGCAGGCTTTTCGCCAAAATGAGCCATTTTTATAGAAAAAACCTGCACTTTTGCAGGTTTTCCCTGCCAAGCTACTCCCCGCCAAGCTACTCCCTGCCAAGCTACTCCCTGCCAAGCTACTCCCTACTAAGCTACTCCCTACCAAGCTGCTTCCCGCCCAGTTGCAGTTGCGCAGTTCCACGATCTGCGCCGGGAGCAGACTTTGGCTATGCCGTTGTTACGTCTTCTTTATTCGGCAAGTAGAAGGAAGTGAAACTGACCAGGGTATAAATGGCTTATGCGCCTCAGCATCCTGCGGACTTGCTTTAGCTATCCCCGATACGTTTCCAGCAGGGGTAGACTTCGCTTTTGTCGATCAAATAGCGAGTGGCGATGCGAAATAATCAAGTAATCATTTTCTCACATTTTATCCAAATATAACAAAATGATTATTGCTGCACCCATGTATTCTTGTTATTTTGAAAGCGTATCCATTTTCGAGGTGCACATCGATATCGGATACGATGAACATGATGAGATAAACCTCTATCGAGGTCTTTCGAAGATGAGCGACCGCGTTTAGAGGTAGGTTTATTCGCCAATAAGAATGCTGTTCTTCACGCTTTAGCGCTGTGAAGAACTTAAACATTCTTATGTGGTAAAAAAGCAAAGGGAGAGTGGAGAGTCCAATCTGTCATTCAATTAAAATTGTTATTGAGAGGATGATTATTAATGAAAAAAAGTTTCAGCGCCGTTTTGTCCCTGGGCTTGGTTGTTTCCGTATTCGCGGCGATTCCCGTACAAGCTGCGCCAGTCCCTGTGAGTACCACAATTTTAGTTAAGGCAGGCACGACATACGATGGCAAAGGTCAAACCTTTGTAGCGGATCCTGATAAATTGGGTGACGGCGGTCAAGGCGAGAATCAGAAGCCGGTATTTAAACTGGAAGCCGGAGCAACGCTCAAAAACGTTGTGCTCGGGGCTCCCGCCGCCGACGGGGTGCATTGTTATGGCGATTGCAACATTAATAATGTGGTTTGGCAGGATGTGGGGGAGGACGCCTTGACGCTGAAATCTTCGGGAACTGTTAACATTACAGGCGGTGGAGCTTACAAAGCTTACGATAAAGTGTTCCAGATGAACGCAGCGGGCACAATCAATATTAAAAACTTTAAGGCCAACGATATCGGCAAGCTGGTTCGTCAGAATGGCGGCACTTCGTTCAAAGTTAATATGACACTGGACAGCTCCGACATTTCCAATGTGAAGGATTCTATTTTGCGGACCGACAGCTCCGTTAGTCAGGCCAAAATTACGAATACAAGATATTCAAATGTACCGACCTTGTTCAAAGGTTTTGCTGCGGGAAAAACGTCCCAATCCGGAAATGTCAAGTATTAATCAAGTGCTGCGAATCCGGAATGGCCATTAGAACGTAAATATTGTATGTTTACTGGTGCCACATACGTAAAACCCCCGCCAACCACAAATGGCCAACGGGGGTTTTTGATTTTGTAAACGAGTCTACCTGATTCGTTAATTATAATTATTATAAAATAATATTGACTTTATTGTAAGTCTAATTTTAAAATAGAATCAGTATCTTAAATATCATTCTTGTTTGCTTGGGGAGGAGTATTCGGATGACAAAACTGACAACGAATCAAGGAGTGCCGATCGGCGACAATCAAAATTCCCGGACAGCCGGACAGCACGGGCCCACTTTACTGGAGGACTATCAGCTTCTTGAAAAGCTGGCTCATTTTGACCGGGAGCGGGTTCCTGAGCGCGTCGTGCATGCTCGCGGCGCCGGCGCTCATGGCGTTTTTAAAGTGACGAACAGCATGAAGCGCTACACGAAAGCGGCCTTTCTGCAAAATGAAGGGCAGGAGACGCCGGTATTCGTCCGCTTCTCAACTGTCGTTCACGGTATGCATTCGCCTGAAACATTGCGCGATCCTCGCGGTTTTGCCGTGAAGTTTTATACCGAGGAGGGCAACTACGATTTCGTTGGCAACAATCTGCCGGTCTTTTTTATCCGCGACGCGATGAAGTTCCCGGATATGGTGCATTCCTTAAAACCGGACCCGCGAACGAATATCCAGCATCCGGACCGGTATTGGGATTTTATGTCTTTGACTCCGGAATCGACGAATATGCTCCTCCACGTTTTTTCCGACGAAGGGATTCCGGCGAGTTACCGTCAAATGAGGGGATCCGGCGTGCATGCTTTCAAATGGGTTAATGCGTACGGGAATACGGTTTACGTGAAGCTGCGCTGGGTTCCGAAACAGGGGATTAAAAACTTGTCCATGGAGGAAGCGTCGGCCATTCAGGCCAAAGACTTCAACCACGCAAGCCGGGATCTGTACGAGTCCATTGAGCGCGGCGATTTTCCGGAATGGGATTTGTACGTGCAATTACTCGATCCCGCAGATTTCGATAAGTTCGATTTCCATCCGCTCGACCCGACGAAAGATTGGTTTGAGGAAGACATTCCGTATCAGCTTGTAGGCACCATGACTTTGAATCGCAATCCTGACAACGTATTTGCCGAAACGGAGTCCGCAGGCTTTAATCCGGGCGTGCTCGTTCCGGGTATTGAGCCTTCCGAAGATAAATTGCTGCAGGGCCGGTTGTTCTCTTACTCCGACACGCAGCGCTACCGCATCGGAACCAACTACTTGCAGCTTCCGATCAACTGCCCGTTTGCTCAAGTAAACAATAACCAGCGCGATGGCGCAATGCCGTTCAAGCAGCAGCATCATGCCGTCAACTATGAGCCGAACCGGTATCAAGATACGCCCAAAGAAGACCCTGCTTACAAGGATGTTCCTTATTCCTTGACGGGAACAGCCGGGCGGGAAAAAATCGGAAAGGCGAACGATTTCGGCCAAGCGGGGCAAGTGTGGCGCCGTTACTCCAAGGAGGAACAGGAAGCCGTCATCCGCAATCTGACCGCAGACTTGAAGCAGGTAACGGAAAAAACGGTGCTTCTGGCGATCTGCAACTTCTACAGGGCGGACGCAGAGCTTGGCCAGCGGCTAGCGGACAGCATGGACGTAGACATCTCCCGCTATGTGGCACACGGCAATTAATTTTGGAAAGTGGCTGCCGGTTCGCGGGATATCGGCTCCCTCCGGTTTGCACAGGAACATTTGAACATGCGGTGTTTTTTAGGTGGTGAGACATGTGGCATCGTATTTGGAGAAGGCGCTCGCAAAATTGAAGAGTACCGGCGTCCGCATCACTCCGCAACGGCAAGCCATATTAGCTTATTTGCTGGAGACAATGACGCATCCGACTGCGGATGAAATTTATCGGGAACTGGAACCTCGCTTCCCGAACATGAGTGTGACGACCGTGTATAATAACCTGAAAGTCTTTATTGAAACCGGTTTGGCGAGAGAGATGACTTATGGCGACGGTGCAAGCCGATTCGATGCCGACATGACCGTTCACTACCATGCCTTGTGCAGTGTGTGCGGCAAAATTACCGATCTCGAATTTCCGGACTTTGAAGAAGCGGTGCATGCGGCGACCGATCCAACAGGCTTCAAAGTGCAGGGCCAACGCTTGGAAGTCTACGGTGTTTGTCCCGATTGCGGAGAAGCTTGATCTGTGGTATATTGGAAAATATGTAAAGGAAGGAGGTGAAGGTAGGATGAATCGAGAGTCTGTGAATAACCGTATTTGCCAGTTGCCCGTTGCGATGGCTGGCATCGTTCATGCATTTGTCAACGACGGGAGAAGTCTGTCCACAAATGCCCATACGGTTTCACAACTCGCGAAAAGACGCCTACCTTAACCTCAGACGGATGCATCCGAAGGTCGTAGGGAATTTTCCTGCGGCCTTTTTTGTTGTTGTCATGGAGTGCCGGGGATAGGGTCTTTCAAATATAAGGAGGATCCTTTTTATGCTGCTTGCTCATTGTCAAAATGTAAAAAAATACCACGGTGCACAGCTTGTGCTTGAAAATGTAACGTTCGAAATCCAGCGCGGCGAGCGGATTGGCCTTGTCGGCCGCAACGGAAGCGGCAAATCGACGCTGCTTCGCTTGATCGCCAAACTATCCAAGCCCGACGAGGGGCAGCTTACGGTCCGCAAAGAGATGCAGATCGGGTATCTGGCGCAAATTCCCGCCGAATGGGAAGAGAGCACGGTCTATGACGCGCTGGCGGCAGGCTGCCGCGAAGTGCTGGCGTGCCGCGCCCGGATGACCGTGCTGGAAGAGCAGATGTCGCAGCCGGAGGCCGCCGATCAGCCGCAGCGGATGGAGCTCCTTCTGAAACAGTACGCGGAGCTGCAGGAGCGTTTTGAGCGCGAGGGCGGGTATGAACTGGACGCGCGAATCGACCAGGTTGCGGCGGGCATGGGCATCGCGCGGGATTTTTACGGCAGAAGCTTCGCTTCCTTATCCGGCGGCGAGAAGACGAGGGTCGCACTGGCGTCGCAGTTGATCGGCCGGCCGGAGCTGCTGCTGCTTGATGAGCCGACGAACCATCTCGATCTGTCCGGAACGGAATGGCTCGAAGATTATTTGAGCAAATATGACGGGACTTGCCTGATCGTCTCGCACGACCGCTATTTTCTCGATCGCACGGTCACGAAAATCGTGGAGCTGGAGGATGGCGAAGCGCACGTTTACCATACGAATTACTCGGGTTTTGTCCGAGAGAAGGAAGAAAAGCTGCTGCGGCAGTTCGCCGATTATCAGGAGCAGCAGAAGAAAATCAGGAAGATGAAGGAAACGATCAGGCAGTTGATCGAGTGGGGGCGCATTGGCGGTAACGAGAAGTTTTTTCGGAGGGCCGCTTCGATGCAAAAGGCGCTGGATCGCATGGAAAGAATCAAGCGTCCCGTGCTGGACCCGAAGGGGGCTGAGTTCGATCTCAGACCGGAGGACAGATCCGGCCGGAAAGTGCTCGTTTTTGAATCCGTCAGCAAACGTTACGGAGCCGCTCCAGTGCTCGATTGCGCGTCGGGAATGCTGGAGTATGGCGAGAAGGTGATGGTTGTCGGGCGCAACGGATCGGGCAAAAGCACGCTGCTGAAGCTTATTCTCGGCCTGGAGCCGCCCGACGGCGGCACGTTTGCCCTCGGCTCCCGGGTCGACATCGGTTATTTGGCGCAGCAGGAATATCCGGGAGACCACCGCCGGACGGTGCTCGACTATTTCCGCGAGGCGGCGGGGCTGGAGGAAGGAGAAGCACGCGGCAAGCTCGCTTCGTATTTATTTTACGGAGCGGACGTGTTCAAGTCCGTCAGCACGCTTTCCGGCGGCGAATGGACGCGGCTCAGGCTGGCGCTGCTCGTGCAGCGGAAGCCGAACCTGCTCATTCTCGATGAGCCGACGAATCATATGGACATCGCGTCGAGAGAGGCGCTGGAGGAAGCGCTGGAGGAGTTCCCCGGCACAGTGCTCGCCGTCACGCACGACCGTTACTTCATCAACCGGCTGTCGCAAAAAATATGGCAGCTCGACAAGGGCCGAATCGCCGTATTTCCGGGAAATTTTGACGAGTACAAGGACAAAATAAAGCAGCTCGGCGAAGGCGAAAGCGGGAGCGGAAGCGGAAGTGAAACCACCGTGCAGCATGAAAAATTGAGCCGCCCGGCGGTTTCCGCCCCTGTCGTGCGGGCCGCTGGGGGCGCGAGGCGTGAGCGCGCGTCCTCCGCCGTCGCGCCGGAGCCAAGCCGGGAGCGGCTGGAACAGGCCATTGCGCGGGAAGAGGAGCGGCTCGCAGGCATGGACGCCCGCTTGCAGGCGCGCTCCGGCGATGCGGATGCCGAGGAGCTCGCCGCGCTGTGGGCGGAGCGGGAGGCTGCGCAGGAGAGACTCGACCGCCTCTACGAGCAGTGGATGCAGGCGGAGGAGCAGCCGTAAAAGGACCGGCGCCTAAGCGTATCGCTCGGCACCGGCCCAAAAACCCCCACGCCAGAGCCGATGGCCACAATCTACCTGGCGGTACGAAGAAAACCTGCAAAAATACATGAATTTGCGCCCATGATACGGCAGCCGCCAAAAATTCCTGCAATTGTGCAGGCTTTTCGCCGGCATACGGGCTCAACAATCATTTTTGTTAAAAATTCCTGCATGATTGCAGGCTTTTCGCCAAAATGATCCATTTTCGCGGGAAATTCCTGCACTTATGCAGGTTTTTCCATCGGCCGGGCCAGCGCCCGCCAAGCAGCGGCGTAACCCGCGCCAGGGAGGGTTGAGCGTGAGAGCCTGGCCAGCTAAGCCGTCTCATGGCCGCCTAGCAAGCAGCGGCGTAACTCGCGCCAGGGGGGCGAGCGTAAGAGCCCGGCCAGCCTAAGCTGTTTCACGGACGCCCGCCAAGCGGCGTGACGTAACCCGCGCTAGGGGAAGGGCGAGCGGTAGAGCCCGGCTCGCGCAGCGACGCCTTGCGGCGGCTGGGCCGGCCCTCGGCCCGGCTGGGCAGCCCCTCTCGGCAAGCTTTGGCCGAGAACCGCGTACTCGCGCGCAACTCCCAGTAAGCGGTGTTGCGCTGCATGACGGCGGTCGGTTGACTACCGGACTTTCCAGGGCAAACTAAGCCGGCGCCTAAGCGTATCGCTTGGCGCCGGCTCTTTTGCATGTTCGAATCGAGTTCTTATTTTACTTCGAAATATTTGGCGATTTCGTCGAGCAGCATGTTGGCGGCTTTGTAACCGCCGGCCAAGTTCCAGACGACTTCGTTCACGCGAACCACTTTATTGTTTTTCGCCACTTGCAGGTTTTTGAAGAGCGGATCGTCGAGCCACTCTTTGGCTACCTTGCTTACGTCCGAAGAACCGCCGCTTTCCGTCAGGAAGTAGAACATGACGTCGCCGTCCATGTCGGGAATACGTTCTTTGGTCAGCTTTTCAACAAATTGGTCTTTATCCTGGGAAGCGGGACGCGCAAAGCCAAGCTGGCTCAGCAAAACGCCGCTGAATGTTTGCTTTTGGTAGATGCGCACTTCGGCCGCGCCGAAACGAACGATCGATATTTTCGCTGCCGTTTTGTCGCCGAGCTTGGTTTTTAAATCCGCCACGCGCTTGTCGAAATCCGCCATCACTTTATCGCCTTCGGCTTTTTTGCCTACAGCATCGGCATATAGGGCGAAATTTTTCTTCCAATCGCCGGACAGATCGGCGGCAAAGACGGTCGGAGCAATTTTGCTCAATTGGTCATAAATTTTCTCTTGGCGCACTTTGTTGCCGATAATAAGATCGGGCTTCAGCCCGGCAATCAGCTCGATATTCGGCTGCGTTTCCTCGCCAACCGCCTGAACGCCTTGCATATCCGCTTTAATGTGGTCGTACCAAGGGTCGCCTACCCACGATTTCACCGCACCGACAGGTTTGATGCCTACAGTCAGCAAAGCTTCCGTGCCCTCGTTCGTCAAAATGACGACGCGCTGCGGAATTCCTTTGACCTGCGTCTCGCCCATCGCGTGCTTAATGGTTCGGACCTCGTCGGATTTGGGCGCGGCTGCGGCCGTTGAGGCGGCGGACGGGCTTGGCGAAGCCGCTGGAGCTTTCGTTTCGGCAGCGGTTCCACAGCCTGCGATTACGATCAGGATCACTGCCGCAGCAAACAGAAGATGAAGCTTCAAACGTTGAATCCGGTACAAAATGAGTTCCCCCTTAAAAATATGTGCTTAAAAGATAGGCATTGTGCTCAGAAGATAAGCATTTCTCTGTGTGTATCCGCGTTTCATGTATGGCTCAAGAATTATTTGATAACGATTCTCATTATCATTTTTAATATAAATAGCTTTCCACATCTTGTCAAGGTGAAGTGAAAATGATTATCACAATCATTGACATGACCGGCATGCGACTCTACAATAAATATGTTTGTAATAGACGGAGAGATTCAATTCGGGGGTGGACTTCTTTGGTTAACTTGCTGAACGCCAGCACGGCAAAAATCGCAGGTTTGGCCGTCGGCGCAGTACTGCTGCTTGGATGTATGCTGGCAAGCGTATTATTTGGCCTTAAGCAGTTTGATATAAAAACTCTTTGGGAAGCTTACGCTCACTTCAACGGCTCGAACGAGCATATTATTTTGATAAATACGAGAGTGCCGCGTGCGTTGATCGGGGCGGCAGTCGGCGCCAGCCTGGCGATTGCGGGCGCCATGATGCAGGTGTTGACGAGGAATCCTCTGGCATCGCCATCGATTTTTGGCGTGAACGCCGGTGCGGTTCTTTTTATCGTGCTCGGCATCGCCGCGTTCGGCTCGAATCTTACGCTCGGCAGCATGGTCTGGATTGCTTTCGCCGGAGCGGGTGCGACGGCAGTGCTTGTTTTTTTTCTCGGCTCGCAGGGACGGGACGGGTTTACGCCGATCAAATTAACGTTGGCGGGTGCGGCTGTGGCGGCGTTTGCCACTTCGGTAACATCGGGCGTCATGCTGGTCAATCAGCAGTCGCTTGACCAGGCCTTGTTCTGGCTGATCGGTTCCGTCGCGAACAGGGAGCTTCGCCATTTATCCATGGTTATTCCTTATTTGGCGGTCGGGTGGGTACTGGCCATGGCTTTATCCAAATCTTTAAATGTAATGGCGCTGAGCGATGATGTGTCCAAAGGGCTTGGTCAACGCGCGGTTCTGGTCAAAGTTATATCGGCTCTCGCAATCGTTTTGCTCGCAGGCGGTTCGGTGGCTGTGGCGGGTCCCATCGCGTTCGTCGGCGTGATCGTGCCGCATCTATGCCGCTATCTCGTTGGAAATGACCATCGCTGGCTGCTGCCTTACTGCGGGATCGCCGGGGCATTGCTGCTTGTCGTTGCCGATCTGGCTTCCAGGTTCATCCTAATGCCCAAGGAAGTTCCCGTCGGCGTAGCTACAGCGCTTTTGGGCGTACCTTTCCTCATCTACGTAGCAAGAAGGAGGAACTATGCTTAGACAGGCAGCGAATTCAAACGGCATATCGAATATAATAGACCGCAAGCGCAGAAAAGGTCTGCTCATGATCGGCGTGCTTCTCGCCGTCACCGTCATGCTGTCGGTCGTCAGCTTGTCCCTGGGCAGCGTGCGCATACCGATGGGCCAAATTATTAAAGTTTTGTTGGGCGATACCAGCGACGGCAATGCGCTTATTATTTTGCAGTTTCGGCTGCCCCGGCTCACGGCGGCTATCCTGATCGGCGCGGCACTGGCGATGGCCGGGGCCATCATGCAGGGCGTCATCCGCAATTCCCTCGCTTCGCCGGATTTGATAGGCGTAACGGGAGGAGCGTCTGTAGCCGTTGTCGCTTTTATGACTTTGACGGCAAGCAAATACAGCATTCATTGGGTGCCTGTCATTGCTATTGCGGGAGCATTCGCTTCCGCGGCATTAAACTACGTGCTGGCCTGGAAAAAAGGGCTGTCCACATTCAGGCTTGTCCTGATCGGCCTGGGAATTTCAACGGCGATGGGGGCGCTGACGACGTTTTTGCTCATTAGCGGTCCATCGTTTTTGGCCGCCCAGGTATTGAGCTGGATGACGGGAAGCGTCTACGGGACGAACTGGAAGCATGTTGCTGCGCTCGCCCCTTGGCTGGCCGTATTCATACCGCTATCCTGTGTGTACGCCCACAAGCTGAACGTGCAGGCGCTGGGTGACGGAATCGCGCTTGGCCTGGGCAGCCGCATGCAGATGGACCGTTTTCTGCTGCTGCTGTTCAGCGTCTCCCTGGCCGGCGTTGCGGTCGGCATCGCCGGAACGGTTTCGTTCGTCGGCCTGCTTGCCCCGCACATGGCCCGCAGGCTTGTAGGAAGCGACTACCGGCTGCTGCTGCCGGTATCCGGCTTCGTCGGCGGGCTGATCCTGCTCCTGGCGGATTTGGCCGGGAGAATGCTTTTCCAGCCGCTGGATATTCCGGCGGGCGTATTTACGGCAGGCATCGGCGCGCCGTTCTTCTTGTATCTTTTGTACCGACGCCGCTAAAAGCGCGCGCTGCAAGTCAGGGCTGTCCAACAAGCGGCATAAGCCGCCGAAGGGACGGCCCCTTTTTTTGGCGGAACGGGCCCGGAAGTTCCGCGTTCCGGTGCCGGAGCAAAGCCAAAGGGGCCGTCGACCGCCGTCGTACGGCGCAGCACCGCAGGCTGGGGCTGCGCGCGGTGCGAAGCGAAAACACTGGCCCGTTAGGTCATCATCGGCCACTGCGCAGAAAACTTGCGAAAACTCTCATGACGCCGCGGATGTCGCCCCACAGAATGAAAATAATCAGGTCTACTGTGTTCTATTTTTCTGCAAATCTCAGGCTGCCCAAAAACCCCTCCGCGTCGGAGGTGACAACCACAATCTGCCTGGCTGCACGAAGAAAACCTGCAAAAATACATGAATTTGCTCACTTGATCGCTGGCCACGAACAATTCCTGCAAAAGTGCAGGCTTTTCAGAGGGGACACGGGCTCAGGTTCACTTTCAGCAAAAATTCCTGCACTTTTGCAGGCTTTTCGCCAAAACAAGCCGATTTCATAGAAAAAGCCTGCACTTTGGTAGGTTTTTCGGTCTGCTTAACCACTCTAGGAATGGCTGCGATGAACTCTGCAGTTTTTTTGGCAAATTTGGGTCTCAGTCCCATCGGAAGTGGGAATTCCTGCGCAATCGCACGTTTTTTCGCCAAACGGCCCGGTTTCCTCGAAAAAGCCTGCACTTTTGTACGAATAGATCGCAGCGGGCCTGATTTTCATTCTATGTGGTGACGTTCATGACGTCATGGGAGTTTTTGCGCGTTTTGCGGGCCACCCGCCGCCGAGGAGGAGGAGAAGGAGGAGAAAGCCAAACGAACCTTCGCGTTCTTTTAGGCAGGTGGCGTTATTGCGGCGATTTCATAATATAGTAGAATCGATGGGGCAGTTTTATTTTTATGCCCGTTTTTTTGATAGTGAAGGAGTGGCGAAGGGTGAGAAGTTCTTTCAAAAGCCAATTAACGCATGAGGATATTCAAAAAATTATCCGCAATTGCTTCGGGTGCGGGGCTGTCGAAGCGAGGGAGCTGTCGGACGGATGGGCCAACACGGCATATGCGGTTACTCGGGACGACGGGGAGACGGTTATTTTGAAAGTGGCTCCGGCGCAGTCGATGCGGGTTATGCGATGTGAGCAAAATATGATGAAGACCGAAGTATCGGTCCTGAAACTGCTGGCTAAATTGAATGCGCTGCCAATCCCCGCGGTGTACGGACATGACGATTCGTGCAGCCTGATCGCCTCCGAATATTTTATTATGCAGCGCATTCAGGGAGAGCCCTACAGCAAAATCAAAGCGGATTTGACGCAGCAGGAACAAGAGGCTGTCGAGCATGAAATCGGCGTCTGCAACCGGATCATAAATGAATACCGCGGTCCCGGGTTCGGCTATTATGCGCAGGAAGAGCGGCTGAGCGCTTCTTGGGCCGACGCTTTTTACCGGATGTTCAGCGATGTACTTGCCGACGGGCGGGATGCGGGGGTGGAGCTGCCCAGACCTTACGGCGAAATCGAGCAAATCGCCAAAAGCAGTCTTGACGTCCTGCAGGAAGTGCAAACGCCGAGCCTGATCCATTGGGATTTGTGGAACGGAAACGTGTTCGTGCAAGACGGCCGCATCTCGGGCATCATCGATTTCGAAAGAGCGTTATGGGCCGACCCGCTGATGGAGCATTATTTCAGCCATTTTGAACAGTCGGCGGCGTTTGAAAAAGGCTGCGGGATGTCCGTCCAAACACCGTCCCAGCGGGAGCGCAGAGCATTGTACGATCTTTATCTGGATCTTGTGCTGTGGATTGAATGTGCCTATCGGCAGTATGAAGACGACAACCACCGGAAATGGGCTTATGAAAATTTGGAGGCGGGCCTGCAAAAGTTTCAAACGGGCCGGCCGGGCAGGTAACCGTATTTCAGCTTTGTATTTGTAGCCAAAAAGGTTACAATTAAGCCGTAAGCTGCAACACCAACATTTTTCCGCTTGAAGGAGGCATTTTACCTTGATTCGAATTTACCCGGCAGCGTCGCGCAGCGGCATCGATCTCGGATGGCTGACCAGCCACCGCAATTTTTCGTTCGGCGATTATTTTGATTCGGACAATACGGGCTTCGGCGTCATGCGGGTATGCAATGATGACGATATTGCCGCCGGCCGAGGCTTTGGGCCGCATCCGCACAGCGATATGGAAATCGTCACCATCGTGCTCAGCGGACAAATCAAGCATGAGGACAGTCTCGGCAATGTGGCCGTGACCGGCGCGAACGGCGTGCAAAGGATGACCGCAGGCACAGGCGTCATTCATGCGGAATACAACGCTTCCGATACGGAGCCGTTGAGTCTTTTGCAATTATGGTTCATGCCTTCAGAGCGCGGGCTGACGCCATCTTTTGAAACGAGCACGTACGAAGCGGAGCGGCTGCAAAACGCTTTGCTGGCGGTTGTGTCGCCCGAAGGGTCGGAGCATGCGTCCCGCATTCATCAGGACATGACGATTTATTTGAGCAGATTGGATCGGGAGAAAGAGCTTGCGTTCCGGCAGGAAGAAGGCCGCAGGGTATTTTTCTTTACGATTGAAGGCAGCGTGAGCGTGAATGGGAACCTGTTGGACAAAAGGGACACGGCGCGCATTGAATCAGAGTCCTCGTTGACAATTAAAGCGAGCGAAGACAGCTTTTTTATGCTGATCGATCTTCCGTAATGAGGGGGGAACATCTATGAAGGAAACTTTTTTGATCAAACATGCGGTCGGAGGCAGGACTTTTATCGATTCGGGAAAGCAGCCCGTCCGCTATGACATTCAAAAGGAAGGGGAAGGCTGGACGTTTGCCGTGACGGCGCCGGAGGATTCGGCCATGGAAGAGCTTTTGAAGTGGAAGGACGAACTGAACGTGTTCGTGTTTCAAGAGTTCGACGACCAGCCTACCCGCAAAATATGGTATTACGTCAAAGAAGGGTCCGTACATTATTCGGCAGAGTCGGGACAGCTGGTTTTCGCGGCGGACTCCAGAATTGAATACGTGCCGGATCGGTTTAGCGGTAATTTTTAGACATGGGGCAATGAGAACTGCCATGTTCGGGGTGGGAGCGGGTTTCACGCCTCGGTTTAAAGGCGGCGCCGCAACCGTTCGTTAAGCCGTTTGACTAGCCGAAGGTGTATACTGAAATAACTGCAGATTTCAGGCTGTTGGGTACCCCCGAGCCGGAGCCGGTTGCACAATCTGCCTGCTTGCACGAAGAAAACCTGCAAAAGTACAGTTTTTGCTCGATGGATACGCCGGCAACGAAATATTCCTGCAAATGTGCAGGCTTTTGGCAGCGAATATGGGTTCAGATTCATTTTCGCCAAAAATTCTTGCACAATCGCAGGCTTTTCGTCAAAATAGGGCATTTTTATGGAAAAAACCTGCACTTTCGCAGGTTTTTCCACTGCCAAGCCGCCTTGTCCACCCGTCATGCAGCGCAGCACCGCGCGCTAGGAGCTGCGCCCGGTGTGTTGCGCTGCAACTCGTGCAGGAGAGGCGTGGGTTGGGGAAGAACGGCGGCGCCCTCTCCGGTTTCCTCTGCCCCGTCGTTTTATCACCAAGCTGATTTTTGCATGGTTTACTACACGTTAATAGGGATGCACCTCTCCAATGTACGGTTTTCTCAGCGGCCAGACTTTTGCAAGTTTTCTGCGCATTGCTGTTGATGGTGCCAGCTTTAGCCATGGGTTTATCGAGCCAACTTCCGGTCGTGTTCCGGAAACGTAAATAGACCGTCCTGCCCAAGGATGAGGTGCGGCCATTATGCCGGGGAGCCGGCTGCAACCGATAACAGCATTTCTCCAGCCTTCGACGGTGAGAAAAAGCACCCGTAGGGCACGGGCAATCCAGTCGAGTTTTTCATGAGCTCGCGAATTTGATATGATTGTAAGCAACGAGGTGTAAATATTTATGAAAGCTTGCTTCATGCACGATCAGAGTCAACTCATCGAAGAAGCTTCACAGTTCATACAGGAATGTTACGGAGAGCTGGGAAAATCGGCGCAAGACGTCGAGCGGCGCATTCGGGAAATTAGCCGGGATGTGTCCGAAACTGGCTGCTACACGCATACGGAGGAGGAGTTGAAGCACGGGGCGAAAATGGCCTGGCGCAACAGCAACCGCTGCATTGGCCGGCTGTTCGTGGATACGCTGCAGGTGATTGACGCCCGCGAGGCCGACACGGAGGAAGCGGTTGCGGATGCGCTGCTTCGCCATATTGAAACGGCGACGAACGGCGGCAAAATCCGGCCTATGATCACCGTTTTCAGGCCGTCGGCAGACCCTGGGGGGCCGATTCGCATCCGCAACGACCAGTTGATCCGTTATGCGGGCTACGAAACGGAATCCGGCATCGTCGGGGATCCGATCTCCCTGCGCATCACGGCCCTGTGCCAAGCGCTGGGCTGGAAAGGGCCGGGCACGCACTTCGACGTGCTGCCGCTTGTCGTGCAAATCGGGGAGCGCGAGCCGCGTTTGTTTGAAATTCCGCGCGACCTGGTGCTGGAGGTGCCGCTTGTTCATCCGGATATTCCCGGCTTCGCCGATTTGCGGCTGAAGTGGTATGCCGTGCCGTTCGTGTCCAATATGCGGCTGGAAATCGGCGGTTTGCACTATACGGCGGCGCCTTTCAACGGATGGTACATGGGCACGGAGATCGGCGCGAGAAATTTGGCCGACACGCAGCGCTACAACATGCTGCCAAAGGTCGCTGAAGTGATGGGGCTCAGCACGCGCAAAGAAGCTTCGCTCTGGAAGGACCGGGCGCTCGTCGAGCTGAACGCGGCTGTGCTGCATTCGTACCAGCAGATCGGGGTCACGATCGTGGACCACCATACGGCCGCCCAGCAGTTTATGCGGTTCGAGGACAAGGAGCGGCAGGCGGGGCGCGACGTTACGGGGGATTGGACTTGGCTGATTCCGCCGATGTCTCCGGCGGCGACGCATATTTTCCACCGGGGCTACGACAATGTGGAGAAGAAACCGAACTTTTTTTATCAAAATGATCCGGCGGCGACGCACTGCCCGCATGGATGAACAAAGAAAAATCCCGCCGGGGAAAGCCGGCAGGGGGATGCGAATTATTTCAACGAGCTCACCTGCAGCAGGTGGGCTGTTTTTGCTTTCTGGAAATAGGTGAACGTGAACAGGAAATCGTCTTTGTAATAGCTGTTCGTATACGCGCCGCCATCGGCGGGAGCTTGCAGTTCCATCACCCGGTAGCCTTCGTCGTTCGGCTCGGTGCGCTTCTTGATCGTCTCGATCGCAGGCTGCAGCACCGCAAGCGGTTTGCTGCCCCAGATCGCGAGGGAGGTGACAACGGCCTCCTTCGGGTTGTCCTTGGAAGGCTCTACCAGCAGCGACATCTGGTAGCCGGGATAGCTCATCAGCAGCTTCACGGGTGCTGATGCATCCGGGCCGGCCGCCGGCGCGGATGGCGCGGCCGGTATGGCGGCGGCTTCGCCGGCAGCGCCGCCGGAATCCGCGGAGGCGCTTGCAGCCGCCTCCTGGCCCGCGAGGGTGACGCTGATATCCTGCAGCGTCACCTCGGCCAGCTTGCCCAGCAGGTCTTCGACCTTCTTGCTGGGCAAGCCGATAAAGCTTTGCAGGCTGATGCGGCCGCCTGCAAAAAAGCTTTTGACCAGCGGCGCGCCGTCCGCGTCGAACAAAGTGCCGATGCCGTCATAGACGCCGGCTTTGAACTGGCCCTGATAGACGAGCTTGCCGGCTTCGTCATAGGCTTCGCCGGCGCCGTTCAGCGCACCGCTCTGGAACGTGCCTTTGAAACGCTGCACGCCCTGCTCGTCGAAAGCGGCGCCTTCTCCGCCATACTGGCCCACGAGAAACTGGCCTTTGTATTTCATCAGGCCGCTAGGGTAATACTCGGTGCCCTCGCCGGAATAGCGGCCGTTCTTGAAGCCGCCCTCGTAGATGAGCAGCCCTTTGCCGTCGAACAGCTTGCCGGCCCCGTTGTATTCGCCGGAGGCGAACTCGCCTTCGTACAGGGCGGTGCCCGATGGCGAGAACAGCTTGCCCGCTCCGTTGTACAGTCCGGCGTTAAAAGCGCCGTCATACTGAATGTCGCCGGCCGTCGAGAACAGTTTCCCGGCGCCGCCGAACTTGCCGTTTTGAAACTCGCCGATGTAGCGCACTTTTTGCTCCCCGTAGTAAAGCGTTCCCGCGCCGTTAAAAGCGTCTCCGGCAAAAGCCCCCTTATACAGCATGCCGCCCTGCTCGTCGTACAGCGTGCCGCTGCCCGATTTTTGGCCTTTATCAAAATCCCCTTCATAGATCAGCGTGCCGCCGGGGTTGTAGAGCTTGCCCTTGCCGGCATAAAGCCCGTCCACCAAATCGCCGACATACCGGGACTGCCTGTTCGCATCGTCGCTGACCACCTTGGCCGGGCCGGAGTAGGCGGACAGCTTCGGGGTATTTTCCTGGAGAACCGGCAGGCGGTTGAGCCATTTGTTCACGATTGCCGGAGGCTGGATGAAGATGAAGTATATAAGGACTAGAACAAACAAGACGATGAAGAGGAGCAGCCTTTTGGAAACGTAGTAGGAACCAATCAATACATAGTTTTTCAGTGAGGTTTCGCGGGTTTGCAGCATTTGCCGCAAAAACTGCTGCAATTTGGCAATCGCCATGGCAGGCAGCTTGCCGACGACCGCCAGCCATTTGAGCACGTGTCCCAGGAAGGGGGCTACGACAGGTTTCAGCACTTTTTCCACAGTTTTGACCGGCTGGATCTCCAAGCTTGTTCACTCCTCCGAATTAGGTAAAATCAAGGGACCTGAATGGTCATTTGTCCCGGCTGCTGGATTTGAATAACGCCGCCCCAGTTGCACATGCATTTGGAAGTATTGCCCAGTGCGGGCATATTCGCCACAAGCACCGTCGGCGATCCGGGAGCCCAGGGCGCAGCAGTGACGGGCACGCAGGGCATCGGCGTCATCACGCCGAAACTGGCGGCAGTAGCGGCCGCTACGGTCGGATTGGCCATGGAGTTGCACATGCCGAAGGGCAAAATGTTCACCATAGGCTTGTTGTCCATAATGTTCGCAATGGGCATCGAGGTCATGACGCTATTGACCGGAAGCACCATCAGCAAACTTGGGCTGGCGCCGAACGAACATTGGAGCATCGCTCCTCCGCATACGAGATTTCCCATGTCGATCTCTCCTCTTGACATATAGTTTCATAGTACTAGAAAAAAATGCCGTCAGCAACGGATTACCGGATTCGAGTTGGCGGAAAGCGACCTGTTTCTATATTTTCGTCATCGTATGACAAGTTATTGCGAATAGCCATTCGCGTATCCCATTCTTCGAAGACCCGTCCATTCTGAACTTAACGGAGTGAATGCAATGAAACAACGAGGGATCGTGGTGCTTGCGCTTGCTATCTTGATCGGGATCTTGACCGGATGTTCCGGTCGCGGCGGGGTTGATGAAACGTTAACGGCCGCCAAAGCGGGCGAGCGAGACCGGAGGCGTTATGGATCAAATACGGCAAAGGGTCGAGGCGAAAACGGTCAAATTCAAAGACTATTGCTCCGAACTGGCAGCGCGAAGAAAGCCTGCAAAAGTGCAGCTTTTTGATCGATGACACGTTGCCCGGGAAATATTCCTGCAAATGTGCAGGCTTTTCGCCGCAAACATGGGCTCAGATTCATTTTCATCGAAAATTCCTGCACAATCGCAGGCTTTTCGCCATTTCGGGCCTTTTTCACAGATAATTCCTGCACTTTCGCAGGTTTTCCCCCTTCCAATCGACCGAATGCCTCCCCCTGGTTGTGCAACACCGCAACCTGCACCGGGAGAGGAGGGTTGTAACAGTCCCCTCTGGTTCCCGAACCCTAGATCCCAGCGCGCGGTGTTGTGCTGCATGACGGCGGTCGGTCGACCAAAGTGTCCTCACTTTTTCAACAATCCGTGATTTCAGATTTAAATTTTATCCCGGTGATATTCCATCATCCCGAATAAAGCTCGAACCCTCCCGCCGGATTCGAGTTTTTTTATCATTTTTAGCTAAAAGAGGAGTGCCGCAAAAGGTAGATATATTGTACTATGGAAATAGAGTTTTTGAGCGGAGGGATTCAGTTTGTTACTTGCCAAAGTTGTCAGGGCGGGGCTTGTTCTGCTGCTGGTCGCCGGTTCGCCGGCGGTTAGCCTGGCTCCGCGGGCATTAGCCGCGTCCGTCAAGGCATTGACGATGCAGGAAGCCATCGATCAGGGGCTGAAGATCAGCCCGCAGATACGCGATGCGAAGACGGATGTACAAAAGAAGCGGATCGAGCTGGAGCAGGCGCAGCATGCGGTCAAGGCGGAGGAGGCGAAGGCTTCGGGACTTTTTGCCAAGCCGCGCAACTTGAGCCAGGATTTGAACACGCGGATGAAAGTGCCGGAGGCGAAGAAGCAGCTGTACGTGGCCCAGGAGACGTTGAGGCAGGCTGGGATCGAGGTCACATTTGATGTCGAAAAGGCATATTTGCAGGCCTATCAGGACGCGGCGGGCGAGGAGGCAAGCCGGCAAAAAGCGGAAGGCGCCAAAAGCGCCGCCGATGCGGTCAAGACGAAGCGGAAGTACGGCCTGGCGAAGCCGGAGGAACAGGAAGCGGCGGATAAAGCGCTTGAGCAGTCGGCCTCAGACTACAAGCAGGCGCAGCTGACCGCCAAAGCGAGCCGTCTGGCGCTCGGCGGGAAGCTCGGCCTGGACATGGAAAACAAGGTGCAGCTCTCTTTTCAACCGGATTACGGCGATCTGAGCGAGAAGCAGCTTCCCGTCTATATCGGCGCCGCGCAAAAAACGTCGCTCAGCCTGCTCCAGGACGCCGCCGACCGGCGTCTGGCGGATCAGAAGCTGGATGCGGCCCGCGATCTGTACAGCTCCAAGTTCGGCGCGGCGCGAATGAAAGTGATGGACGGCATGTACAAGGCGCAGGACATCGATATGGAGCTTTTTTTGGCGGGTTATGAGACGACACTGGAGCGGGTGAAGCAGGATTGGGAAGGGTATTTCATGCTGCTGGGCTTTATTCCGATTCCGAAATCGCTGCTGCAGGGCGAGTATGACGGTCTGCGCTACCTGGACGACCTGCGGGATGCGCTTCCGATCGCTACGATGGAGCAGAATAAGGCGGTACTGAAGGAAAAAGAAAGCCGCAACAGCGTTATTGCGGCGGTCCGGCAATCGTATTTGGAGGCCAAGGGCGTCGAGGAAAGCTACGCGCAGGCGCTGCGGGACAAAGACAAAGCCGCAAGCGATCTCGACAAAGCCGGCCAAAAGCGCAAGCTGGGGCTGATGGCCGAAAGCGAGCTGCAGGCTTACAAGGACGCCGCCGTCAAGGCTGACGGCCAGGTGCTGTCGGCGCAAATCGGCTACAGGCTGGCGCTGGACAAGCTGAACGCAGGTACGGGAGGGGCCGTCGAAAGGACAGTCAAACCGGGAATTCTTCCCTATAAAGAAATCGACGACGGTCTGGCCGCAGTCAAGCCGGAGAAGCCGCAAGCGCCTTCCGGGACTTGGCGGATCAAGCCTGCCGTAGGGCCGCTGCTTAGCGACTTGAGCCTCACCGTCAATAAAAAGCTGGGCGCTGACGAATACGCGGTGTTTACGAAGGAAGGCAAGGCGGTCGGCAAGCGGGCGAAGATCGGCAAACCGGTCCGCTATTTGACGCTTATGTTCAGCAAACCGGACGATTTGAAAGTCGTTCTGTACAAAAAAGGGCAGGCCGTCGGCGAATCGCCGCTTGCGGGCGACGGCAGTTCGGGCACGCTGGCGGTCGTTCCGCCGGCGGACAGCGGCGCACCCCCGGCGCAAGCGGACGACGGCGGCGGCTCGGGAACCGTCATCATCGGTTCCTATCAAATCCGGCTGGACGCGCTGACGCCCGCGGCCTATAACGCCGCTGCGGCGACGATGGCGAAGTCGGGGCAGGGGATGTTTTTTAAAGCGGATGAGCCCGGGGCGGTCTGGTTCGGCATGGACAATGCCGTAGACCCGGGGGCGATAGCCGGTCCGGCAGGCAGCGCCGCGCTGTCGAAGGAGCAGGCGGCCACTTTGAAGGTGACCGTGGAAATCGCGCAGCCGGGAGCCATCGCTTCCAAAGAAACGCCTGAGCAGCTGCAGAAGGAGATCGATGCGCTGCAGGCGGACAAGGCGAAGCTGGAGACGGCAAAAAACACGGCAGTAGCGAGCCAAAAGCTGGCGGAAATCGCCGACCTTGCGGTGCAGCTCAAGGACGCGGAGGCGCAGATCGCCATGCTGGAGGCGCTGCGCAAGGGAGACAGCGGGGCAGCTCTGCGGCAGATGGAGCTGGTGAACAATCCGGACGCGCTCATTCAGGCGCTGGCCGCGGAGGGCGAGACCCCGCCCGGAGGCGGCGGGGCGGGCAGTGGCGGCGATAAGGCCAGCGAGGATCGGCTGGCCGAAGAAGCCGCGCTCCAGCAGAAGAAGCTGGAGCAGGCGATCGCCGCGGGCGACGCCAAGGCGGCGGCAGCGCAGCTGCAGCAGCTTCTGGCGGCGCAGGCGCGGCTGACGGATGTGCAGCACGGCACATCCGAAGGGCTGGCTACGCTGGGAGAAGCGAAGCACAAGCTTGCGGCTGCGCTGGGCGAAGCGCAGGCGCAGCAGGACGCGGAGCGGGTCGCGACGCTGACCCGCTCGGGCAAGGCCGTCGACGAGGCGATCGCGTCGACGGAGAAGGAGGCGCTGTTCGCCCGGCTCGGCGCAGCGGAGGAACTGCTGGCTGCGCTTCAGGGCGCCCAGCCGGAGCCGCCGCCGGGCGGGGCGCAGCAGCAAGCGGAGCTTGCGGTCCGCCAGCAGGAGGAGCAGCTGCTGGCGCAGATCAAGCAGAAGGAAGCGGACAAGTACACGCCTGAGCAAATGCAGGCGCTCTCGGACGCTTCCGCGGTCATCGCGGCGGATGCCTCCGCTGCGGGCATGGACGCGCAGATTTTTTCCGCGCAAAACGTGATTTCTCCAGATTTATCCATCCAATTCGTGGTTCCTCCTGTTATAATAAGCGGGAAAGCCTTTTTGCCCGTCAGGGCCGTGTCCGAATCGTTCGGAGCGGCTGTGGACTGGGATGCGGACAGCAATACCGTGACCGTAAGCACGGAGTACACGACGGTAACTTGCACGATAGACAGCGCAGCGGCTTATATGGACGGCAAACCGGTGGAGATCGATGCCCCGCCCGTACTTTTGGCAGGACGAACTTACGTTCCGCTGCGTTTTATTTCAGAATCGCTGGGACTTGACGTGGATTGGAATGCGTCTGCACAAATCATCCGGATAACGAGGGGATAACGAACGATGAAGAAGTCTATCGCGGCCTTGCTGCTCGTCCTGCTGCTCCTGGCGGCGGCGGGAGTCTACTTGTACGATCAGCGGGCGATGCTGGAGGAAAGCCCTTTTCAGAAAAGCAAGCCGTTCGACGGCTTATCCAAAGCCGTTGCGGATGTACATAACAATCTGTATGTCATCGACAATGCGAAAAAAATGATCCACAAGCTGGACAGCGCGGGAGTGCTGCAGTATTCCATTTCCAGCGACGTCGGGAAAAACGGGGAAGTTTACAGGTTCAACGATATGGCTGCCGATGACCGGGGCTACCTGTACGCGATCCGTACGCTGCTCGATCCTTACGGACTCACGGTCAAATCCGAGCAAATCGTCAGGTATATGCCCGACGGGCAGTTTGACCGCAGCTTGTTCACGGAGGAATACAACGACTCTGACAACAAACGGTACCGGATCGGCAGTTTGCGAAATGTGCAGATCAAGGACGAGACGCTGTACTTTTTTAACGATGAAGAGAGCAGCTTGGCGCTGTATCAGGTTCCCGTCGGAAGCGATGAGCCGAAGCGGGTCTACACGGTCAAGCTGCCGGAGCATAAATACGTGTCCGAAGCGGACGGCTGGCAGCCCGGACAGATTTATTACACAACGCGCAGCGGAGAGATTTACCGGGCGTTCGAAGACGGGCGCTCCGAGCTGGTGTATCCTGTGCCGGGCGTCGACCGGACGCGCCGGAACTTCCCCGAGAGCTTTCACATCGATCAGCAGGGAAGGCTCGTTTTTATCGATTTCACGGGCAAAATGATCAGCAGGCTCGACCCGAACCATCCTTACGTTCTCGAAGCTTTGCTTACGGAGAAAAAAGCGGCGGACAGCGGCTCGGGCATCGTCTTCACGGCCACGATGAACAGCGTTTCCCCCGACGGGAGCATGGTCATTGTGGAGGCGTCGCAGATCAACCGGCTGCTGCCTGACGGCACGCTCACTCCCGCATTGACGGAAGCGGCGCTCGGCAAGTCCCTCATGACGCACAGAATCGCCGTATGGTCCGTCGCCGCAGCCGGGGCGCTGCTTTTGCTGTATGCCGTCAAGCTGTTGTACTACAACATTTTGCAGCGCAGACTGCCGCTGATGTTCAAACAAATATTAATCGTGATCCCTGTCATTGCGGCCTCGATGATTTTGCTTTCGATGGTGATTTACACGAATTTTTCCAAAAAGATGGAAGACGAAACGTTCAACGAGCTTGCGCTGCTGGCCAAAAACGGGCCGAATCTGATCGACGGCGACCAGTTGGAAAGCATCGATTCCCCGCTGGATTACCAAGGACCTGCGTACCGGTCGTTCCGGCAAAAAATAAAAACCGTCTTCGACAACAGCGGACAGGAAAACAATCAGAGCTTTTACATCGGGGTATATAAGTACGAAAACGGGCAAATATACCGGATTTTGGAAGATGACGACGGCATGCATATGTTCAACCCGTTCCCGCCGACTCCGCAAAACCAGCAGGTGGTGCGGGAAGGCAAGATCGCCACGGGCCAGTGGGAGGATTTCTCGGGCTACTGGATGTACGCGATCGCACCGATTTACAATTCATCGGGCCAGATTGTCGGCGTGTTCGAAACGGACAAAAATATGGACGGCTTCGTGAAGCACCGTCAAGCTGTCCTGCAGTCGATTATCCGCAACATCGTCTTTATTTCGATCGGGCTCCTGCTCGTGCTCATGTTCATGACGTTTGTGCTGCTGTCCTCGATCCGCAAGCTGCGCAACAGCGTCGGCGAGATTGCGAAGGGGAACTGGGACACGGTCGTGAAGATCAATACCCGGGACGAAGTATCGGATTTGGGCGACAGCGTCAATACGATGGCGGCGCACATCCGCGACTATATTACGAAGGTGGAAAATTTCAGCCAGTCCTACTACCGGTTCGTGCCGCAGCAATTTTTGCGGTTTTTGAACAAGGAGAGCATTCTCGACGTCGAGCTCGGCGATCAGGTGGAGCAGAACATGTCCATCATGATTTTTAATATCCGCAATTTTTACTTTCTGTCCAAGCGGCTGTCGCCTGAGGAAAATTTCAACTTCGTCAATTCGTTTCTGAAAAGGTTCGGCCCTTACGTCCGCAAGAATCAGGGACTGGTGAACAAATACTTGGGCGCCGGTTTCATGGCGCTGTTCCCGAACCGGGCCGACGAGGCGCTGCGCGCTTCGATCGAAATGCGCAAGGAGCTCGATATTTACAACTCGCATCGCGCCAAAGTCGGCTACAAGCCGGTGGAGCTGGGCATCGGCCTGCACAAAGGTCCGCTTCGGCTCGGCATTATCGGCGAGGAGCAGCGGCTGGAGGGCAACGTCATTTCCGACGGCGTCAATCTGGCGGCAGTGCTGGAAAAGCTGACCGAGCCGCTGGGCGCCTCGATTTTGATTACCGACCATGTCGTGCAGGCGCTCGACGAGCCTTCCGCCTTCAAGTACCGCAGCTTGGGAATGATTCAGGTCGGGGGCATGAAGGAGCCGCTCCGTCTGTATGACGTGTACCATGGCGATCCTGACACGTCAAGAGCTTTGAAAGACAAAACGAAAGCTTTGTTCGAGCAAGCCGTCACGTATTACCAGGTCGGGCGCTTTTACGACGCAAGGGAAGCCTTTTTGATGGTCATCAAGCAAAACCGCCACGATAAAGCGGCCCAGCTGTATTTTTACGTGTGCGACGAGTATTTCCGGGATGGGACGACCGAGGATTGGAACGGAACGTTATCCGTTTCTTAAAAAAAGAGAGGGAGCACTTCGATGAAGGTGATCGAGTTATCGACAGAACAAGATGCGCAGCGGATTACCGAATTTTATTTGTCGGCGATGTCGTTTGACGATCAACGGCATACCCCCGGCGAGATGGAGCATTTTCGCAAAGCGCCGCTGGAAAGCTTGCGGCAGCGGAATCACCGGCACTGGTTCGTGGAAAATGAAGCGGGCGAGCTCATCGCCGTAACGAGCTGCAAGGAGAACGAGCATCAATCCGGCGGCTTTTTATGGGATTACCTGGCGGTGCACAGGGAATATCGCAGGCACGGACTGGCGAAAATTTTGTTCCGGTCACTGGAAGATTTCGTCAGGTCGGTGCAGGGGCGCTATTTGCTCACGTATACGTGCGATTTGCCCGAATATGAGCCGATTCAGCGCATGTTCCGGGCAAACGGCTTTGAATTGATCGGCACGTATCCGAATTATTATTATGACGGTGAAGCGCGGCTCGCTTTTTATAAAAAGCTGTCCGGCGTACAGGCCGATACATAGATTGGACTTGATAACATGCAAGCAAGCTTGAGAGGGTGGCTCAGTCTGCGCGGCGAGGACATGCGTAAGCTATGGGTCATGCTGCCTATCTTTTATTTCAGCGGCATCGCCGAATCGCTCAACTACACCGGGTTCATGGCGCTGTTCAACCAGCGTTTCGGCGTTCAGTACCTGCCTTACGTATACATTGCGGAGGCCGCCGTTATGCCGCTGGAAGGCTGGCTGCTGGCTCGGCTGACGAACAGGCTGCCCAAAGCGAAAATGATGCGCACCCTTTACTTGATCATGATCGCACTGCTGCTGCTGAACGGCGTCGTGCTGCTCGGCTTCAAGCTCGGCGGGATCGATTTTCGCTATTATTATCCGTTCCTGTTTCTGTCCTCGAATTTTGTCGTGAGGCAGCTTACTTTGCTGCTGTGGAGCACGGCCTTCGACCTGTGCCCGACCCAGCAGGCCAAGCGGCTGATGCCGGTCTTCGTCGCTTCGACGACTACCGGCGGAATTACGGCGGGCCTGATCGCCCACGAGGTCGGCAAACTGTTCGGCACGGAGGCGGTGTATGCGCTGGCGCCGGTTTTGATGGGGCTGGGCTTCGTTTTTTTTCGGAGAGCGCTGGCCCGGTATTTGGTGCCCTTGACAATCAAGGAAGACATGCGGGCGCAGACCGCTGCAGTTCCCGATGAGGAGGTTCATTCCTCGGGCTATTATTGGAAGCAGATTGTCCGCAGCCCGTTTCTGCTCTGCGCGGTTCTGCTGATGACGCTGATGCCTGCGGTCTATTTCATGATCGAGTACCAATATTTTACGGCGGCGGAAGCCCGCTTTCCGGCGGAACGGGATTTGACGTCCTTTTACGGGATGATTACGGCGATTCAGTTTACGTTTTGCCTGCTGCTGCAGACCGTGTCGACACGGCTGATGAACTGGCTCGGGGCGAGCAATATGCTGCTTGCGATTACGGGCATCTTTCTCGGCGGCTTCGTCTTGACGGCGGCGCTGGCCGGCAGCGCTTCGGCGCTTGCTGTCGTATCCGGGTCTTATGCGGTGTTTTACATCATGCTCTACTACATTGCCGAGCCTTGTTACCAGTTATTCTTCAAAATGATGCCGATTTCCCAAAGGGACGGATACCGCTATTTTGCCCAGGGCGTCGCTGCTTCGGGGGGCATTCTGATCGGTTCGCTGCTGTCGCTGCTGCATTCTTTCGGACTGCTCGGCATGGCGCCGCTTGCCTGGATCGGCGTCGCCCTGGCGGCTGCGCTGCTGGTGACGGCCTGGTTCGGCAGAAACCTGTACATCCGCGAGCTGGTCAAAAGCGTGCAGGCGCTGCATACCGATCTCTCGGATATTGCGGCATCCTTTCTCGGAGGAATTCGCAGCTCCCGGGCGCTGTTCGCCATGCTCGGCTATTTAAAGCACCCGAACGATTACGTGAGGGAGCTCGCTTTGGAAGTGATGGGCAAGGCCAAAGACTCCGCCTTTTTGCCGCATTTGATCGGCATGATCGGCGAGGAAAGCTCGCGCATCCGCATCGCGGTGCTGCGGGCGATGAATTTGCAGGGCGCCACGGTGCAGGATTTGGTGCAGGTGGCCTCCTTTTTGGAGGATGAAGACCCGGAAGTGCGGGCGGAGTGCGTGAAGCTGATTTCCAAAGCGACGCATTTGAAAAGCCAATCTTACTTTTTCATCCGCGTCAAGCTGCTGGATAGCGACCCGAGGGTGGTGTACGAGGGCGTGAAGGCGCTCTATGCGCTGAAAAGCGAAGAGAGCTATCAGGCGTGCGACGAGGCGATTATCAAAATGCTGGACAACGGCGGCGAATGGGCCGTGTACGGCTGCCGCGCGGTTGCCGCTTTGAAGCTGGACGGCTATGCGGCCTGGGTGATGTCCTTGCTGGAGGACCGCCGTCCTGCGGTGAAAGTCGCCGCTGCGCACTGCCTGGGCAAGCTGCAGCATGCGGAAGCGATCCCGCAGCTGCTGGCGATGTATCCGCTGGCCGATCAGGAGCTGCGCAGAGCGATTCAGGAAGCGCTGATCGCCATGGAGGAGCGCGGTCTGCCTTTGCTGCTGGACAACGCCGGCCACACGAACCCGTTCATATGGAATGCGGCGGTGACGGCGCTCGCCGCCATGCTTGACGAAAGCAGGCTGCGCGCGGAGCTGGTTCAGCGCTGCGTGGACCGCATGCTTGCATCCAGCCAGGAGAAGGCGCTGCCTTCCGCCTTGCGGGAGCTGGGCCTGAATGGGCTGGCGGAGCTCGCCTCCCAGCGCTGCGGCGAGCTGCACGACGCGCTCTGCGACGGGGCCTGGGCCGTGATGGCCCGGCTGGCGGACGAACGCGTCGCCGGAGCACTGCGCGAAGCGGCCCGGGACGAGAGCGAGGAAGTGCGCGACAACGGCCTGGAGGTGCTGGCCGAAGGGCTCGGGGACCGGCGGCTTGCGACAGCGCTGCTGGAGCTGCTGAAGCGCGACTCGGGCGGAAACGACCGGAGGACGGCGGACCCGCGGGCCGTTGTCCGGGAAGCGCTGCTGTGGTCCGACGACTGGCTGAAACAAATAGCTGAGCATGCGCTCAGCCGATTGGAGCGTGACGGGATGAAAGAGGAGCGCAAATTTTTATCGATGCTCGACAAAGTGATCTTTTTGAAGCAGGTATCGCTGTTTGCCGATTTGTCGGTCGACGAATTGGGCATTATCGCCGGTATCGCAGGCGAAGAGGTGCATCCCGACTTGACGTATTTGCTGCGGCGGGGCGAAAGGAATGCGGCGATGTATTTGATCATCGACGGTCATGTCGAACTGAGCAGCGAGACAGGCGAAGGAGAGGCCGGCACGATCGGCGTTCTTGGCCCTAAGCAGGCGTTCGGCGAGACGACGGCGTTGGACGGTTCGCCGTCCTCGATTACGGCGCAGGCGATTTTTGACGAGGTCAGGGTGCTGTCGCTGCAGGGGGAAAGCTTGTCCCGGCTCGTCAGATTGTACCCGGAGATCGGCATCGGCTTGCTGCACGCGTCCAGCGCGCGGGTGAGGCTTTTGGAAAACATGCTTTTGAAAATGGCATAGGACGGCCGGAAGCGGGGACCTGGAAACTCCGGGATATCCGCTTTGCGGACGGCGTTCGAAAGGGGCGAATCCATGGCGCGCGCATCGATTGTGCTGTGCAACGATTTGCAGGAGCTACAGCGGCTCGGCGCTTTTATCGGCGGCTTGCCGGAAGCTTTCGGGATGGATCGGCGGACTTTGTATCAAGTTAATTTGGCGTGCGACGAGCTTGTGACGAATACGATTTTGTACGGTTATGCGGAGGAGGAGGCGGGTAAACGTTCGATTCATATCGACGTTGCGCTCGCTGCCGATGGCTGGGAGTTGCGGATCGCCGACGACGGGCGGCCTTTTAATCCTTTGCTCAAGCCCGGCCCCGATATCGGCCTCGGTATCGATGAGCGCGGCATCGGCGGCCTGGGCATCCATTTTGTACGGCAGGTTATGGACGATATCCGCTACGAGCGGACGGACGAGTGCAATGTGCTGGTGATGAAGAAACTACGGCGGACGCCGGATTAAGGTGGGAATTGTTATGAATATCACGGAACAAATCCGGGGCGAGGTCGTGCTGCTGGGCATCGCCGGCAGATTGGACGCGAACCGGTCGGCGAGTCTGGAGTCCTGTTTTATGCAGCTGGTCGAAAAAGGGCGAACCCGGTTCGTCTTCGACCTGCATGAACTGGAATACGTAAGCAGCGCGGGTCTGAGAAGCTTGCTCGTCGCCGCCAAGATGATCAAGGTGATCCAGGGCCGGCTCGCTTTGGCACGCATGTCGGATAACGTCAAAGAAGTGTTCGATATGTCGGGGTTCAGCTCGATTTTTCAGATTTACGCGACGGAAGCGGAAGCGCTGCATGCTGTCGAATAGGTGCGGCGGCGGGAGGTGTCGCGCATGACGGACGCAATCCCGGGAGCGATGCTGCTGCTATTGATTTTGGCGGTCGGCGCATGGGCGGTGAGCGAGCGGAAGCGCCGCAGCGCGGAGAAGGAGCTTGGCCGGACGCTGCAGCTTTTTGAAGTGAGCCTGGAAGTGAATGCGACGATCCGCAAGCAGGATTTGCTTGCAAAAATTATGGAGACGACCTCGCGCCTGCTGCATGCGGAAGCTTCGTCCGTCATTTTGGTGGACCCGGCTAGCGGCGATCTGTTCTTCGATCTGGCGCTCGGCGAAAAGGGCGAGGAAGTCCGCGAAATTCGCCTGAAAATGGGCGAAGGCATCGCAGGCTGGGTCGCGCAAACCGGCCAATCGGTCAAAATCGACGATGCCGCTTCGGACGAGCGCTGGTCTTCGAAGGTGGCCAGGCAGGTCGAATATCCGACGCGCAATATGCTTTGCGTGCCTTTGATCAGCAAGGGCGAAATCGTCGGCGTCCTGCAGGTGCTCAACAAGCGCAGCCGGGGCCCTTTTACGGAGCGGGACTTGCATTTGCTGGAATCGATCGCTGCTCCGATTGCGATTTCTTTGGAAAACGCGATGCTCTACGACGCGCTTGAAAAGTCGATGGTGGCGCTGAAGACGACTATGGCCGCCAAGGAGCGGATGGAAAGCGAGCTGCGCATCGCCAGCGACATACAGATGAGCTTTTTGCCGAGACTGAGTTTGTCCGTAGGCGGCGACTCCGGCGGCGGTCCTGGCGGCTCTGGCAGCGTTGCCGGCTCTGCCGGGGCGGAGGTCAGGGCTGTCATTCGGCCTGCTCGCGAGGTCGGGGGCGATTTTTACGATTATTTTGCGATCGGGGATAACCGTTTGTTTTTTGCGCTTGGCGACGTTTCGGACAAAGGTATACCGGCCGCTTTGTTCATGGCCGTGACGATGACGCTGCTCAAAGGGAAAATGACGGCGGAGATGACGCCGGGGCAGCTGCTGACCGAGGTCAACCGGGAGCTGTACAAGGATGACTCCACGATGTTCGCGACGATATGCTGCGGGGTGCTGCATACCGGCACCGGGCAGCTGCTGTACAGCGACGGCGGGCACTGCACGCCGTATATCGTGAGGCGGACGGGCGAGGTGGAGCCGCTGAAGGGCAGGAAAGGGCTGCCGCTGGCTGTGATGGACGGCATGGCGTACGCGGATAACGAAGCCGTGCTTGCGCCCGGCGACCGGCTGTTTTTGTATACGGACGGCATTACCGAGGCCGAGGATGCGGAGCAGCGCCAGTATGGGGCGGCGCGCCTGCAGGAGCGTCTGGCTGCCGCCGGGCCGGATTTGCTGGGGGGCGTCGTGGACGATGTGGACCGTTTCGCCGACGGCGCGGTGCAGTCTGACGATATCGCCGTGCTCGTCGTATCCAGGAATCGGCAGCAATCCGATTTGTAACCTCAAAAGCCGGCAAGTATGCTATAGTGAAAGAAAGACGGACGCTGCGCTCAGAGACGGATCGGGGGGGCTGTTCGATGAACTCGGTGGACACAAAAGCAACTCCGCCCGCCAGACTTCCGGGGGAGCGCAAACATGCAGTTGCGGCAGGGGCGATTCAGCCCCGGCTCAAAATGACGGCTTTCCGGCGGAAAGCTTTTGGGAGGGATTTATATGCCATCGCACTACGCAAAAATGAACAAGCGGCCGGAGGCGGCCCCGCAAGCAAAAGCGGGAGCGGCGCACGCCCCGGGCAAAAGCGGGATGGACGGGCAGCCCGGCGCAGGTATTATCAATATGCAGCGGACGCTGGGCAATCGGGCGGTAGGCAGTCTGCTCAGCTCGCAGATGGCCGTGCAGACGAAGCTGACCGTAGGCCCTGCCGGTGATGCATACGAGCAGGAGGCCGACCGGATAGGCAAAGAGGTCGCCGACCGGATTTCGACCGCGGAAACGGGCGGCGGCGGTGCCTCCGCTTCGATTCAGCGCGACGAGCTTGAGGGCGATGAGCTGGAAGGCGACGAATTGCAGATGAAACCGTCTGCAGAGTCGATCCAGCGCGACGAGCTTGAGGGCGATGAGCTGGAAGGCGACGAATTGCAGATGAAACCGTCTGCGGAGTCGATCCAGCGCAACGAGCTTGAGGGCGATGAGCTGGAAGGCGATGAGCTGCAGATGAAACCGTCTGCGGAGTCAATCCAGCGCAACGAGCTTGAGGGTGACGAGCTGGAAGGCGACGAACTGCAGATGAAACCGTCGGCAGAGTCGATCCAGCGCGACGAGCTTGAGGGTGACGAGCTGGAAGGCGATGAGCTGCAGATGAAACCGTCTGCGGACGGTTTTGAGGCGGCGCCTGCCATAGAGTCGGAGATTAAGGCAAAGCAGGGCGGCGGCAGCAAGATGGGCGACAACGTTCAAACGAAGATGGAGTCGGCGATGGGGGCCGACTTCAGCGGTGTGAACATTCATACGGATGCCAAAGCGAACCAATTGAATGAATCACTCGGGGCGGAAGCTTTTGCTACGGGCAACGATATTTTTTTCCGGGCTGGGCAATACAACCCGGACAGCCGTCAAGGCCAGGAACTGCTGGGTCATGAATTGACGCATGTGATTCAGCAGCGGGGCGGCAGAGCCTGATCGATACCATCACATCATAGAACGGAGTCATAGCAGATGGCACAGTTCAGTCATTCACGGCAAGCCGGCCTGGCTGCCGGAGCCCGGCAGGCGGAGCGGCATAGTACGGCGCCGCATGGAAGGAGCGGCGTTTCATCCGAAACGCAGCTTCTGGCGCCGCAGTTTTTTCTCCAAATGCAGCGTACTTTGGGAAATCGCGCGACACAGGCTTACGCCAACCGGATTATGAATCGGTCGGTCGGCTTATCGGCACTGCAGCGCAATCCGTCGGCCCCGGAAGAGGACAAGTTCAGCGGCCGTGTGGAGGCGCTGACTTTGGCGACGGATACCGTGAGCGAGAGCTTCGGGAAGCCGGCCGACGATCTGAAGGATGCCTACGATAAGAACGGCGATGAGAGCGTAGGACATAAAGCAGGTTCCATCGGAGCCGTCGGAAACACCGCCGATATGGCCGGGGGCATCCTGCAAATTATGAGCTCGATCAAGGAAACGCTTTCCATTTCCGGCGATCAGGACCGCACTGCGCATAATAAAAGATGGAATTACGCCGCCCAGGGCGTCAATATCGTTGAAGGGGCCGGCAAAACGGTCAGCGGTTCGACAGGTCTCGTCGATAAAGCCGCCAAATCGAGCGGCAGCCTGGAAGGCACCGGCAGCTCATCCATCGTCAGCGACTATGCGGGAACGGTTGGAGATGCGATTTCCGCGGTCAAGAGCGCGGTGCTGGCGGTGAAAGGCATCTATGACATGTACAGCAAGTACTCGGAAGAGGGCGGACTGACCAAGGGTGATAAGGCCAAAGGCGTGATCGAAATTATTAGCAACGCGATTCAATCCGCCCAATCGGGGCTTAAAGTGGCCAAAGGCATCATGGAGATTATGGAGACCGGTTCGGGCGCTGCTTTGTCAACCGCTATACCGGGCGTCAGCATTGCGGTGAGCGGCGTGAAAATTGCGCTGAAAACCGTCGACGTCATCAAGGCCGGCTTGAACCGTTCCGCGATGACGACGCTGAAGCGCAGCTTCAAAGACAAGCATGCCGGGGCTGCTTTTATCACAGCGAAAAGATGGTTCGGCGGGAACGCCGGCGTCGATAAAAAGAAGCTCGCCGAACATAAGCGTCAGCTTGAATTGAAAAAGAGCCAGGGCGATCCGGATGCGCAGCAGCAGCTTGACGAAATTGCCCAGTACGAGATGGCCAAGGAAATGAAGCAGATCAACGTGAAGCGCTCCAACCGCGCCGGCCTGCAAATCGGCCTTGAACTGACCAAAATAGCGGGCGATGTCGCCACGCTGACAGGAGTCGGCGCTCAGGTGGGGACGCCGCTGAAAATCGTCGCCGCCGGCGTTTCCGCAGCGATGCCCGCTGTCCGCTCGCTCAAGCAAATGGGCAGGGACCGCGCAGCGCAGGCGGGCGCCTGGGGGATTACCAAGGCGGTCTTCAATGCCGAGAAATCGACCGAGAAGAAGCTCGAAAAACGCACCAAAGATGCGGATTTGCTGATCGACATGATCCACAACTTGCCTGCGCTGGATGAAGATGACGCTGATATCGTTGCGCGGTATAAACAGGTACACAGCTTTGTCGAAGCAGCGGGAGTAAATTTGTTCGTGCTGGAGAAGGTTAAGAACGACCCTGACAAACTGAGAGAGAGCCTTGTCACGGCAATGGCTGCAAGGGAATAGGAGGCGGGCACATGCTGCCGGACATCGTACATGCGCGACATTTGGCGCAGCTTGGGTTTTTGAAAGATATTTTGGAGGAAGCGGGCTTGGCGGTGAATTTGCTGGAAAAGTCGGAGGCGATTCCGATCCACGTCCTGATGGTCGGCTTTCAGCAGGACAAGAAGGGCAGGGACCGTTTTCTGCATTTCAGCTTTTTGCCGCTGAACGAAGAAGACATTCAGGCGATTCAACTGCTGCAAATTTACAGCACATTGCCTTTTCGCCTGAAAGAAGGCCGGCGCGATGCGGTTGCGGCGCTTCTCCTTGAGGTGAACACGCGGCTGCCAATCGGCCATTTCGGCATCAACGAACAGGACGAGCTTCATTATCGCTATGTGTACAGTTTCTCCGCTTCCAAAACGTTCGAGGCCGACGAAATTTTGGAGATTGTCAGCTTGTTCATCTATATGTGCGACATGTTTGCCGACAGTATAGAACAGGTGGCGAGCGGCGAAGCGGACGCGGAACAAACGGTGCAAGCGCTGCGCTAGCTGCTGTAAGGGGTTGGAAGTATCTGGGATAAACTGGAAGCAGCGAAGAGGGGCTGTCCGGAAGTTGGTGTATGTTTAACAGAATTTGCAAGTTTTTTGGGTAGCCGGGAGGCTGCCTCTTTTTGTTTTTGGCGTGCCTGGAAGCGCGTATCTTCTTGTCAGTGAAAGTCCGGTTGCGGGAGGGGCCTTGGCAAACTTGCAAAAGCGCAGGTTTGTTGAGCAGTTCGCACGCTGGAGCTCAGGGCACAGCTGCCTGGGAGCGCGAGGAAAACCAGCAAAAGAGCAGGTTAGTTGAACACCTCGTACGCAAGAGCTCAGGGCGCAGCTGCCTGGGTGCACGAAGAAAACCAGTAAAAGAGCAGGTTAGTTGAACACCTCGTACGCAAGAGCTCAGGGCGCAGCTGCCTGGGTGCACGAAGAAAACCAGCAAAAGAGCAATCTAGTTGAACACCTCGCATGCAAGAGCCAATAGTACATCTGCTTTAGGAATCTGGCGGGCGGAGTTACTTTTGAGCATACCCACTGAATCATGACTACATATATAAGCCTCCCACGCTGCACAACATCCTTCATTTCCCAATACACATGCCTTTCACATACACAACCTTCTACTGAGTTCATCGGACAAACTTCCAGCAGCGTGAAGAAAACCTGCAAAAGTACAGTTTTTTGCCGCATGACACGCTGGCGGCGAGATATTCCTGCAAAAGTGCAGGCTTTTTCGCGAATACGTGGGCTCGGGCTCATTTTCTTCGAAAATTCCTGCACAATCGCAGGCTTTTCGCCGAAACGAACCACTTTGATGGAAATAGCCTGCACTTTTGCAGGCTTTGCGGGCGCGGGTGCGAGCCACCTAAGCTGCACCGCCAGATGCAGCGCCGCCAACGGCCGCACCGCCCAGGGCTACACCCCCGATGGCTGCACCGCCATGGGCGGCAAAGCTCTCGCAGGCTTTCGGCTTGCCAAGCCTGCTTTTTTGCGAGCGCGTGCTCCCGGTGATGCGTTAGCAGCCGAGCCTCCAGTTAGGCCGCTAGGCGATGTACAGCGCGAAGTGGCGGCCCGGAGTCGACCGACCGCCGTCATGCAGCGCAACACCGCGAGCTGGGAGCTGCGCGGGAGCGGCGCTAACCCACATCTGCGATTGCGGAGCCATCCCTACCGAAATGGTTAAAAAATCGGAATAGAGTGTAGATTCACCTCATGGTTCTGCGGTATCTCCGCAGGTTACAATACTGATTGAAAGTGCTTACAATTCGGCAACGCCCATTAATTCGCAAAGGGGACCACAAAGTGAAAAAAATGTTTCAGCATGCATTGAGAAGTATGGCGCTGACTTTGTCGGCGGGACTGGTTTTTGCCGGCTGCTCCGGCCCGGCTTCCAGTTCGCAAAGCGGCGGTACGGCCGGCACCGCGCCGGTTCAAGCCGCGTCTTCTCCGGCCGCTCCAAGCGGCGGCAGCGGCGGTTCGAAGCTGATTGTCATCATTACTCCGTCCCATGACAACCCGTTTTTCAAGTCGGAAGCGGACGGGGCAGCGGCCAAGGCGAAGGAACTCGGCTACGAGACGCTGATGCTTTCGCACAACGACGATCCGAACAAGCAAAGCGAGCTGTTCGATACGGCGATCGCGCGGAAAGCGGCCGCGATCATTCTCGATAACGCGGGAGCGGACGCAACGGTCGCAGCCGTCAAAAAAGCGAAGGATGCAGGCATTCCTTCCTTCCTGATCGACCGCGAGATCAACGATTCCGGGCTGGCGGTTTCCCAGATCGTTTCGAACAACTACCAGGGCGCGCAGCTGGGAGCGGAACAATTCGTGAAGCTGATGGGCGAGAAGGGCAATTTCGTCGAGCTGCTCGGTAAAGAATCGGACACGAATGCCGGCATCCGGTCGAAGGGTTTCCACGATGTCATCGATCAATACCCCGATCTGAAAATGGTTGCACAGCAAAGCGCGAACTGGAGCCAAACCGAAGCTTACTCCAAGATGGAGTCGGTCATTCAGGCGAACAAAAATATTAAAGGCGTCATCGCCGGCAACGATACGATGGCTATGGGCGCTATGGCGGCCCTTAAAGCGGCCGGCCTGAACGATGTCATCGTCGTCGGCTTCGACGGCAGCAACGATGTGCGCGATTCGATCAAGGCCGGCGACATTAAGGCCACCGTGCTGCAGCCGGCCTATCTCGCCTCGCAGATGGCCGTCGAACAGGCGGACAAATATATGAAAACCGGCGCTACCGGGGTTCAGGAAAAGCAGTTGATCGACTGCATCCTGATTACGCCGGGCAATGCCGGCAAGCTGGATAACTTCGCTCTCAAACAATAGAGACTTACCGCTGCCGCCTCCAGGATACTCAGTCGCCGGGACTGAGCTTCCCGGAGGCGGAGCAGGATCGAAGATAGGAGATGGAGCACATCGTCATGAAACAGATCAGCAAACCTGCAAAACGGATCGCCCCATATATAGCCGTGCCGTTATTGCTTGTCGGGTTCGCCCTGGCGGCTGCGGGCTGCAAGCCTTTCACTGTCGTCAAAACCGGCCAGCCGGTCGAAGGCGCGGCAAGCAAGGCCGGAGCGAACGACAGCACTTTTGATCCGGACGGTTATGTGAACACCTTGTGGGATTCCGAAGTGATCCCTTATATGCGGGAACATGCGAAAGACGTAACGGAAGTGCTGAACGCGCTGAAAGCGGGCGCGGATCAGGCGGGAAGCAAGTTCGGCACCAAAAACGCGACCGCGGGAAGCAACTGGAGCTTCATCGTGAAGGGGAAAGGGAAAGTATTGACCCTGAATACCGAAACGCGAGCGGGCTTCATCGATCTCGATCTCCCCCCTTACGACGGCCAAGCGGATATTAGGCTCGCGATCGGCCCGGTTTTGAAAGGTTCCGCCATCCGGGACTCCCTGGCTTTTATCAATTTCGACGAATTCAAAAACCAAATCCAATATGCGCAGTTGGCCAATGCGTTCAACAAAAAAGCCTACGATACGGCGATCGGCGCGGCGAAAGCGGATTCCTTGGTCAATCAGGAAATCGCGTTTACAGGGGCTTTTACAGCAGATGGGTCCGCCGTGACCGTGATCCCCATCGCGCTCGGGCGTGTGAAGGAGGGGAACTGATGGCGCTTCATGCACTGTCCGCGGCTGTCCGCGCCGATGAAATATGTATGCGGGCCGAGCAAATATCGAAAATGTACCCCGGCACGAAAGCTTTGGATAAAGTGGATTTTAATGTGTATAAAGGAAAAGTAAACGTCCTGATCGGAGAGAACGGGGCGGGCAAATCGACTTTGATGAAAATAATGGCCGGCATCGAGCAGCCGAGCGAAGGCACGATTACGTTTAACGGAAAAGCTATAAAACTCGCTGACAGCCGGGAAGCCGCGGCCAAAGGGATCGGCATCATTCACCAGGAACTGAACCTGTTCCCGAACATGACGGTCGCCCAAAATATTTTTCTGGCACGGGAAAAAACGAACTACGGCTTCGTGCTGGATCACAAGCGTCATGTAGCGGAAACGATTCGAATTTTGGCCAAACTGGAGCATCCGATCGATCCGAATACGATGGTCAGCGAGCTGAAAGTCGGACAGCAGCAAATCGTGGAAATTGCCAAAACGATGGCGCTTCAGGATCTGCATGTTCTGATCATGGATGAACCGACCTCTTCGCTCAGTACGGCTGAGGTGGAAATGCTGTTCGGCCTTATCGATGATTTGAAAAACAGAGGGATATCGATTATTTATATCTCCCACCGGCTGGAAGAAATCATGCGAATCGGCGATTACATTACCGTTTTGAGAGACGGGCGTCTCGTAGCCGAGGAAAAGGTCGAACATATCAGCCTTCCCTGGATCGTGAGCAGCATGGTCGGGCATGAGAACGCCAAATCCGCCGAGAATCCGGAGAAGCAAATCGGAGAACCCGTGCTCCACATCGAAGGTTTGAGCGTGCCCGGGAAGGGGGCGGGCTACTATGTGAAGGACGTCTCGCTGACGCTCCGGCGCGGCGAAATCCTCGGCATTTACGGCCTATTGGGCGCAGGAAGAACGGAACTGCTGGAAACTTTGATGGGCCTTCACCCGGAGGCGACCGGCACGATTTACCTTGAAGGCGACAAAATCGTGCCGGGCTCCATCTGGCGGCAAATCCGGCGCGGGTTCGCCCATGTTCCGGAGGACCGCCAGCGGGAAGGCCTGGTCCAAACGCTTTCCATCGCCAAAAATATGACGCTGTCCAGCTTAAGCAGCTATGCGAAAGGCTTTCATATTTCGGCTAGAGAAGAGAACGAGCATATTACGCAAAAGATCAAACAGCTGTTCATCAAGGTAGCGGACCGCAATCTGCCCATCCTCTCGCTAAGCGGAGGGAACCAGCAAAAGGTCGTTATCGCCAAAGGGCTTTTGACCTCGCCCAAAATTTTATTGCTGGATGAGCCGTCCCGCGGGATTGACGTAGGGGCCAAAGCGGATGTGTTTAAAATCGTCAATCAATTGGCCGCGCAAGGGCTGGCCATTCTCCTGGTCGCGTCGGAGTTGAAGGAAATAATCGATATTTCCGACCGCATTATCGTGATGTCGAACGGCAGCATTACCGGAGAATTCAGCGGCGCCGACATTACGGAGGAAAACCTGGTCAGGGCTTCATCGGCAGGATTCGGCACGGCCGCCAATAACAGCAAAGGAGCTAAGTCATGATGGAAGCAGCCAAGCAGCATTCGCATGTGGCGGGTGGCCGGAACTTAAACGCAGGACTATTGCTGTTAAAAGCGCGCACTTTTATCGCCCTGATTGTGCTTTTGATCGCTTTCAGCGCTCTGGCCCCCAATTTTCTTTCGCCGGACAGCCTGATTCTTATTTCCAAGCATGTCGCGCTGTACGCCATTTTGGGCATCGGAATGACCTTCGTCGTTATCAGCGGCGGCATCGATTTATCCGTCGGCTCTATTGTCGGCCTGGCGGGCATGATCGCGGGGGGATTGATTTTAAAAGGCCTTGAGCTGCCGATGTTCGGGATTACGATTTATTTTAACGTATTTATTGTCATGCTCATTACGGTTATTTTTGGAACTGCAGTCGGTGCGGTCAACGGTATTCTCGTTACCAAGTTCCAGGTAGCGCCATTCATCGCGACGCTTGGGGTCCTTTACGTAGCGCGCGGCTTCGCGCTCATTACTTCCGGAGGCGAAACTTATCCGAATCTGGTTGGAAAGCCGGCTCTCGGCAACACGGGTTTTCCTTCGCTCGGCTCAGGAAGCCTGCTCGGCATTTCATATTCCATCCTCATGATGGCGGCGCTCGGCCTGCTGGCCGCTTACTTGTTCAAAAAGACGCCGCTCGGCTGGCACATATTTGCCGTAGGCGGCAATGAACGCGCAGCGGAGCTATCGGGGGTCCGAATCAACCGCGTCAAGCTGCTTGTCTATATGGTGTCGGGCTTCTGCGCGGCCGTCGTCGGATTGATCGTATCGTCGCAATTGGTCGCCTCTCACCCGGCTACGGGCGAGTCCTGGGAACTGAATGCAATCGCCGCTGTCGTGCTTGGAGGCACATCCCTTTCCGGCGGAAGGGGCACGATCGGAGGAACGATCCTCGGAGCTTTCGTCATCGGGGTGCTGAACGACGGCATGGTTATGATGGGCGTGTCCGAATTTTGGCAGATGGTGATCAAAGGCTTCGTCATCGTGCTCGCAGTCGTTGTCGATCAGTTCCAGCGCAAGCTGCAGAACCGGATTGCGCTTGAAAGCAGAAACAACAACTAATACAATGAAATAAAGTGGAAAAAACAAACAATTGGAATCTGTGTGCGGAAAATCAGCAGATTCCTTTGCTTTTCTCCGTTCATCGTTAACGAAGCATCGTGAAGCAAGCAAGGAGGATCAGCGATTGAGACAGGTTCAGAAGCCGATTTCCATACGCAGGATGCTGCTCTCCGTTTTTTTGCTGCTCATGGTGCTTCCCCTTATTGTTGTGGCGTCCATAACGTACAAAAAGGAAAATGACAGCTTCCAAAGCCGGGTCAGCCAGTTGATCCTGCAGACGGCGGAGCAAACGGAGCGGAGTCTTGACAACAATCTTGCCGAAATCGACCGTCTTACCTGGTCGCTCGTTTACCGGAAGCCGCTGGATTTTATGGACGGACCGTTGGACTCCGGCTACCAATTGTTAGAGGCGAACCGTAAATTCAAGGAATACGTCTACTCCGATTTATTCAGGGGCAGGCTCGATCATATTCGCGATATTTATTTCATTACGAAGGACCGGCACATTCTGTCTACGGACAATACGTTTCAAACGTTCGATCAGCTCGAAATGATCAACTTCAACGTCATGATCAAAGAAATCAACGAAGATCCGCTCAAAATGAAATGGTTCGGCCAGCAGCGCGAACTGTATCGCTCGAAAAACAGCTACCCCTCGGCCGTACGGCCTTCCGTTACCGCTGTCAGGAAAGTGATTAACAACAATACCGGCGAGTTGAGCGGGTATTTGGCCATACGAATGAACGACCGCTTCTTCGGGGACTTGCTGGACAATGTGCAGGTCAGTCAAATGGGAGCGCTCCTGCTTACGGAAAAGAACGGCACCATCATTTACGCGCAAAATAAGGCGATTGTCCGGGACGCCGATTTCAGCGCCATGATCGGCGCGCTTCCTGCGGAGGGAAGCGGGCTGACGACTGTGGAAAACAAGTGGCTGATCGCTTACGCCAATTTGCCGTCGAGCGGATGGAGGCTTTCGGCTGTCGTCCCGACTAACGATATTTTTCGCCCGAATGTATATATGCTGCAATTTCTTTCCGTCATTTCCATTACCGGCATTGTGATTCTGGGTGTCGTCTCGGTGCTGCTGGCTACCGCCATATCGAAGCCGGTCATCGATTTGGCGCAGGTGATGTCGGAAAGATCCATCGATGATATTTATGTAAGCGATACGAGCAACCGTATTCTCGAAATCGGCGTGCTGCAAAACAATTTCAACCGGCTTATGAGCCGGATTCAGCAGTTGATGAAGGAGAACGAGAAGGAGCAGAAAGAGAAGCGCGAGGCGCTGCTGCATGCGTTGCAGATGCAGATCCATCCCCACTTTCTTTACAATACGCTGGATACGATCTACTGGATGTCCAAAAAGCATCAGGCGGAGCCGATCAGCAAGCTGGTTTCGGCTTTGGGGAAATTTTTCCGGCATACTTTGAACGCAGGGCAGGAATGGACGACACTGCAAAAGGAATTTGAGCATGTGGACAATTATTTGAACATCCAAACGTTCCGCTACCGAGACCGGTTCGACTACGAATTGATGTTGGACCCGGCTATAAGCGGAAGCGTTATCATGCCGTTGGTGCTGCAGCCGCTCGTCGAGAACGCCTTGGAACACGGCATCGCCAAAAACGAGGCGAAAGGACGAATCCGGTTGAACGGCGTTCCCGCGGAGGGCGGTATCCGAATCGACGTATACAATACGGCGGCAGGGGCCGATATCGGGAGGATGAACCGCATTTTGCAGGAGGAAGCCGGCCATGGCCACGTAGGGCTGCGCAATGTGCAGCAAAGAATCAAATTCGCGTTCGGCGATCCGTACGGGCTTTCTTTTCACTCGGATGAGACGGGAACGACGGTGAGTGTCTTGATCCCGTTCCGGCCGGAACATGCGCACTTGGCCGGCAGGAGGGATTCCGAATGAACCGTCTGACATACAGCAGAATACTGGCGCTCTCCGTAGCTTTGATTGTTCTGTGGGTGATCAGCAGCATTGCCATACTGGAGATGGACGTGTCGGAAGGGGAGGCGGGCCATACGCCTCCTGCCGTCATCAAGGTGTTGATACGGACCGGCACGGAGGGCGAAGCGGTTCGGAAGCTGGCGGAGCTGTACGAAGAGCGAACGAATACCCGCATCGAATGCATCGAAATCGGGCGGGACGGCTATTTTACGGCGCTGGGCACCCAGCTTTTTGCCGGTTCCGACACTTTTGACGTCGTCGCGATGCCGAACACTTCGATCGCCCAATTCGCTTCCGTTAAAGCGATACTGCCGCTCGATTTTTTCATTTACGACAGAGAGATGACGAATCGCAATCAGTTCGATATCAGCGATTTTTTGAGCATTTATACGTACAGAGGGTTTATTTACGGACTTCCGATCGATCTCAGCACGCACTTCCTGTATTACCGCAGCGACCTGATTCCGAAGCCTCCCGAAACGTGGGAAGAGATGCTGGAGACGGCCAAGTCGTTCTCCAGGAACCGGAATTCCGCTTCGCCGACCGTTTGGGGACTTGGCATGCCTGGAGCGGCCCCGGAGGAGCGGACCAAAATATTCACGACCCTGCTGCGCTCGTTCGGAGGCGACACGCTGCGCGAGAGGGATGAGGAAGTTTTGTTCGATACGAAAGATTCGATCCAGGCCGGCGCCTACATGGGCAAAATCATTCAGGAATGGATCGTCCCGCGCGATATGCTGACCTGGGACTCAGCGAGAACCCGGGAGGCGCTGCTGAACGGCGAGATTGCGATGGCGGCGCCCTTTTGGAATGACGTGTATGCGTCGATGAAGGAGAGCGGGAATCCGCTTGCGAGCAAGATTGCCATCGCGCTAATTCCCGGCGAGCGGGCATCGGACGGGTCCGTGCACAGATCCGCTTTTCAGCAAAGCTGGATGCTGTCGGTCAACGCCCATTCGAAACATCCGAAAGAGGCGTGGAAATTCGTGGAGTTCGCCACAGGCAAACAAGGCGGCTTGGTCAACGCATCCTTGGGCGGCGTACCCGCCCGGCGTTCTATCCTCAACGACCCAGCTTTTCAAGGTGTCCGTTCGGATTTTTCGCTGCTTTTGAAAAGTATGGAATCCGCTCAAAAAGAACCGTCGGCAGCCTATTACGCCTCCCTGGTCGAGCTTGAGGAAGAAGCGATAGCTAAAGTCGTTTCCGGCTATGCGACACCTGAACAGGCTTTTCGCGATGCGGCTGAAGGGATGCGGCAAATAGCGGCGAAGGCGAACATTCGCAATCAAAAGGAGGACCTGCGATGAAAGGCTTATCCTACAGCGCCATTATTGTTGACGATGAAGCGTGGATTCGGGAAGGTTTGAGCGAGCATATCGGCTGGAGCGGACTGGATATCGATTTAAAGGGAGTATTCGCGGACGGACATGAAGCTCTTCGTTTTATGAAGGCGCAGCCTGTCGATATCGTTTTGTCGGATATCCGCATGCCTGCTATAAGCGGACTGGAACTGATCAGCAGGCTCAGAGAACAGGAGAAAAGCAGGGACGAACAGGCCAAGGTCATCTTTCTGAGCGGGTACGACGATTTTAAATATGCGCAGGAAGCGATCCGGCTCGGAGCGTTCGATTATTTGCTGAAGCCTACGGAAGTCGAGGAGATCGAAGTTGTGCTGCGCAAAGCGGTCCTGATCTGCGGCAAGCCCGAACATGCGCCCGAACCGGCGCCCCTGGTTGAGGAGTCCATGTCATATTTGATCAAAAAAGCCGTCTGTTTGATTGGCGAGCGCTTCTCCGAAGATTTGCAGCTGTCGCAAATCGCAGCGGCGCTGTATGTGACACCGAACTATTTGAGCCGGTTGTTCCGGACGGAGACCGGGAAGGTGTTCAGCGACTATTTGTCGGAGCTCCGTATGGAGAAGGCCATCGCGCTGCTGAAGGAAGGGGAGCTCAAAATCTACCAAATCGGCGCAGCCGTCGGTTATCCCAACCCCCGCTATTTCAGCGAATGGTTTCATAAAAATGCCGGCATGACGCCGGGAGAGTACCGGAAGAGGAACGGTTGAGGGGAGGGGGAACAATGCGGCCGTTAGCCGCTGCGCGTACCGAAAAAAGAGACATGAATCCAGGTAGCCGGGGGAAACCTGCACTTTAGGATAGTTATCTACTCGGCAACGCGGAGAAAACCTGCAAAACCCCCATGACGTCGTGGACGTTACCCCACAGAATGAAAATAATAAGGTCTACTGCGTTCTCTTTTCGTATAAAGTGCAGCTTTTCTCGGCGTTGATGCCCTGGCAGCGAAACATTCATGAAAAAACTGCAAAAGTGCAGTTTTTTGCTCGTGGATACGCCGGCAACGCGAAATTCCTGCAAATGTGCAGGTTTTTCATCGAATACACGGGCTCAGGCCGGTTGTGATCGAAAATTCCTGCACAATCGCAGGCTTTTCGCCAAAATGAGCCACTTTCGCGTAAAAAGCCTGCACAATCGCAGGCTTTTTCGAAAAACGGGGTGCTTCCTTTGCCTATATCACACAAGCAGGAGCGTATCCAGGATTCATAAAATCATATACTTGTATGGGGCCAACAACCGTCAAATAATGTCCAACAAAAACAGCTACACCAAATGGACAGTTTAGGTATAAATCAATTTTTTCAATACCCTGTTGTTTTAATCCATCCACTGCGGCTTTAACTTCAACTGCATATGAGACTGCCTGCTCCGCACCGCTTATACTCCGCTGACCCGCCCCAGATAGAGGAGTCAAATTGATTAGAAGCTCATATTGAACATCCGTTTGTATCAAATGAGCAATAACTGTCTTTTCAATATCGTTACTGACACTGAGTACCACAATAGCACGTTTGCCGCCGGAATTGTTTCCCATCGTTCGTTTTGTATTCACTTCATACGAAGGATCACGTCTCAATGAGGACCATATTTGCCCCCCTTGCGCTACTTCGATCACCGCACCTCTTGCCTGAGAAAATCTACTGCCGATGAGAATTCCTCCAGGCAAGCAAAGACTAGCATACACCCGTACGCATCCTTTCGTAGCAGCTCGATTCTGAGACCAATAATCAGCGGCTTCTCCTAACGCCTTTCCCATAATACTCCATTCGGATGTTGAAGGCAGTTTCCTTGGAGATGCATATACATCGAAATATTCAGTCCAATTCAACTCAATCTGTGGCTGGACTTCATATTGTTGTTTGTCATATCCATGTATATGAAAAATCATTGCTTTAGAACTTGTAGTTCGATATTCTAGATGCTTCTGCAAGAAATCACGGATTGTCTTATAAACTGTGCTGCTGCTATCAACCTTGCATATGCTCGAATGTCCCTCATCGACAGCAACTACTTCTGCGCCTAAATATAACGGAGTAGAGGATGCATTCGCTACTACCCGATCACGCTCCCCGCGCAACGCAATCTGTGAGATTTTGTGCCTTAAATTTTCTGGGAGAGCCTCCGTCCCGCCTCTATAAGCATATTTGTTCCAGTTCCCTTCAAGCAGGGCAAGTTGTGGATTTTTCCGACGCAATGATTTTATTTGCCTATTAGCCAACCATTTTGGAAATAACTCAGCCAATCCAGACCCATGAAAAGGAACCGATAAGTAAACAGCGCCTTTTACAGTTTTTAGATTGATATCATCAAATGTCTCGTATCGGTTCACAATATACTGCTGTACCACTAACCCGCCCATACTGTGTGCTACAAATACAATATCCTTCCCAGGCAAATCGACCTGAATATCCGAGTGCAATAGTTCTGCCACTGTCTTGAAATCATATTGCCAAGGCTTCAAGCCGGTACGATAGCCATAACTGTAAAATTCCGCTTCTCTTAATGCTGGATCTTGTTCCAGTAATTCAATTAGTGTTTGAGATTGGGAATCTTTTCGCCAAGTATCGTAAGGGCTGCCCCCTATGCCATGTACAAAGATAACCGCGAATCGGCTATCTGTACGTCCGGTCCCTACTTTTATGAGTTGTGCTTTCTCTGTACCCATTGCTTCTCCTCAAATTATTCATCTTCTGGCAGCTGTTGATTAATACCATACTGCTCTAAAGCAGCAGCTACTTCAGGGTTTTCTTCGGCCAGTTTAATCCCGTATTCCTCTAACAACTTTTTGAGACCTTCGCTATCATGCTTATCATTCTTCTTTTCCGAATAAGTGGCGAGGGCATGTAAAAATAAGGAGACGTTCTTTTTGATAAGTTTCTCTATCGACTTGAGAGTTTCTTCCTCTGATAATTCCATTTCGGAACTTATGTAGTCATCAAGAGCTTCGTGTAAATTCCCCATATCTTCGTGTAGATACCCACGATTTCGATAGAGTATATATTTATTACCCCTTCTAATTTCTATTGCTTTTGTATAGTCAAGTAAAGCGTTGTTGAAATTAACCGTCTTCATCTTTTTGTCAGATAGTCTCCCAATTCCATGTAAGGCAATGGCACGTTGATTATAATCGTTAAAATAAATCTCAGAATCGTCTGCCATTTTCAATATTATCCCAATTTGTTCCACAATATCTCTGAAAGCTTGCAGTTTACTGTCTGCAGAAATTCCATCACTCTGGCCGTGTCTAAGAAAAGAAGTTGCAAGAGCGCGATTATATTCCAAAATAAAACGACCACACGTCTTCAAGCCTTTGTCATAATAATATGCTGCTTTGAGAAAATGATTTTTCTTGAAAAATGTTTCTGCTATTTTAAAATAATGGTGATGGTCTATAGTGGTTTCGCTTTCAACTTTTTGTAGGCGGCTATCGTAGTCTTGAAGGGTTTCTTCACTAAGTTCATCATTACCTTTAATATCGCTTATCATTGCTCTCACCAACTGACGTACAACAGCTTCGTTTACCTGCTCTGGGATCAGATTGACCATGCCGTCCTCCGAAATGATGGCGATGACGCACCCTTTTTTATCTGATTTCAACTTTTCAAGATAACGGTGTGCCGAATGAAACCTAGCTCCTCGACTTGCGTCTCCCAGATTCGCTTGCGCCAGTCCATCCAAAATCACACCAATAGCGTGACAAGCGCCCGTTGTGTCAAAATAAATCGCACCGTCAATGGAGGTGAGATGTTTAATGAATGCCGGGCTAATTTCAGTAGGAAGGATCGGGGTAGACTGTTTTCGCAGCTTTTGCAATTCACTTTCCGCAGTTATGTCATCCGTAATTACAACCATAGTTCCGCTTTGTTGCTCAGTTGCCTTCTGAATGATAAGCCGGAGCTTTTCAATCTCCTTTTCAGTGATAGGGCGAATAGCTTCCTTAAATTGAGCTTTCATAGTGCGTTCAAAAAGCTCAGGCGTAAAGCCCCCGGAACCAATTCCCGGATGTTTAAAAGAAATACTGATTAATTTGCGAGATACAATTTCTAAGTTCATGGTCATTTTGAATATTTTTGCTTCTTCTTCTGCCACAACACGAGCGTCCGTATCTTCCTTCTTCTCCGTTGTGACAAGAAGAAGATCATATCTGGATATTCCCTTAAACTCCACTTTGAACAATAGATTATTCCCAAGCTGGCCCCAATCTATTTCACCCACACCATAGATGGCTGTATCATCGGCAATCAAGTACAAATCTCTCTCATTGTTCGTAAGCTCAAGTAATTTTCTAATTCGCCGGGCATCTTCTAAATGAATAGGTTGATGATTTTGAAACCTGATTGAATATTTAACAAGCTTGCTATCTTCCAGCATGCTAGTATTGAGGAGCAGCATACATCCAAACGGATTCTCGCCTTCATACGTCCTTGTAGAAATTCCATCAATTTTTTCAAGCAAGTTGTTAATATAATACTGATTTCTTTCCGTTTCTGTTAATTCACTATCTGTACTGGAAACATTGTCTAGATTAACTCCATTTATGATAAAGTCTTGTATTTTGCCGAAAAATAAGCGGGCCATCCGCTGGAGGAACTGACTACTGTTCTCTTTGTACTTGATTTCAATTTCAATATCCTCGGTATCCTTATTAATAAATAACAATTCCTGATCGCTCAAAACTTTATAATAGTCCTTGAAATAATAATCCAGGATCATTCTAAGGAAAGATAACTGTGGTCTTTCAAGATAAATATATCGTGTTACCGAATCTGTATACTCGATTGACAGGATGTATTTAATAGTAGAATGTTTATCATCTATTTCAAGCTCAAAACTGTTGGAGTAGTAAATATTCCATTCATTTGTTTCTTGTATAAGTTGGTACTCCTCATTGATTTCTATTGCGGCTCGATCCTCACTGACATTGGACTCAGATAAATGACCTATCGGACGCAAACTGGATTTAAAACTTGTCGTGTCAAGTTGAATAAGGAATTGCTTTAAATCTGTATCTGGATCCTCATGGACTAAACCCAGTTTTTTTAAAACCTCCGCTGGGCCGTTTAGTTCTTCTTGAATGATTTCGATTTCTTGACCATCACTTAAAACACTTTTAACTCGAACTGTTTTATTACAATCCTGATTCTCGTCTAAAACGATAGCATATAGCTTTAAATCTAGCCTATCATCAAGTTTCTGCAAGATCCGTTCCAAATTTTCGTATACTTTCTTATTTATGTATTCAAATACCTCCAAGGAAAACAAGGCCCCTTTCTAAGAGCATCATATCAAATCCCGAAAGAACCATCTCTTTTATTCAAATTGGATTGTAATATTTACCAAACAATAATACCATAATATGCCGCTTTATTCCTGTTTTTTTATATGAAAGTAGGTGAAAGGTAACAACCATCATAATCTTGTTCTACCGGCTAGTACATCATCAGTCTTTAAATTGTGGATAAAGACGTTTTAATTTGATCCGGGCGTCAGAGGTAGTAAACTGCCAATCGACTCCCTTTTGACTCGAGTTGCGACCTTGCTCCCAGGCAGACAGCT